>NZ_DDQF01000016.1:0-40802 GCF_002342555.1 Fibrobacter sp. UBA2449
GACGACGGTACGGGCTACTTCACTTTCGGTGGCGGTAGCAGCGATAGCCGCCCTGCAAATAACAACAACAACGACATCTTCAACATTTACAAGTTGAACAAGGACATGAAGGGCTTCGATGTGAGTTCCAAGACTCACCTGAAGATCGGTGGCCCGAAGGCGATGGAAGCTTCTTACATCCATAAGTACAAGGGCAACTATTACCTGTCTTACAGTACGGCAGACCTGCGTATTGCCTACGGCATGTCCAAGAACCCGATGGGCCCTTATGAATACAAGGGTATCTTCATGGGTAACCCGAACATCAACGGGCAGAACATCAACGCGAACAACAACAACCACCATGGCATTGCCGAATTCAAGGGCCACTGGTACGTTGCCTACCATGACCGCCGCATTGCGAACGGTTATGACGGCCTCGAAAAGATTCCTGCCGATGACGGCCAGGCGAATCCGGTACCCGCATACCACCGTAGCGTGAGCGTGGATGAGTTCTTCTACAACAACGACGGCACCATGAAGGAACTGACCTTCACGAAGGAAGGCCCGAAGCAGATCGAGAACTTCGATCCGTATGACTGGTACCCGGCTCTCACGAGCTCCAAGCAGAAGGGTATCCGTAGCCGTTCCAACTGGACTCCGGGCAAGGTTGCCGAACACCTGTTGCTCCCGCTTTCCACGAAGGAATCCTGGATTCGCGTGAGTGGCGTTGACTTCGGTACTGCCGCGACCGGTTTCGTGGTGCAGGCCGCAAGCACGGCTGATGGCGACAAGGTTGAAATCCACACGGGTTCTGCGACGGGTACGCTCGCCGGCACCTGCACGCTCAAGAATACCGGTAACAAGAATACCTTTGCCGAGAATTCCTGCGAAGTCACTGGCCTCAAGGGAATCGTGGAACAGGTGTTCCTCGTGTTCAAGGGCAGCAGGGATTCTACCATGGCTATCAAGGCCTGGGGCTTTGAAGGCAGCGGCACGACTCCGCCAGAACCGCAGAAGCCGTTCGGTGGCAAGGCCTGGGCTGTTCCGGGCAAGATCGAGGCCGAAAACTTCGATGAACCGGGTACGGGTCGCGGTGGCGATGTCGATTCCTACAACGAATCCGATTCCGAGAACCATGGCGATAGCGATTACCGCGATGGAACAGGCGTAGACCTGTACAAGAAGGCGACGGGTGTCATCGTGGGTTACAATACCGAAGGCGAATGGCTTGAATACACCATCAACGTGGCGAAGGAAGGCGACTACACGCTCTATGCCGCAGTTGCTGCCGCCGGTAACACCTCGAGCTTCAAGTTCTCCCTCGACGGGACGGACATTACCGAAGAAATCTCCGTGCCCGCAGCCACCGAAGGCGAGGAAAACTACGACGATTACAACAAGGTCAAGGCGAACATCAAGCTCCCCGCGGGCGAACATGTCCTGAGGCTCACGGTTGTCGGTTCCTGGTTCGATATCGACTACTTCAATATCCTCGAAGGCAAGGATGCACCGGATACGGAACCGATTGGCACGGATGCCATTGGGAAAGCCGTCACGTTCAAGGCAGTACCGTACGAAACTTACCGCGTGTTTGACCTGAAGGGCGCCATGGTCGGTAAGATCCGCCTGGACGGTGCGACTGCAGGCGAGGCCCTCCGTGCGGCAGGCTTCAACCAGGGCGTGTACATGCTCCGTTCCCTGACCGGCAACAAGAAATTCATGGTGAATACGGCAAAGTAATACCATAAAAGAGTCCCTAAACACCACACATCCAGTGATGCCTTTTCGGCATCATAAAAGTGCCCCAGGCGAGTCCCGGGGTACTTTTTTTACCCCTGCACTGAAGGTGCGCGTGCACTTAATCGCCGATGCCATAAAGCACAAACCCTGTTCCAAGCGATTATGCGCGCGTTGGGAGGGTCTTAGGGAGGGTGAGCCGTGCGAAACCCTCCCTATTTTTTATTGCCAAAACGTAAATGGAAAAATTTGTCCGGCGTGGGGAAAAGTTGCTTTTTGTGGATAAATTTATAGCGTAGGGATGGCAATGTTGTCATTTTTGGTGTAAAAAGGTGTTAAAATGAAAAAAGTTGCGACTTTTGCAGGTCTTGTCAGGACAGCCGCTTGGGTTTTTGGTTGTGGAATCCTGACACCGATGGCCATGGCGTCGACCGTGAATGTGAACCTGGATGAAGAGCATCAGGTCATTCGCGGCTTCGGCGGCATGGTCCATAACCAATGGCAGGGCGGAGGCGGACTCTCCGAAGCCGATGCCAAGCTTGCATTCGGTACGGGCGATGGCCAGATTGGCCTCAATACGCTGCGCATTCCCGTATATGCAAGCTCCAACGACTTCAACAAGGAAGTGCAGGCTGCGAAGTACGCCAAGAAATACGCTGGCGATGACTTTATCTTGTATGCAACTCCGTGGACTTCCCCGTATGCGGGGGCAAACCAGCATATGGCTTCCTCGAACTACCAGAAGTACGTGGATCACCTGAATAGCTTTACGGCCTACATGAAGAATCAGGGTGTTCCTTTGTACGCAATCTCCATCAGCAACGAACCGGACTGGTGCGGCGAATGGGCTTGCTGGAGCGCCGACGAAATCTACAACTTCACCAAGGGCTACGCCGATCAGATGCGCAAGAACGGCACCAAGGTGATTTCGACGGAATCTTTCCGCTACGACAAGAACCTTTACAACAAGGTACTGAACGATGCTTCTGCCCTCAAGAACTGGGACATTCTCGGTGCACACTTCTATGCGAGCGACAGAACGACTGGAGACAACTTCTTCCAGTATTCTTTGGCTGACCAGAAGGGCGTAGAACGCTGGATGACGGAACACTACACCGAAAGCCAGGGCAGCGGCAACTACTGGCGTACGATTACGAATACGGGTGACCAGGCGAACCAGAACAAGCGCGATACTGTGAACGCCATGGACGTGGCTTACGAAATTCACCGCGCGATGGTCGTAGGCAACTTCAATCAGTACACCTGGTGGTACATCCGCCGTTGCTACGGCCTGATCATGGAAAAGGACTTCGGCAACAAGCTCCAGGTTTCGCAGAACGAAATCGGTAAGGTCTCGAAGCGTGGTTACGTGATGAGCCAGTTCGCACGCTTTATCCGTCCGGGTGCAATCCGCGTGGGAGCGACTGACAAGCCCGAATCGAATCTGTTTGCCAGTGCCTACAAGAGTTCAGAAGGCGACTCCGTGATTGTGGTGCTCGTGAACCGCGATTACAAGAATTCCAAGACCGTAACGGTGAACGTGAAGGGTGCCGATGTGGAAACATTCCACGTGTACACCACGAGCCAGGCGAAGAATGCCAAGTATGAAGGTGAAGTCGAAGTGAAGAACGGCTCCGTGACTATCACCATGGATGCGGGTAGCTCGGAATTCAAGGACTGCATCGTGACGCTCGTGGGCGTGGGCACTCCTGCTGACCCCGTACCTCGTGAACCGTTCGGCGGCAAGGCGATTGATTTGCCGGGCAAGATCGAGGCCGAAAACTTCGACATCCCGGGTACCGGCAAGGAAAACAAGACCTATAACGAAAATGACTCCGATGATCACGGCGAGACCAACTACCGCGAAGGCACGGGTGTCGATATCTACAAGAAGGCGACCGGCTACATCGTGGGGTACAACCAGGCTGGCGAATGGCTCGAATACACGGTGAACGTGAAGGAAGCGGGCGACTATACCTTCTTTGCCGCTGTGGCATCTGCCAATGCGACTTCCGGTTTCAACATGACCCTCGATGGCAACGAGCTCACGGGCGATATCTCTGTCCCCAAAAACGATGGTGAAGAGAACTACGACGACTACAACAAGGTGCAGAAGAACGTGACGCTCCCTGCGGGTGAACATATCCTCCGCTTTACGGTGGTCGGTGACTGGATGGACGTGGACTACTTCACCTTCGTGAAGGGCAAGGACGCGGATGACCCCGAGCCGATCGGTGGCGATACTACGCCGATTGCGGGCGCGAAGTTTGCCGCGGATAACGCTCCGGTCGCTTACGGCATTTACGATGTGAACGGCATGTTCCTTGGAAAGGTCGAAGCTAGAAGCGCATCCGATGTCAAGGCGAAGACGGCGGAACTTGTCCGTAATGGCGGCATGTTCATTGCAAGGCCTGTCCGTGGCGGCAAGACGTTCAGGTTCACCTTGACGAAGTAAAAGTTTTCTTTAGATAAAATCAAGTCCCTCGGGAATGTGTTCCTGAGGGATTTTTTTTGTGACCTGGATTTGCGGGGCAAAGGCCTTTTCGGAATCTATAGCCCGGAAATCTCGACGACTTTCTTGTTGTTGGTCGACCCGATGACGACTTTCACGTCGCGCTTGTGGACTTTGTAATAGGAGGCGAGCAGTTCGCAGATGGCCTCGTTCGCGGCGCCCTCGACGGGTGGCGCCTTGACTTCGACCTTGAGGGTGCCGTCGGGTTGCGGAGTCACGCTTTCGCGCTTGCTCTTTGCGTGGACCTTGATGTTGACTCGCATGTGTTGAACGGGGAGGCTAGGCGAGGACGTTGCCTACGGGACCGAGGGGCGCGCTGGCCGGCTTGGGCTGTTCACGCTGGGGGGCGCTCCGGAGGTCGGACTGGTCGTTTTCCATGGCGGAGAGGAGTTCTTCCTGGCCGCGGATGAGGGCGCGGCAACGTATAAAGTAGTTGCTGCGGAGCTGCTTCAGCTGTTCGATTTCGGCGCGGAGGTCTTCGGCCTGTTTCTTGGTGGTCTCGACTTCGCGGACGGCCCTGGCCTTCGCTTCTGCAACAATCAGTTCGGCTTCTTTTTCGGCAGTGGCCTTCACCTCGTCGACGGTGCGCTGCATGGTGATGACGGCGTCCTGGATGGTCTTCTCGATTTGACGGTAGTAGTTTACGCGTTCTTCGGCGATTTTCAGCCGTTCGGTAAGGTCCGTCCGGTTCCTGGAAAGTTGTTCAAAGGCGTTTGCGGCCGTTTCCAAGAAGGCTTTTACCTCCTCGGCGTCGATTCCCCCGAGGGATTTCTTGTGGAAAGTCTGGTTGCGGATGTCTAGCGGAGTGAGTTCCATGGATGCCTTCCCGGATATTCTGTTTAATTCCAACTTAAAATATAATAAAAGGAGAAAAATTTTTTGGTGCTTTTTTTTCGGTTTATATTATGGAGACAAGGTTATAGATATGTTTGCTTTTTTTCGTGATTTTTGGAAGGCCCAGGACTCGGTCGAAAAGCGCCTCTTTTGGATCGTGTTCCTGGTCGAAATCGTCGTAACGGTCGCCTCCGCTGCGGTTACGTATCTTGAGGGCCAGAGTGTCTGGGGAGCCCTCGCTTGCGTCGTTTCGGGGCTCTTGCTGCTGGGTATAGGCCTTGTTTCCGTGAGGAGCCGCCGCTACGATGTCGGTTACATGGCGATGTTCTATGTGGTGGGACTGCTGCTTGTCCCGGCCATATTCTTCTTTTGCGGGGGAATCTGGAGCGGCATGCCCATGTATTGTTGCGCCGTCATGCTTGTAGACGCCGTGGCGCCGGTGAAAGCGCGGCACAAGTGGATTGCCTTCTGGATAGTCATGCTCTGGATTGCGGGCGTAATGGTTGTTTCGCTCATGGACGTGGACCTTATCCGGAAGTTCCTGAATGTGGTGCCGACGTCCATCTACGCTGTTGACGTGGTGCTTTCGTACGTCATCGTCTCCTTTGCCATCTTCTGCATCGGGACCTTTGTCGTGAACGCCTTTACCAAGGAGAGGGCCAAGACGGAATCGCTGGTAAAAAAACTCGATTACCTTTCCAAGCGCGATCCCTTGTCGGGGCTCTACAACCGCCGTTACGTTATCCAGTATTTCGAGAATATCGTCTGGCACAATAGGAGCCGTTTCTACCTGTTTATGTTCTGCGTTGACGGTTTCAGGGGTATCAACGAGGCCTATGGTCATGTCTTCGGCGACAAGGTGGTCTGCGACATCTCCGTTCTCCTGCAATCCACGGCCGACGAGGGGGAGGGCGAATGCGCGGCGCGCTATGGGGAGGATACTTTCCTCTATGTGCTGTCCTCGGATTCCGATGTGGATGCCTTCATGAAGGCGGACCAGTTCCGCGAGAGGGTGTGCGCTCTCATGTGGAAGGAATTCCCCCTCCTGAACGTGACTATTAGCGGCGGGGTCGTCTCCTGTCGTGACGACAACGAATTCGACCACGAGAGGCTCCTGAAAAAGGTGGACGACCTGCTTGACAGTATCAAGTCCCGGGGCAGGAACCAGGTTCGAAGCATGGTCGGCTAGGCCGGCCCGCTTTTCGACAATGTTAATAAAATGTTGATTAGTTGGGGAAGTCTAGGGAGTTATCCTCTCTGGCCGTTAAAAAAGGAGCCAAAGCGGCTTCCCGCCCTTGATTTGTGCAGATTTTTTGCTATTTTTGGAACTCAAAATTTTGCATTTTAAAAAGGTTTTATCATGAAAAGAACTTTCCAGCCTCACAATCGTAAGCGTGCCAACAAGCAGGGCTTCATGGCCCGCATGGAAGACCGTTGGGGTCGCGCCGTCCTGAGCCGTCGTCGTGCCAAGGGCCGCAAGCGTCTGACTGTCAGCGATTCCATCTACAAGAAGTAAGTCGGGGTGGCCTCGTGGCCGCACTGCGTTCTTACCGGCTGCCGAATCAGCCAGCCTACCGGCAAGTAGCCGTCCAGGGAAAATTCGTCCGCTCTCCGTCTTTGTCGATGCGGTGGATTGAAAGCCCGGACGGTTCTTGTCGTTTTTGCTTTTTGGCCAAAAAGAAGAACGGGAATGCGGTTTACCGCAACCGTTGCCGCAGGATCCTGCGTCCTCTCTTCTTCGGGATGATTCCCGCGATAGAAAAGCCCGTGTGGGCGATGGTCATCGTGAACGATAGTTCCGAAACGATGACTGCCGAGAGGCTTCGGGAATCTGCGGCCAAGATATTCCGCAAAATGGAATGGGGTGCGGCAGGGAATGCGGAAGGTTCTGGAGAAGGTTAGCTGGGCGTTTTCGCAGGTGCTCATCGCGCCGATCCGCCTCTACCAGTTGATCCACCCGTATTTCTTCCACGGGGTGTGCCGGTTCCGGCCGACATGTTCGCAGTATGCAATCGAGGCGATCCGCATTCACGGCCCCTTCAAAGGTTTCTATCTTGCGGTTTTTAGAGTTTTGAGATGCAACCCCTTCTGCAAGGGCGGCTACGACCCGGTGCCGCCTAGAAAGGAAAAGAGATGAACAAGAATACGATTATTGGCTCCATCCTCATGGCGGTGATTGTCATTTGGTGGATGACTATGAATTCCGCAAATGCCGAGGCACAGGCCAAGGCGAAGGCCGAAGCCCAGGCGAAAGCGGCTGCCGCCCAGGTCGAAAGCGCCCAGAATGGCGCCTCCGAACTGGTTCTTCCCGCGGCCGCACCGGAGGAGAAGGCTCCTCCCGTACTCGGCGCCGTTCAAGACGATTCCGCCAAGGCTTCTGACGCTGTGGCGTCCGACTCTGCGACCGCAGCAGCCGACAGCGCCGCTCCGGTGGTACCCGCGGTTGCTCCGCGTACCGTGACCGTCGAGACGAACAAGTTCATCATGACGCTTTCCAACAAGGGCGGCAAGGTGCAGAGCGTCATCGTGAAGGCGCTGAAGGATACCGCCGGCAACTATCCCGAACTCATCCAGGATACGGCGCTCGGCGCCCTCGACCTGAAACTCGGAGCCGCCGACCTGACCGACGCCCTCTTTGCGGTGGACGCTCCCGAATGGATTGTGGTGGATTCCGATACGAGCGTGCAGTTCACGTTCACGGATGCGAACGGCAATAAGGTTATCCGCAGCTACGGCTTTACGAAGGATGGGGCCGCCGTGCGCCAGGTGAATCGCTTTGTCGGGTTCAAGCCTGCCGCCTACGAACTTTCCTGGAAGGGCGGCATGAGGGAAACCGAGGCTATCCCGAAGGGCAAGAGCCTTGGCGGTGCAAGCTACTTCTTCAGCGAAGTCATCTACAGGGATAACGAGATGACCGAACGAGAAACGTTCTCCGATGCGATGACGTTCGACGATGCGAACTACTACTGGGTGGGCATGCGCCGCAAGTATGTCGCCATGTCGGTCCAGTTCGACAAGCCTGTCCCTGCCAAGGTGAACGCGAAGCATGTCGAGGTCCCGACCGAAGCGAATACGGATCCGGGGACCTACAGGCTCACTATCGCGGACGAGACCCGCGGCGCAGATTCCGTGGCCTACAGTTTCATGGTGCTCCCGCTCCAGTGGGACGAAGTCGAATCGCTCGGTCAGGGCTACGAGAAGGTAATCGTGACGGGTTCCAAGTGGTTCCCCGGTTCCAGCGTCTGGTTCGTGTGGATTTGCAAGTGGCTCCTGAAACTCCTCAAGTTCTTCTATGGCCTTATCCCGAACTACGGCGTGGCGATTATCCTTATCACGTTCGTGGTGCGTGGCCTTACGACTCCGTTCATGGTGAAGCAGATCAAGTCTACCCGCGGTATGGCTTCGCTCAAGCCGCAGCTGGACGAAATAAACGTGAAGTACAGGACCGATCCGCAGAAGAAGCAGGCTGCGATTATGGAACTCTATGCGAAGAACGGCGTGAATCCGCTTTCGAGCTGCACGGGCGGTTGCCTCCCGATGCTCATCCAGATGCCGATTTTCATGAGCCTCTTCTTTGTGCTCGGCCGTGCCATGGAACTGCGTGGCATGCCCGCCTTCCTCTGGATTAGCGACCTCAGCCGTAGCGATGTGGTGTGGAGCGGATTCTCTATCCCGTTCATCATGCCGTCCGGCCTTGCAATTCTTCCGTGGATCATGGTCGCGACGACCTATTTCCAGACAAAGGTGACGATGAGCTCCAGTGCCGGCATGGATCCTGCACAGCAGAAGATGATGGTGTGGATGATGCCTGCGATGATGTTCCTGTTCAGTGCCGTGATGCCTTCGGGTCTCGTGCTCTACTGGATTGTCGGCAATATCTGGAGCATTATCCAGTACAAGGTTATCCACAAGAAGATGGACGCCCCTGCCACCGTTTCTGACAAGCTAAAAGGCAAGGACGTGAAAGACGCCGAAATCGTCAGGAAGAAATAAATGAACAGTGCGCCGGCCGGCGCACTGTTTTTTCGGCGCCTTCATTGACATCCGATAGTGAATAATCTAATTTACGGACATGAAGAAAATCATGTCCATAATTTTTTTGTGTGCGGGCTTCGCCCTTTGCGATGAGATTGCGGAAGAATCTTCTGCCGATGTTGTGGAAAATGCTGCAACCGAAACGGCGGCAGTGGAAAATCAGACACAGGCGCTAGCTCCGACAGAAAAAACGGAATTGGGCTCGAGGTTCCGGGCCTTCGGTGAAATCGGTGCCGTGATTTTCGGTGCAGGCGTGCGCTACTACATGAACGAACCCAGGACGTTCTACGTGCAGGGTAGCCTTCAGTACGACGCCTTCGTTGCTTCCTTTATTCGAATTCCGGTACTCTTTTACTTGGGCGGAACCCATTGGCATGGGATTGTCGGTTTGACGATTAACATTGCCGATAACTACAAGACCGGGCAACTGGTGCATGCTGCCGCTGGTATCAACTACGATATCAACCGCCATGTCGGAATTAACATAAAGGTTCTTTCTCCGCTCAGTTGGCCCTCGGAAGTTCCCGTCTCCCCGTCTATTGGAGTACAGCTGGCTTATTAAAAATAAAGTCGCGCAAAATCCTGTGACTTTGTATACACGATTCCTGCAAGGCAAAAATTGCCTGTTTTATTTTATCCGAAACAAATTATATTTTGGCCAGTGAAGTGGTGCCCCAAGGTTCAATTATTGCCTGATTGAAAGCAATAACACGCTAGAATTAGATACTACGGTTACCTGGACTCTGGAATATACTCGATATGAGGGGAAACAGGAGGAGAAAGATTCCATCCAGGTAACCACTTTGTTTAAAGTAAAGTGACGGGCTACTTGTACTCGTCGCCTTCGAGCGGCCTGCCGAGCAGCTTGTACTTGGCCTTGATGGCCGTGCGCAGCAGCGGCCACCCGAACTTGTCGAAAGCGCCTTCCCATACGAGGTCGGCCTTGTGCTTTACGCTGGAATCCACCGGTGCGGGCAGCCACTCTTCCTTGAAGTCCGGCGCGAGTCCGGCCTGCTTGACGAGCGATGCGTAGTCGGTGTTGAGCGCGTCCTTGGCGCCCATGCGGATAAAGTGCTTTTTCTCGTCGAAACTGAAACGGCGCTGCAGGAGCTTGCGCTTGATGAAGCCCTGTTCGAGCAGTTCCCCGTATGCAAATATCGGATTGCGATCCGTCGGGAAGAGGGCTTCCATGCGGACTTCTGCTTCGATAAACTTTTCGCTCAATCCCACTTCCATGTGGCGGACTGTCGCTTCGAAACTTTCCTGCTCGGGAGTTTCGAACAGGTGCATGAAGAATGCGCCGAGGGCGGGTTGTTTCAGATAAAGGAAGAACGATTGCAGGTGCGGACAGAACTCATCACTCCGGGTGAGCGAGACTACATCGGCGTTACTTCTTTCCGCTTCGGCGAAGAACTTCTCGAAGTTGTCCTGGAAGTAGACGATGGAATCGTTCAGCACGAGGAGACGGTCAAGGCTGCCCATGGCGCTCTGCGTGCCGTTGGCTACCGGGCTGTTCACCTTGAGCTTGAGATAGCGGTGCCACATACCGAAATCGAACCCGTGATTTTGCGTGAGGAACAGCTCGATATCGTTGTCGGCGATAAATTCGAGCGATTCCTGCGAGAATTCACGCTCGTTTGTCAGAAGCACGACATGGAAATCGGTTCTCGCGAGATGCGAAAGTGCAAAGCGGACGTAGCCGGGAAGGTCTTTCCCGGTCTGGTAGCTTGCATAGAGCGCGATTTTCTTGTAGCTAGACATCCTACTCCTTGCATCTGCGGTTATCTTCTGCCGCTTCTGCCCCTGCCTCCGCGCTTGCCTGCGAGCTTTTCGCCGAAAGCCTTGGGACCTTTGGCGCCCTTGGTCTTGCGCGGTTTGCTTGCGACATGGAAGTTGTCGTCGTCGCGGTTTCGGGCTCCGCGTCCACCACGGTTGCGGTGTCCGCGTGCCGAGATATATTCCGGGGCGTCGTCATCGAAGTCGCGGTCGTCGTCGGGCTGGCTCACGTACCCGAGGGCTTCCGCCGCGGCGGCGCGGTCAGCGCGTTCATGAACGTCGCGGTTGCGGTAGTCGTTGTAATCGTCGCGAGATTCACCCTGACGGCGGCGCTTCTTCGGTTCGCTAGAGAGTTTTTCGATAATGCTGAAGTCCGCCTGACCGCGCAGCGGGTCTACCCGCAAAAGGCGCACCAGCACCTTGTCGCCGCGCCGGAACGTACGCCCGCTCTTCTTGCCAAAAGCGAGTCCCTGATCTGGGTTGAATACGTAGAAGTCATCGCCGGCAATGTCGCGGAAACGCACCAGGCCTTCGGCAATCGGGTCTGCGATAGAAACGTAGATACCCCATTCCTCGATGCCCGTGACGGTTGCCTCGAAGTCGTCGCCAATGTGGCTCTTCAAAATCCAGCAGCTGCACACCTTGATGGCAATGCGTTCGATTTTCTGGTTCTTGACTTCATTTGCCGAAATCAAGTCGCAAACTTCAATCACGCTGTTCTTGCGTTCGGCGGTAATTTCCTTGCCCTTGCGTGCGAGTTCACGGTGGCACCACAAGTCGGCGTAACGGCGAATCGGGCTCGTAAAGTGGGCGTAATCCTGCCAGTTCAGCGCGAAGTGGCCGAAGCTGTTGCTGTCGTAATGCGCCTTCTGCATGCTGCGTAGAATGCGGTTGGTCAAAGTCTCGTCGCCCTGGGCGCGCTTCACCAAATGTTCGTACAGCTTGAATGCCGTCGGGTTCAGGTTCGTGTCGCCGCTGCGGGGCTTGCCCAGGTCGCGCAACATCACCGGAGAATCCTTGAACAGGTCCGGGTACATGTAGTACAATTCCATGATGTCCTTGGTGTCCGGCGCCTCGTGGATACGGTAAATGCCCTGGAGCTTGCGTTTCTTGAGTTCCTTCGCGCAGCAGTTGTTTGCGATGAGCATGCATTCTTCCACCCACGAATTTGATTCGTCGGTTACGCGCGGGTAAATCTTTTCCGGTTCTCCCTTTTCGTTGAACTTGCAGCCGAATTCGGTGCTCTGGAATTCCAGCAGGCCATCCTTGGTGCGGTTCTGCTTCAAAAGCGCCGTCACCTCGGCGAGCGCCTTGATATCGTCGTCGCCGTTCTTCATCATTTCCATTGCCTGCTCGTAGGTGATGGACTTGGTAATCTTCACGATACTGCGGTGGAAATCCCAGCTGAGCACGTTCGCGTGCTTGTCGAGTTCCATCATGCAGGTGAATGCGCAGCGGTCCACGCCCTGGTGCAAGCTACAAACATTGCTCGAAAGCTTGTCCGGGAGCATCGGCACGGCGGTCCACGGCAGGTACTGCGTGTAGCTCCTTTCCAAAGCCTCTTCGTCGAGTTCGCTCCCTTCGGGTACGTAGTAGCTCACGTCGGCAATGTGCACGCCCAGCCTGTAGCCCTTTGCGGTGCGTTCCACGCTAATGGCGTCGTCGTGGTCCATGGCGCCATCGGGGTCGATACAGAGAATCGTGAGCTGCCTGTAATCCACGCGGCCCTTGAAGTCCTTGCCGCACGGTTCCTTGACGCTGTCCACATATTTCTTGATGGCGGGGCTGAAGTCTTTGGGCAAGTTCGCGTCTTCCATGAACTTGGTTTTGACTTCGTCCCAGCTGATGTTCATGGCTTCGGCGGTGCGGTCGACCTTTGCCAAGTAGCTGTGCTTGAGTTTCGGGTGCGGGTACAGCGTAAAGCTGATGGTTTCGCCTTCCTTGCCCGGAGCCTGCCTGCGGTGGCACATCTCGTACACCTTGCCGGTTTCGAGTTCGTGCACTTCCCATTCTTCTTCGCCCGTCTGGTGCAAAATTCCGCGCTTCACGCGGGTTTCGTTTTCCTTGCCCGTCTGCCTGCGGCTGCGGGCGCCAAGGCGGCGGTTGTCTTCGGGGTACTGTTCCGCAATCTTCTTCACGCGTTTTTCGCGTTTTTCTTCGACGCTTTCGCCATCGCCCAGCTGGTATTCCTTGTGGCTGGTACGCTTCAAAAGCCCGCGGTCCACCATGTCGGCGAGCAGTTGCTTGAATGCCATCTTCTGCTTTTTCGGGAGGCCGAGCGCGCTGCGCAGGCGGCTTCCGACCATCGGTTCGTCGCGCAGAATTGCAATAATCTGATCTTCACTAGGTAAATGCTGTGCCATTTTAGGCCTCCTTTGCGCCGGTATCGGCGTCTAAATTCTTTTGGGCAATTTCTTGCTGCTTGTACGGCAATGCGGATTCGATTAGGTCGTGCATCTCGTCTCGCAAGTCGTTCATGGGTGTGTTCTCGAAACTTTCGGGTGTCTGGAGCGGGTGGACGACAATGCGGACTACGCCCGGATTCATGGTCCACTTCACCTTCGGGAGACATTCGCTGGTGCCGATGAGCGTTATGGGCAGCAGGGGAAGCTTGTTGTCCTTGGCCATACGGAAGATGCCGTTCTGGAACTTGAACATGCGGCCGTCCTCGCTGCGGTGGCCTTCGGGGAAAACGGCGATGTTGTACTTGTCATCGAGGCGCTTCCGGACGAGTTTGCCCATGCCGGCATTCATGCGCGGGTTCTTGTGCACGGGAATGCAGCCGATGCTGTTGAGTACCCAGCCGAATACCGGGGCTTTCCAGAGGGCGGCCTTCGCGATGAAGGCGGTGTTGCCGAGTGCGGGCCAGATGACGTTGATATCGAGAAAACTCGCGTGGTTCGCGACGATGATGAATCCCCTTTCCTTGGGAATGTTCTCCTTGCCTTCAACGACAATCTTGATTCCGAACAACTTGAAGATGACATTCTTGAAATAGAAACTGCAGACGTTCGTGATTTCGGATTTGCGTCCGCAGATACTCTTGTAGATGATATAGGGCGTTCCGAGAATGATCATCCCGGTGAATATGGTGAGGTAGTAAAGAATAGCGCGAACGAATCCCATAAAAACCTGTAGGTTGGTAAATCCTTCCATAATGTATATTTTTTAAGGCGAGCGAAACATTAAATTCAAAATTTAATGCGATATAAGCAAAAAGACAGCCCCTAAAAGGGCTGTCTCCAAACTCGGTCGATTCTGTTAGTGCGACTTTATTTTCCAGTCGAGCGTCTGGCCGGCGGCGAGGGGGACGACTCCGTTGACTACTTCAGGAACGGTCCACGATTCTTTCACGACTTCAATCTGCTTTGTGGTCCGCGGGATTCCGTAGAAATCGGCGCCGAAGCCGCCGATGAAATTGGCGAGTTTGTCGAGGTGGCCTGCGCGTTCGAATTCCTGTACCAGGAGCGGGACGGCGACAGGTGCGCTGTAGACGCCCGCCGCACCGCAAGGGCATTCCTTTTTGCCCTGCTGGTGCGGGGCGGAGTCCGTGCCGAGGAAAAACTTCGGGTTGCCGCTGAAGGCTGCCTCGCGGATGGCGGCACGGTCTTCTGGTCGCTTCGGAAGCGGCTTGCAGAAGTGGTGCGGCCTGAGCGCGTCTCCGACGACGTCGTCGAGAGTCATCATCAGGTGGTGAACCGTGAATGTCGCCGCCACATTTGCGGGGAGCTTCTTGACGGCTTCGACCGACTTTGCGGAACTCAGGTGCTCAAAGACGATTTTCAACTTCGGGAACTTTGCCGTAAGCGTCTCGACGCGCTTGATAAACGCAGGTTCGCGGTCCAGGCAGAATTCGCCCGGTTCTTCGCCGTGTACGCACAGCACGAGCCCGAGCTTTTCCATCATCGCAACTACCGGGAAAACCGCTTCGAAGTCGCTGATGCCATCGGCACTGTTCGTGGTGACGCCTGCGGGGTAGTACTTCCCGGCGACGACGCCCACCGCCATCATGTCCTTCAAATCCTGCTCCGTGTAGTTCGGGTTCAGCTTGAAAGTCATGAGCGGTTCAAAGTCGGGCCGTACGCTCTTCGCAGCTTCGAGAATTTGCTTCTTGTAATCGCTTATCGCCTTCGCGCTTGTCATCGCGGGAACGGTGTTCGGCATGATGATGGCGCGTCCGAATTGCTGCACGAGGTCGCGTACGTATCCGGGCATGAGTTCGCCCTGACGCAGGTGCGCGTGAAAATCGTCAGGTAAAGGAAGGTGCATAATATGTTACCCGCTTGCGCGAAGGTCGCGGAAGAGTTCTTTTGTAATTTCGGTGTCCCCGTGAAGCCACGTGTCGAAGGAATGGGGCTCGGTCAATGTCTTTTGGGCAAGGAAGGTTATCTTGCAGCCTAGTTCCTTTGCTACCATCAAGTCGTGGGTGACAATGATGATGGACGTCTTGAACAGGGTTCGCATGTTGTCGATCAACGGCAGCAGGTTTCGGCGGTTGTAGTTGTCGAGGCCTGCAGTCGGTTCGTCCATGAGCAAGAGCTGCGGGCCCATGGCCCAGCTGCGGGCGATTGCGACACGCTTCTGCATGCCGACGCTCAACTGGTGCGGGAACATGCCGGCGCAGTCGCGGACGCGCATGAGGTCCATGGCCATGTTAATCTTGTCTTCGATTTCCGTCGGGGTGCCGACTTTGTGATAACGTAACGGAAGGGCGATGTTGTCTCGGACGCGGAGGTTCGAAATGAGGGCGCCGTTCTGGAATACGAACCCGACCTGGCGTTTTGCCACTTCGAGGGCCGTAAGTCTCTCGGGCGGGATGTATTCCCCGAAATAGTAGAGTTTCCCAAGGTTCGGGCGGGCAAGTCCTGCGATGACGCGGAGAAGCGCGCTTTTGCCCTGTCCGGAGCCGCCGCCGATGCACAACGTTTCGCCTTTCTTGAGGACGAGGTTTGCACCAGAAATCAGTTCCTCTTCGCCGGGCTGGATGCCGGATTCGAAAAAGCCGAGCGCCCTTGGCTTGGAAAAAGCCGTTCCGATCAGTCCCCGGTAGGACAGGTGCAGGTTGTCAATTCTGAGGGCCTCGTCAAACATCAGATTATCTTCGAAATCTCGTTGAAATAGTCGATGAAATAGAACAGGGAAAGGAATACGTCGGCGCAGACAATGTAGAAGAACGACTTGATGACGGACTTGCCGGTGGCTTTGGGCACCTGGCGGATGTCACGGGGAATGTTCATTGCCTGGTAGCAGGCGTTGGTGGTAATGATACTTCCGAAAACGAGCGGCTTGATGACGATGAAGATGAAATCCATGAATGTCATGGCGTTGAGGATTTCGGTCGACAGGTAGTCCCATGTGAGCTGCAGGTTGATGGCGTTGCCTGTGATGGCGATGGCAATCTTCGTCATCAGGAATCCGGCACAGATAGCGCTTGCGCTGAAGACTATGGTCATGATGAAGGTTGCAACGGCGCCGCCGATGAGTCCCGGCATTACAAGATAACGGATGGGGTCTACGCCCATGGATGCGAGTGCGTCGACCTCGGAGTTGATGACCATGCCGCCGATGTAGGTGGTGAGCGACGAACCGCTACGGCCTGCAATCAGGAATGCCGTGAGGATAGGCCCGAGTTCACGAATGATGACGACGACCATGAGGCCGCCGACCACGTCCGAGAATCCGACCTTGCCCATCATGGTAATGACTTCGACAATGACGACGGTTCCAAAAAGGGTCGCGACGACAAACAGGATGGGGAATATTTCGACACCGGTGAAGAATGTCTGCAGGATGATGTTACGCGAGTCGGTCTTGAAGCTGCGGCTCCTGGAAAAGAGGGACATGAACGCACGGATGAACAAGGCAACCTGCTGCCCCGCAGTCTTGCGCAGCAGGAAGAGTCCCAGCGAGTGGAACATCTTGCCGATGACGGTTAGCTGTTCGTCCTTATTTGTTTCCATCTACTATGTTCGTCCCGTTTATCGCACTCAGTATGTCTTGCCAGAGCGTTGCAATCCCGTGGCCCTTGACGGCACTTACGCACAGGGGCTTTTCGGGTAGGGAGAGACGTTCCTGAATCTGCCTCAGCCCTTTGGCCAGTTCCGACTGGTTCACCTTGTCCCGCTTGCTGGCGATTACCAGCACCGGGCAGCCCGTGTTACGGATGCTCTCCACCGTATCGATGTCGGTGGGGGTGCCTCCGTGGCGTATGTCCACCAGGTACACAAGCCCGCGCAGGTCCTTGCACTTTTCCACGTACTCGCGGATAAATTCGGACATCTGGTCGCGCTTCGCGTTGCTCACCTTGGCAAAGCCTACACCAGGTAAATCTACAAGAAAAAACTGGTTGTTGACTTTGAAGAAATTGATTTCGCGGGTCTTTCCGGGGGTAGAACTGACCTTGACCAGCTTTTTTTGCCCCATGAGGGCGTTCATGAGCGATGACTTGCCCACGTTGGAGCGTCCGAGGAAGGCTACCATCGGGAGTCTTTCTTCGGGGAGGCCCTTGAGGTTTACCGCCGCCTTCACGAATTCCGCGGACGTGACGGTGAAATCGCCGAACTTTACCGGGTTCACAGGCTTACCCTCCCTTCGAAGGCTCGGAGCATGGTGATTTCGTCGACGAATTCGAGGTCGGAACCCATTGGGATTCCACGGGCAAGCCGGGTTCGCTTGACGCTTGATCCGGCAAGCATGCGGTCTATCATGAGGGCGGTGCTGTCGGCTTCGGGGCTAGACCCGAGCGCGAGGACGAGCTCTTCGATGCCTTCGTCCTTGATCCGCTGGACCAGCTGCGAAAGGTGCAGCTGCTCGGGGCCAATCCCGTCGAGCGGGGAGATGACATTCCCGAGCACGAAGTAGAGGCCCTTGAAGATGCCGGAGCGTTCGAAGGGCAGGATGTCGGAACTCTTTTCCACGACGCACATGGCCTTCGCGCCCTGCCGTTCACTGCAGATGGGACATTGCTCCTCGTCGGTAAAGGCGTGGCACTTGGGACAGGGATGGACTTTCTCGATGGCGTTCGTGAGGTTGCCCGCGAAGCGTTCGATGTCGCTTTTGGGCCGTGTCAGTACGTGATAGGCGAGACGGCGTGCCGTCTTTTGGCCTATCCCGGGAAGGCCTGCGAATTCGGCGATGAGCGCCTCGAGGCTTTCCGGTTCAACGCTCATGGGCCCACGTGTATGCGTCGTTGACGCAACGGTTGAGGAGTGCTGCGGAAATGTTCAGTTCCTTGAGGAGCGCGACGATGGCGGCCTGGTCGTCCTGTTCCACGGCATCTGCTAGTCGGAGGAGTTCCCCGAGACGTCCGGAACGCTGCAATAGCGCTATCCGCATTTCTTCGTCGGCAGGCGAATCGGTGAGGATGGACTCGAGCGGTGCGCCGAGGAGAGCGTCCATGCGGCTGATGAGGCCGACCATGAAGGCCTTTGCGGGCAGGTCGTCGTCGGTGCCGCGGACCACGCGTGCGAGGAGTTCCAGGAACTTCGCGCGGTGGCTCGCGTTCTGGAACAGGGGCGAGCTTTGCGGCGTCATGCCCATCTCGGGGCGAGCGTAGAGCATGAGCATCAGCCATTCCTGGATGTTCCTCATGCCGATCCAGATGATGGCGTCGCGCACGTTCGCGATGCTGTGGCTCCTGAACTGGGCGTCCGAGTTCACGAAGCGAAGCAGGTTCGCGGCCACGTTGCCGTTCTCGGAAAAACATTCGCAGAGCTTGTCGAGGGTCGGATGCGTGCGGAGCAAAAGCAGTATGCGGAGAATCGCGGCAGAGGTCGCGTCGATCTTTCGGCCCGTCACGAGCTCGGGCTTTGCGAAGAAGAACCCCTGGAAGTAGTCGTATCCGTCGGCGAGGCACTTCTTGAAACAAGCCTTGGTCTCGACCTTCTCGGCGAGGACCTTGATGTTTTTGGCCTTGAAGAACCTGGCGGCTTCGGCTAGCGCATCTTCGCTGTTCTCGACGATGTCCATCTTTACGTAGTTGACATAGGGAAACAGGGGCTTGCAGCGGGCAAGGAACTGCTCGTTGTAGATGAAGTCATCGAGCGCGATTTCGAAGCCGCGGGCCTTGTAGCGCTCAACGGCTTTTACCAGGGCGTCGTCGACTTCCACGTCTTCGAGAACTTCGAGCACAAAGCAGCGAGGGTTCAACAGCCCGAACAGGTTGTCGAGCAGCATCTCCCGGCTGCAGTTCACGAACGCCTTGTGGTCGCCGATGAGCTTCGGGAGCCCGATGTTGTTGAGCACGTTTTCGAGGACCTGGGCGGTCGCGAGGACGTCGCTTGCGATGACTGCGGTGTCGCTAGTGGGCGAGTCGCGGAACAAAAGTTCGTAGGCGAAAATTTTCCCATCGCGGTCGAGGATGGGCTGGCGTGCTAGGTAGGCAAGAGAATGCATACTAGATTCGTGCGCTCTTGATACCGAACAGGAGGATGCTGCGGGCGCCTGCGTCCCAGAGCTTGTCCATGATGGCGTTCGCCTCTTCTTGCGGGACCATCGCCTTCACGGAGTACCACTCGCGGCCGTGCAGCTTGGTCACCGTCGGGGCGTCGAGCCCGGGCGTGAGTTCGCATGCCTTCTGCAAGAGTTCGGCGGGGCAGTCGTACTCGATCATCATGTACGACTGGGCCACGAGCTTGCCCTCGATGCGGCGGATGAGCGTATTGACTTCTTCGAGTTCCGTCTTCTGCGGGTTGCAGAACAGGGCGGCGTTGCTGCGGAACAGCGGGTCGCCCACGATGCGAAGCCCGGCCTGCTTGAGGGTCGTGCCGGTTTCCACCACGTCCACAATCGCGTCTGCCACGCCGAGGCTCACGGAAATTTCAACGGCGCCTTCAAGCACCACGAAATCCATCGGCTTCTTGTAGAAGCTTTCCACGATGTTCGGGAAACTGGTGGCGATGGTCTTGTCCTTCAGTTCGTCGAGGCTCTGCACCGGGCTGTCGTTCGGGACGGCGGCGCACATCTTGGAAGCGCCGAAGGGGAGGTCCAGAACCTTCACCGCGGGGCTCTTCGCTTCGGCGTTGAAGTCGATGCCGGTGATGCCCGCATCGATGATGCCGCGACCCACGTACATCGGGATGTCGCTCGGGCGCAGGAAGAAGAATTCGATTCCGTTCTTGGTATCGAGCTGAGTCAGAGTCTTGTAGGGCTTGGATGCCTTGTAGCCGCAGGCCTTCAGGAGTTCCTGCGTGGGTTCGAAAAGCATGCCCTTGTTCGGGAGAGCTACCTTGATCATAGTTTGGCGTACACCTCTTCGAGAGTTAAGCCCTTTTCGGCCATCATCACGGCCACGTAGTAGAGCACCTGGGAAAGTTCGAGACACTGCGCGTCGCGGCTTTCGAAGCGGGCGGCCTGCCAGCTTTCGGCGGCTTCTTCCACGAGCTTCTTGCCGATGGCATGCGGACCCTTCTTGAACAGTTCCGTGGTTCCCTTGCCTTCGGGCATTTCTTTTTTGCGCTGGCATGCCAGTGCGTACATTTCTTCGAACGTCATGATAGACCTCTTTATGTTTTTACACAGTAAAAGATAGTTTTTTAGAAGTGTCGCGAAGGCCGCACGGGCCGAAAATCAAGTTATATTTTGCGTGTGCAGAAGAGAAAGAAGAAATTTATCGGTATTGCGGTTGCGGCTTGCGTGGTTGCGGCGGTTGTCTTTGCGATGTTATGCGTTCGGGGTGCTTCCGCCGATGAAAAAACGCACGAGACCAGGCCGCTTTTCGATGTGCTCGACAGCGCGAACATGATGCTCGTGACGCCGGTAGGTCTTGGTGACCATGCGAAGGGCAAGGTGATTAGCGGTCGTGCCTACCAGAACTTCGTTCAGTTGCTGCGCCTTGCCGATGCGAAGGAAACGCTTCTCGATACCTTCCATACGGAATGCGCGACGGGTGTGCGTGTACAGCTCTTTCATGATACTTTGTCTGTAGCGGAACTGCGTGTTGCCGACAAAATCGGGCGTGTCGGTGACGATATCGGCGTGTGGGAACCCGAAAAGCCTGTGACGATGCGGAAGGTAAACGCCTTTTTGCGGAACCAGGGCGTGAAGTTCCGGCCATGCCCCATAGGGTCGGCCGATGTGTCGGAGGATCCTGACTTTGCGCTGAACGGAATGATTCTTGACCGCGATACGGCAGTCGGGAAGCCCCTTTACGATTTGCTGAAAGATTCAGAACACGCGATAGTCAGTTTTACGGGAATTGCCTTACCGAAGAACGTTACGCGCAAGAATAAGAAAAAGACAATTGACGTTGTTGCCCAAGAATTGCAGAAACATGGGAATGTTGAACTCGATTCCAGCCAGTTGCAGGAACTCCTTTCGCTGTTACGCACGCCCAAGCGGGAATCCTTTTCCGGTGGGTGCCTGTGCATCTCCAGGGCGACGATCTCGTTCTACCAGGATTCCGTAAAAACGTTTAGGCTGCATGTAATCGGAAGTGACTACGGAACTTTCGAAAAGCATGACCTCCTGTCGGGTGTCGGTGCGAGCGGCATATGGGAAAGTGCAAACCCGCAGGCGCTCAAGGCGTTCTTTGACCGCATCAGGGCCCCGCTGGAAGAAGCGGAGCGGGGAAAACTCCCGATAGAGACGCCAGTACTGATACTAAAGTGAATCCTTGCAATTTTGCTGCCGTTTAATGCAAAATTGGATAAAAGTGCCCGTTTTTTTACAAAAAAGGCTGTTTTGTACATTTTTTTACACACTCTTATTGACTTTTTGTCCATGAAAAAGGGTTGTTTTGCAGGAATATTCCTGTTTGTGGAAAATAATTTTATGGAAGACAAAGGAGTGTGTTATGGATGTGAAGAAGTTTTCGGAGATTTTGACCATCGTGCTATGGCTGGTGGGGGGAATCCTGATGCTTACGGCGGTTGCGCATGCGGCGCCGAACCCCAATTTCCATATCTATATCGCTTATGGCCAGTCCAACATGGCCGGTAACGGCGATATCGTTCCTTCCGAAGACCAGGACAAGTACAAGGACAAGTTCCTGATGCTCGCCTCGCATAACGCAAACGCGAGCCAGCGTAGCGGCAAGACGAATCAGTCTATCAAGACTGGCGAATGGTACACGGCTATCCCCCCGATGTTCCACCCCTTCGAGAACCTCTCCCCGGCGGACTACTTTGGCCGTGCGATGGTCGATTCCCTCCCGGGCGTAACCGTGGGCATTATCCCGGTCGCTATCGGTGCGGTGAGCATTCGTGCCTTCGACAAGGACCAGTATGAAAGCTACTTCAAGGGCGACGGCAAGGACATTATGAGCTGGGGCTGGCCCAAGGATTACGACAACAACCCTCCGGGACGCATTCTGGAACTCGCCAAGAAGGCTAAGGAAGTGGGCGTCATCAAGGGCTTCATTTTCCACCAGGGCGAAAGCGACGGCACCGACGACAACTGGCGCCGCACCGTCTACAAGACTTACAAGGATATTATCGACGCGCTCGACCTCGACGAGAACGAGGTTCCGTTCGTTGCCGGCGAACTCCTCCAGGAAGGCAACAACTGCTGCGGAAGCAAGAATGGCGGAATTGCGCAACTCAAGAACAACTTCAAGAAGTTCGGGCTTGCATCCTCAAAAGGTTTGCAGGGTAACGGCAAGGACCCGTACCACTTTGGGCGCGCGGGCGTGATTGAGCTCGGCAGGCGCTACTGCTCCGAGATGCTCAAGCTTATCGACAAGACGATTGACCCGGATGCCCCGCCGGTAAACCTGGTGGACCCGAGCCAGTCTACGGTTCCTGACGAACCGCCCGAGGAATATGGACCCTACACCGATCCGATCGAAATCCCGGGCAAGGTGCAGGCCGAAAACTACAACAAGGGTGGTGCGAATAAGGCCTATTACGACCTGAACAAGGGTAACGAGGGCGGCAAGCTCCGCAAGGACGACGTGGATATCTACCAGCCGAACATGGGCATTGTCGTGGGGTACTGCCAGAAGGGCGAGTGGCTCAAGTACACCGTGAACGTGGCTGCCGATGGTGAATACGAGATTTCTGCCAACGTGGCGGGTGAGAACGGAACCGGTAGCTTGACGCTTTATATGGACGACCAGCCTATCGGTACCGAGATGGCCAATACCGGGAAAGGCTTTGATGCGTTCGAAGTTGTAAGTGGTGGCAAGGCTTCGCTTAAGGCGGGCGAGCACGAACTGAAAATTGAAATAACCAACGACTGGATTGATATCGACTACGTGGAATTCAAGGCGGTGTCGGCTGGTACTGACGGTCTTGCGCTGCCCCTGAACTTGATGACCGAAGCCGAAAGCAGTTTTGCGATAATGGACCTGCAGGGGCGCGTGATCTCTGTCATAAAGGCTCGTAATATGCGCGAGGCGGTCGAAAAAATGAAGAATAATGTGATGTCCGACATTGCCCCGAAGGGTGTTTATTTTGTAGTTTCCAATCCAGGAACAAAAAACCAGAAGATGCAAAAGGTGGTACGGTATGAATAAAGGCGAACTCGTAATTGTCAAACAAATAGTCTTTTTTATGGCTATTGCCGTCACTCTCGGCTTCATCTACGGATAGACTTTCTCCTAATCATATATCGGGCCCCGGCTAAGCCGGGGCTTTTTTGCACACCCCTCCCTAGTTATCTATTGACAAAATATCAATGGAAAACATGTCGGAAGCATATAAAAAAGCCCGTTTTGAGGGTAATTTTAGGATGTGGAACTGCGTGGGGGATGGTGTGCCCTGCGCAAGAAAGGAGTTTCTGTATGGGATGTTTCAAGTTTCTGACCCGCGCAGCCCTCGCTGCTGCTGCTTTTACCGGCATTTCCTTTGCCGTTACGGTCAATAACCCGATTATGTACGTCGATAGCCCGGACCCCTCGATTGTCCGCGTTGACGACGCTTACTACATGGTGACGACGACCATGCACTTTGCGCCTGGCGTGCCCGTCTTCAAGAGCACGGATTTGGCCCAGTGGCGCACGGTGGGCTATGCCTACCAGACGCTCACCAACAACGACCAGCAGAACTTGAATGGCGGCAAGGACGCCTACGGTAAGGGCTCTTGGGCTTCGAGCATCCGTTACCACAAGGGATTTTTTTACGTGTTGACTCCGTCCTACACGACAGGCAAGACGCATTTGTACAAAACCGCCGACGTGGAAAGCGGCCAGTGGAGCGAAGTGCAGCTCCCGTTCTACCACGACCCCTCCTTGTTCTTCGATGACGATGGCACCGTGTGGGTGTTCTATGGCAGTGGCGACCAGATTAGCTACGTGCAGCTCAACGACGACGCGAGCGGCGTGAAGGCCGGCGGCAAGAGCGGCAAGCTCGGCGGCGTTAGCATCAACCAGGTGACCGGCACCAGCAACTACTACGTGCAGCAGGAAGGCTCGCACATGGAAAAGGTGAACGGCGAATACTACCTGTTCACGATTTCTTGGCCGGCCGGCAAGAGCCGTAGCGAAATCGTTTACCGTTCCAAGAGCCTGCTCTCCGGATTTAGTGGAAGGTATTTCCTCTCCGATAACGGTGTTGCGCAGGGTGGCATCTTTGATACTCCCGATGGCAAGTGGTATGCCCTCCTGTTCCGCGATTCCGGCCCGGTCGGCCGTATGTCGCACTTGGTCCCGATGGAATGGAAGGACGGCTGGCCGGTTCCGACCAGCGGAAGCAAGGCTCCCTCCACGATTGACCTGCCGGAATCCCCGCTCCCGGGCTATGGCATGGTCACTAGCGATGATTTTGAATCTAGCGAACTTGCGCTTGAATGGCAGTTCAACCATAACCCAGATAACAAGAACTGGAGCTTGTCTGCAAATCCGGGCTTTTACCGCATTACAACGAGCCGCACCGATAGCCGCGTGGTGACTGCGAAGAACACCTTGACACAGCGTTCCTTTGGCCCCAAGAGTTCTGGCCGTACGCTTGTCGATGGCACCGGCATGAAGGATGGCGACATGGCCGGCCTCGTTGCCCTGCAGGATGACAAGGGCTTTGTGGCGCTCGCCAAGGATGGCGGCAGCTACAAGGTGGTGATGTACACCGGGAATAAGGACGGTGAAAGCCTGAAGGATAGCAAGGCGATTTCGGGTTCCAAGGTTTACCTGCGTATCGATTTCGACCTGCCGATTGACCGCGGTACCGCATACTTCTACTACAGCACCGATGGCAATACCTGGACAAAGATTGGTAGCGACGTGAAACTCAATTACGACCTCCACATGTTCGTGGGTGTGCGTTGGGGCCTCTTCAACTTTGCAACAAAGCAGGCGGGCGGCTATGCGGACTTTGACTGGTTCAAGGTCGGTGTTGATGCGAACGATGAAATTTACCTTGATGGCGCTGGCTCTGAACCTGTCCCGCAGACTCCGTTCTGTGCCGCCGGTGAAAACTGTCCCGCCGTTGCTCTCCCGGGCAAGATCGAAGCCGAAAACTTCGATGTTCCGGGTAAGGGCAAGGATGGTACCTCTTACTATGATGGCGATTCCGAGAACCACGGCGATAGCGATTACCGCAAGGGCACCGGCGTTGACCTCTACGAGAAGGCGACTGGAATCATTGTGGGCTACAATAGTGAAGGCGACTGGCTCGAATACACGGTGAACGTGAAGGAAGCGGGTGATTACACCATGTTCGCGGCTGTCGCTGCTGCAGGCAATACCTCGAGCTTCAAGCTTTCCTTGGACGGCAAGGACATCACCGAAGAAATCGCGGTGCCTGCGGCAAGTTCCGGCGAAGACAATTACGATGACTACAACAAGGTGAAGGCCAACGTGACTCTCCCTGCGGGCGAACACGTGCTCCGCTTCACGGTGGTGGGCTCCTGGCTCGATATAGACTACTTCACGTTCGTCGCTGGCGCAAACGCTACGGACCCGGAACCCATTGGAACGGACTTTGCAAAGACAGTCCGCTACAATGTGCAGGGCTCGCAGACCTATCGCGTGTTCAGCCTGAACGGCACGTTCGTTGGCGCGGTTGATGCAGTCAGCACATACGAGGCCCAGTCCAAGGTCCGCGCGATGGTTTCTGAACAGGGTGTTTACCTGATTAAAAACCGAAATGGCCTTACGCGCCGCGTGATGGTAACGAAGTAATTTCTTGAACAAATTGTCAATGCTTTATTTCCCCTGCGGCATCCCGCGGGGGATTGTTCGATATATCTTTAGATATGGTGTAGTATGTCTCTCAAAAAAGGAGAAGAGATGTTTGGAAAAAGATTTATCCCTGCGAAGGCGATTTCTGCTTTTGCATTGATTGCCGCGACTGTTTTCTCGGTTCCGGCGCTTGCAGATAACATAACGGTAGACGGCAAGAGCCGTAGCATGCTTGTGTATGCGCCTTCGGGCATCGAGAAGAACCGCCCGCTCATCATCCAGATGCACGGCATGAACCAGGATGCGCCCTACCAAAAGAACGCTGCGAAGTGGGAATCCATTGCCGATACCGCGCGCTTCGTGGTGGTGTTCCCCAATGGCGAAAACAAGGCCTGGGATATCTCCGGCAACAAGGACCTCAACTTTATCAAGGCCATTATCAACGAGATGTATAGCAAGTACGGTATCGACAAGAACCGCGTGTACGTTTCGGGCTTCTCGATGGGAGGCATGATGAGCTATCACGTGGCAAACAAGATGGGCGACCAGATTGCGGCCATCGCGCCTGTTTCGGGTGGCGGCGGCGTGAACTCGCCCAAGCGCGCCATGCCGATTATGCATACGCACGGCACCACCGATGACGTGGTGAACTACAACAGCACCGTGAATACCCTCAAGGGCTGGGTCAACGCGCAGAAGTGTTCCAGCAATTCGCAGAAGATCAAGCCGTATCCCTCGACAAAGTCGGGCTCCGCTGCATCGCTTGAAATCTGGAGCGGCTGCACCGATGGCGTCGAAGTTCGCCTGCTGACGATTGACGGCAAGGGCCACTGGTATTCTATGGACGAGGCCGTGAGCGTCAATACGAGCGTGGAAATCTGGAACTTCGTGAAGAATTACTCGCTTGATGGTTCCAGCATCACGCCGCCGCCTCCCGCGATTGTGGTGCCCACGAATCGCGACAGCATCTTTAATGGCGGTTTCGATTCCACCTCCGTGGCTTGGGACCTGCAGGTGCACGGTGACGCGCAGGCGACGGGCGAGGCCAAGGGCGGCAAGTACCAACTGGATATTTCTGCCATCGGTACCGAGAATTACCAGGTGCAGCTTATCCAGCACGATTTGCACCTTGAAAAGGGACAGTGGTACGAAATCAGCTTTGACGCGAGCGCGGGTGCGGCCCGTACGCTCGAGGTGAACGTGGAACAGCACAACGACCCGTGGGCATCTTACCTCAAGGAAAAGCAGAACTTTGAACTCGGCACTACGTCAAAGACGTTCACGTTCAAGTTCCAGATGACGGCCGCGACCGATACGAATAGCCGCCTGAGTTTCAATGCGGGCGCCGCCACCGGCACGCTCACGCTTGATAATGTGAAAATCGCGAAGACGGAAGCCCCCGCCGATACGGGAACGACCGCCCTGCGCGGGGTGCAGTTTGTGCGCGAACAGCCGGCGGCGTATGCCGTGTTCGACCTGCGCGGGCACAGGCTCGGGACTATCGAAATGCACGATGCGACCGAGGCCGAAACACTCCTACGCGCGGGCTATACGAAGGGAGTCTATCTCCTACGCGGCCTGAAGGGTGAAAAATCGCTCCTGGTGCCCGTTTCCCGCTAAAAAACGCTGAAATCGCTGTCATTCTGGAGACCCCGAAGGGGGCGATAGAATCCATAGCGCGCCATTGACAAATA
Organism: Fibrobacter sp. UBA2449; assembly: GCF_002342555.1. Lineage (NCBI taxonomy): Bacteria > Pseudomonadati > Fibrobacterota > Fibrobacteria > Fibrobacterales > Fibrobacteraceae > Fibrobacter > Fibrobacter sp. UBA2449. Next base: position 27,626 of record NZ_DDQF01000016.1, read on the forward strand.
ATCAATGGCGTCTTCCTTTTGAATGTGTATTTTATGCCTTTTGGGGAGTATTTTTAAATCAACAATTCAATTGTGGAGTGATGAAGATGTTTGGTTTAAAGAAATGCTCGCTCGGCGGGGCTTGTGCCCTTGCCTTTTTGGGTATGGCCTCTCAGGCCTTCGCGCATCCGGATAGCCTGGTGCTTACGCCACCGCTGGGGTGGAACAGCTGGAACGTGTTCCACGAAAACATCAACGAGAAGCAGATTCAAGAAATTGCCGATGCGATGGTCAATTCCGGCTTGAAGGACGCTGGCTACATTTACCTGAACCTCGACGACAACTGGATGGATACCAAGCGCGATGCCCAGGGCAACCTCCAGAACAACCCGAAGACTTTCCCGAGCGGCATGAAGGCTATTGCCGATTATGTGCATAGCAAGGGCCTGAAATTTGGTCTTTACGGCGATCGCGGTAAACGCACCTGCCACCATTACAACAGCAACTGGGATAGCCAAAGCGGTTCCAATGGTCACGAAGAACAGGATGCCAAGAAGCTCGCCGAATGGGGTGTGGACTACTGGAAGTACGACAACTGCGATTCCGATCCGAGAACCCAGGAAAAAGATTACACTGCCATGTCCAACGCACTCCGCAATTCCGGACGCGATATTGTGTTCAGCATTTGCATGTGGGAATACAAGGATTGGATGCCCAAGATTGCCAACCTCTGGCGCACCACTTTCGATATCGGTCCCGAATGGATTTCTACCTCCTGGTACCGCGGCGTCTACGAAATCATCGATGCGAACAACAAGTATTGGCAGATTGCAAAGCCCGGCCACTGGAATGACCCGGACATGCTCGAAGTGGGCAACAGGGGCCTCTCTTACGAGGAACAGCGCTCCCAGATGACGATGTGGTCCATCATGGCGGCCCCCATCATGATCAGTTCCGACGTGCGCAACATGAGCAACGAGACCAAGGAACTCTACCTGAACAAGGACATGATTGCCATCAACCAGGACTCCCTGGGCGTTCAGGGTCACCGCGTCTCCGATGTGAACGGCAAGCAGATTTGGACCAAGCCCTTGAAGAATGGCGACCTTGCCGTGGCGCTCCTCAACAACAATACCTCTACCCAGACCGTTGAATGCAACTTTGCAGACATTGGCGTAGAAGGCGAAGTGGAAGTTCGCGATGCCTGGAAAAAGAAGGACTTGGGACCGGTTTCGCATGTTTCTATCGAACTTCCGGCTCACGGTTCGGCGCTCCTCCGCTTGGTTCTCAAACCGGTTCCTCGCAAGCCGTTCAAGGGTGAGGCTCTCGCCATTCCGGGCAAGATCGAAGTGGAAGATTTCGACATTAACGGCGTGGGTCAGGGCAACACCACCTACAACGAGAACGATACCGAAAACCACGGCGATAGCGACTACCGCCCGGGTACAGGCGTGGACCTCTACAAGAAGGCTTCGGGCATCATCGTCGGTTACAACCAGGCGGGCGAATGGCTCGAATACACCGTGAAGGTTGCTAAGACGGGAACTTACGCGATGAACGCCTCTGTGGCTTCTGCGAACAGCACTTCTAGCTTCAAGCTCTCCATGGACGGCAAGGACATCACCGAAGAAATCGCGGTGCCTGCAGCGACCTCGGGCGAAGAAAACTACGATGAATACAATACGGTCAAGGCCGATGTGGAACTGACCGAGGGCGAACACATCCTCCGCTTTATCGTTACCGGCGACTGGATGGATATCGACTGGATCAAGTTCAGCGAACCGGGAAGCACCGAACCGGGCACGGATGCTATCCGTCAGGTGATGCCTGCCGTTCGTGGCGATGCCTCTGCGCCTCGCCTCGTCAAGAAGGGCAACACGCTCTTCATCGAGAAGAACGGCAATCGCTTCGACCTGACGGGTCACCGCCTCCGCTAAAAAATCTCCTCCTAACCCCCAAATACACCCCGCCAGTAATGGCGGGGCGTTTTTGCTATTACTTGACGATGGAAAAGGTGGACTTTGACGCGAAAAAGAAATATGACAATGCCAAAAGCTCCCGTGATCAATTCGCCAAAAGGGGAAATGACGATGCGGTACAGATGATTGAAGAAGAAATGCAGGCGTATGCCAAGCGGATGCCGCGCGAAAAAGCATTTGTCCGCTGTGTATGGAAAGGAAACTGACCTTATCGGCGAGCAAAAAGAATGATTCCTGTGCCCGAAATGGCTAAAAAAGGGCGTTTTTGACATTTTTTCAAAGGAAATTTCTGTATAGGTGCTCCTGGCGGTGGTGGAGAGATTATTTTATAGATGGGATGAATGTCTTTTCGAGAATGCGCCTATGTTGAACATCAACGAAATCAGTGATTACAGGGACCTGCTCAAGAATTACTATACCCAGCGCAAGCTGGAGATGCCGCTGTATTCCTACAAGATGATGGGTCAGAAGCTGGGGCTTGAGACGAGCCAGATCTTTCGCGTGTTGAACAAGGAACTTCACCTGCCGAACCATAGCATTCCCCTGGCGAAGGACCTGTTGGACCTGAAAGGGCGAAATGCCGAAATTTTTGAGATCCTGGTGGCGGCGGCCAAGGCGAAATCGCAGTCGAAGAAGGAAAAGCTCTATAAGATGGCGCTTTCGCTACAGGATGTGGACTTGCGCAAGTTCAGCGCGAGCGAATACCTGTTCTTGAGCAAGTGGTGGATTCCCGTGGTGCGTGCGCTGATCGAGATGAACGGAGGCCATGCCGAAGTTCCCCGCTTGGTCAAGCAGATTTCTCCCACCGTTTCTGAGGACCAGGTACGCGAGGCCATCGCGGTACTCAAGGACTTGAAACTGATTACGCCCTTGGCCCCGGAACGCTATGCGGCGACAACGGCAAACTTTACATCGGCGGGGTCAGCCACGAAGACCGCGGCCATCCGCAGTTACCAGAACCAGCTCCTGGCGCTCGCCCAGAATGCCCTGATAGCCGTGGAACCTGCAAAGCGGAATATTTCTTCGTTGCTGGTGGGCGTGGACGACGAGTGCTTTGATGACTTGAATGAAATGACCCTCGAATTCAGGCGCCAGGTGCAAAAGAGAGTTGCCGAAGTGAAGGAAGCCAGTCGCGCCATGCAATTCGTGTTCGCCTTTTATCCGGTTGCCGAGATTTCTAAGGAGCCCAGGGGCTCGCAGTCTAAAAAGGTGGGGGTGAAAAGATGAAAAGGCTGCTTTTACTCCTTGCTGTTTTCTTTGCGTTCTGGGCGTGTTCCAATGAAAAGGATATTGCCGGAATCAGTACCGTTGAAACGGAAAACGCCTTCTTGATTCAAGTTGTTCGTGAAGATTCGTTGCCGGCGGCAAACGTGGTGGCGCGTATGCGTTCCGCCGATTTTGTCCGGAGCGTAGATGCGGATTCTGCGAAGGCGGAATTTTTCAATGAATATGTGACGGATTCCTTGGGCTGTATCCGTATCGGTAGCCTTGCGGTCGATGTGGCGACCCTCGAAATTGTGGATAGGGGAGAAGGCCTGTTTAGGAAGATTTCTGCGGAAGATGTGCAGGACGGGGATTCCGTTCGTTTCGTCATGGAAAAGACGGGAAACCTGCGGGGAAAAGTGTATTTGCCCGAAGACGTCGATTACGCATGGGTTCAGGTGTATGGAACGGATCGCCTTGTAAAGACCGATAGCGAGGGCTTCTACGAGATGGATTCGCTTCCGCCATCCGAATACGGCCTGCGCGTCATTGTGGGCGATAGCGTTGTTGAACATTCGGCGAAAGTTGTTGCCGCCGAGGAGATTCGCGCGAATGTCTGCGCGTTTGAACCGGATTCTGTCAAGGTCCTGGACTTCGAATATGCGGATGCGCAGTTTGTTATCAAGGAACTCGGTATCAGCGATGCGGGCTACATGTCCGCTACGGATACGAGCGTGAAGGTAACCCCCGAAGTGGCGACTGTGCCCGAGACTCGCGAGGATATTGCGGAATTTATCGTGGAAGCCGGAGCGGGTCGCGAAGGGAACGCCATCCACTGGGAATCTTCGGCAAAGCACGGCAACTGGTCGTTCTATGGAATCTGGGTTTGCAAGGAGGAATCTCCGTGCGACCTGTCTGCTATTGATTCCATTGTCTTCTATGCCCGTGGAACCGGGGTCATCTCGATTGCCCTTGAAACCTTGGGAAGTTTGAACACAGAAGGAAAAACCTTGGCGTATGACACGCTCGCGACAGACGATGAATGGAAACGGGTCTGCATAAAACCGTCAAATTTTAAACCCCGCGATGATCTATATGGAAATCTCGGTTGGGATGTCATCAGCAAGGCGGTGACAACCATTTCGATTGCCGCCTACGACGATACGGAATTCTGGATAGATGACATAGTGCTTTATGGCGTAAAGCCTAGCGATTTTCGTCCCTGACTTCGTTTTTCCCGGTTTTACACCGGGAATTTTTTTACGCATTTTTGAAATTTTGTCAAAAGAAAAAGGATTGGAGGGGGTGAAATCCATAGGGTATGGATTTAATTTTTGATTGGTTGTCTGGATATAGGGAAAGGATGGTATAAGATGTTTGGTTTCAAGACGAGGCGGCTTGCCTTCATTACATTCGCTGCAATGTGCGGCTTCTTTACACAGGGCTTTTCACAAGACCTGCTTTACCCCGACATGTTCGCTCTGGGCGACGTGCAGCTGCTTGACGGTCCACTCAAGGAACGCCAGGACCTGAATGTGGAAACTCTCCTGAGCTACGATGTCGATAAGCTGATAGCCCCGTTCTACGAAGAGGCGGGAATGAAGCCGAAAGCGTCCAAGTTTTCGAACTGGGCGGGGCTTGACGGGCACGTGCTTGGACATTACTTGAGCGCCCTCGCGATGCACTATGCCGAAAGTGGCGACGAGCAGGTGAAGGAGCGTCTGGAATACATTTTGAGCGAACTCAAGACCATCCAGGACTATAATTCTAGGGATAACGATTTCAAGGGCTACATCAGCGGCGTGCCCAACGGCAAAAAGATGTGGCTCAGCATGAAGGGTGGGAATGCGGGCGCGCAGAACGGCTATTGGGTACCCTGGTACAACATCCACAAGCTCTATGCGGGCCTGCGCGATGCCTACATCTATGCAGGCTACGAACAGGCGAAGACGATGTTCCTGGCACTTTGCGACTGGGGCCTTACCATTACGGGTGGGCTCAACGACTCCAAGATGGAATCGATGCTCGGTACGGAACACGGCGGCATGGCCGAGGTCTATGCCGACGCCTACGCGCTTACCAAGAATGCGAAGTACTTGAACGAAGCCAAGCGCTGGTCGCACAAGTGGCTCTTGAACGCGATGGCCGCAAATAACGACAACCTCACGAATGTGCATGCGAACACGCAGGTGCCGAAGGTGGTTGGTTTTGCCCGCGTTGCCGAACTCACGGGAGACCAGACCTATGTGAAGGGCTCCGAGTATTTCTGGGACCGCGTCGTGAACAAGCGAAGCATCGCGATTGGCGGAAACAGCATTTCGGAACATTTCCCGGCGCTTGACAACCACAAGAAGTATGTGGAAGAACGCGAAGGACCGGAATCCTGCAATACCTACAACATGCTCAAGTTGACAGAACGCCTGTTCAGCATGGATCACAATGCCAAGCAGGCGGATTTCTATGAACGCGCTCTATTCAATCATATCCTTTCGACTATTCACCCGAAACACGGCGGATACGTTTATTTTACGCCGGCACGTCCGCGCCATTACCGCGTCTACTCGAAGGTGAATGCTGCCATGTGGTGCTGCGTGGGCTCGGGCATGGAAAACCCGGCCAAGTACAGCCAGTTTATTTATACGAAAGACGGGGACAATCTCTACGTGAACTTGTTCTCGGCATCGCTTCTGAACTGGAAAGACAAGAAGGTGACAATCAAGCAGGAAACGGCATTCCCGAAGGGCGAAAGTGCGAAGTTTACCATTACGGGTGGCGGCAGCTTCGACATGAAAATTCGCCATCCGTATTGGGTGAAGGAAGACGCTTTCAAGGTAATTGTGAACGGCGATACCGTGGTCAAGAAATCCGACCCGTCGAGCTATGTGTCTGCGGGCAAATCCTGGAAATCCGGTGACGTAGTCGAGGTGCTGTTCCCGATGTACACGCATGTGGAAGACCTTCCGAATGTCTCTGACTACGTGGCTCTTTTGCATGGTCCGATTGTTCTCTCCGCAAAGACGGGGACGGCGAATCTGAACGGCCTTGTGGCCGATGACGGACGTTGGAGTCATATCGCATCGGGAGCGCTTGAATCTTTAGATCAGGCGCCCATGCTTGCGAGTAAAAAAGAAGACATCCCCTCGAAAGTGGAACCCGTGAAGGGAGAGCCGCTGCACTTCAAGGCGCCCTACCTGTTTGCTGCCAAGAAAGATGCAAACCTATTGCTGGAACCTTTCTACGAAGTGCACGATGCCCGCTATATGATGTACTGGATGGTGCTTACCGACCCCTCTGTTCTGGAGCGCTTGAAAAAGGAACAGGAAGAGGCTTTGGCGCTCGACGAGAAGACGGTCGACAAGGTGGCGCCTGGCGAGCAGCAGCCTGAAGTGGACCACAAGATGAAAATCGAGAATTCTACGTCGGGAACGGCCAACGGCGAATTCTACCGCGATGCGGGCAAGTGCAGCGGTGGCGACGGCGGCCTGATTAGCTACGAGTTCGAAACCAACAGCGAGGATTCCCTGAGCCTGATGGTGCGCTACTGGGGCAACGAGGGCTGCACCCGCATATTCGACATTAATATTGATGGCGAGAAACTCGTGACCGAGACGATTTCGAATCGCTGGAACAAGAATGAGTTTGTGAACGTGACCTACCCGATTCCGGACAATATGGTGAAGGGGAAGAAGATTGTGCGCATCTCGTTTACGGCAAGTTCCGGCATGGTGGGCGGCATTTACGGCGTGCGACTGCTCCGCAATAAACCGAAGCCCGAACCGGTGTCTATTGCTGCGAAAAAATCTGTCAGCCCCGACTTGAAGGCGCGCATTGCCGGTGGAGAATTGCAGATTGCTTCCGGAGCAGCGCTTTCTCAGGGATTTGCTGCAAGGATCTATTCGATGGATGGCCGTCTCGTAAAATTCGAGGCGCTCCCTGCAGGGCAGAGTACCTTCAGTATTGGCATCTCCGACATGAAAAGCGGCATGTATATCCTGAAAATCCAGCGTGACGGCTATAGCTACGCTTCTACGATTTTCCGGAAGGAAAAGTGAGGAAACCTCACTGCTTGATGATTACCTTGCGCAGGGTCGAACCTTCCTGCACGAGGTAGGCGCCGGGGGCTTTCATCGTGCTGATGAGACGGCCCTGTAAGTCGAAAATGAGCGCGGCGCCGCGGCCGGTGCGCAATGCGGGCGAATGGTTTTCGCGGGGCATGGCGATGGAGGCGGCACTTTCCGCGGTGCTGGACGAACTGCTCGTGGAGTTGCTCGACATCCCGTATTCGAATGCGCCGAGGTCTGGCGCTTCGCCTGCAAACAGGAATCCCAAATCCTCGCCCCTGTCGATGGCGCGGCTCCCCTTCTTGAGTTTCAAGAAATCTACATAGGGCAAGCTGCCGTCGGCGTTGCGCGGGCCCAAGATTCCCGGAATCGTCGAGAGATCCTTGCCCGTGACGGTCATGCTCGGGTCGTCAAGACTTTCAAAGTCGTCTTCGGTCAGGTCAAGTTTCAGGTTCCACGTGTTGTTCTCGCCGGCGGGGCATTCCACGTAGTGGTCGATGTTCTGGCTCGGTATATACTCCCAGCACTCCCCGACTTGCGAATTCTTGTTCGGGAAGGCAATGTTGTTCTTGAGCACGTGCGCGTTGTCGCCGGTGAGGGGCGCCACCTCGGCAATGCGGTTCCCTTCGGAATCGAAGAGCGTCGATGCCATGGCAAATTCGCGGTCCTTGTTCATGTAAGACGTGTTGTTGAGCCACTTGCTGCCCACGCCGGTGTAATTCGCGTAAAAGCCCGTCGCCTTATTTTTCCAGGCGGCGCAGAACTTGATGGTATGCCGCCCGCCGCCGAGGGTGCTTTCGCCCATCTTGATGCCGTGCCCGTTGCCGTTCTTCGGGTTTCCAAGCCCGTAATCGCTGTAGCCGTTCCCCATGGCGTAGCAGTTTTCCAGCACCACGGGGAATTCCTGGTTGATGAAGTCGAAGCCGTCGTCGCTGTTCCACCAGGAACGGCACCCGATGAACTTCGTGGTATCGCCCTCGCCGGGTTTCTGGTAGTGCGCGCCGAAACCGTCTGCGTTTTCGCCGTCGCCCTGCCAGCCCAAGGGGTCGTAGTTGTCGTGTGCATCGCAATTCAAGAAGATGTGCCCGCCGCCATCCGGTGCGCCGTCGTTCGCGAAGAATCCGGGGCCCGCATTATGGTGGCTGTCCATATTTTCCAAAAAGATATGCTTGCTCGCATAGAGGAAAACGCCGGAATTCGAGTTGTGCTTCATGGGCGTGTTCCGCACCTCGAAACCCTTCAAGTGCAGGTACTTTGCCGAAATCACGATGGGCGAAGTGTACATCGCCCCTTCGGGTGTGCCGTCGCTATGTTCCACGCCTGCTGCCACGGGCAAGTTCGCTCCGTCAAAAATCGGGCGTTCGCCCGGATAGGCCAGGTAATGGATGCGGTTGTCGTCGCTCGTGCCGCTTGCAGTGAGGACGATTGCCGCAGTCATCCTGTAACGCTCGAAAAAGACCGTATCGTGCAGGTCGTAGATGCCGCCGCGAATCCACACGGTATCGCCCGCATGCACCACGGTATTCGCCTTGTTGAGCGAGGCGAAGGGCTTGTCCTTCGTGCCCGCCGCACTATCGCTACCGTCTGTCGCCACATAATACACGGCACCGAACGCCTGAGCCGCCGCGAATGCGAGCGCGAATGCAAATGCGTAACTGTTCACTTTTTTCGAGCGCATGTTTCGCTTCCTTTTTTTGAGTCCGCCTGAACTCCGATGCGAATCCCTATGCATCTAAATATATACTATTCTACGGGCGTCTTCTGCTCTTTGCGATATGTCCGGTTAAAAATCGGAAAAATTTATCGCAACGGGTGTTGTCCTGCTTGTTTCGGCGTATCGTAATGACGATGTCTCGCTTGAATTCTGCATCGGTTATCCGGAGCAGGCGAATGCGGCGGTTGTTTACGCGCCCCCACGAGAACTCTGGCCAGAATCCCACGCCGATTCCGCCTGCGATTGCGTCTTTTACGGCAAGCGCATTGTCGCTTTCGAAAATGATGTGTGTCTTGAATCCGACGCGTTCGCAGTATTCGTTGCAGATATTTCGTAGTTGCTTTGAACCATAGAGCCCGATGAAGTTTGTCCCGGAGAGTTCACGCAGCGAGATGCTGTCGCGCTTGCGGTATTCGGCCGTGTTGGGGACTGCGAGGTATATTTTTTCGGTGCAGATGAAATTTTCCTCGTTTTGGTTTGCTTCTTTCGTGATGGCGGGGGCCTTTGCGTAGGTGCGTACGCAGATATCGTATAGGGTCGTCTCTTCGTTCTGCACGAGATTGAATCTCAGGTCGGGATTGCATTTTTTGTAGAGAATCACGGCGTTGGTAACGAGTGTAGAGGCGGCGAGGACATTTAAATTTATGGTGAGGGCGTCTTCGTTCGCCAATGCGCGGAGCTGTGCGGGGAGCGCGTCGATGTCGTCGTAGAGGGGCTTGACTTTCCGGTAAAAATATTCCCCTGCTTCGGTGAGCTTGATGTTTCTTCCTTGCGTTCTGAAAAGTTTCACGCCGATTTCGTCTTCGAGTTTGTGAAGGGCGTGGGTGAGTGCCGGTTGCACGATGCATAGTGTCTTTGCGCTCTGCGTCACGTGTTCGGTGCGTGCGACTTCCAGAAAGTAGCGGATGTGCGTAAGTTCCATAATTCGGTCCTTTGGAGGTCTTTTTGTCGATTCATCAAAAAATTTGATGAATTAAATATAAATAATCTATTAGACAATATGAATTGTCTATTCTAATTTTGAGCCCGAAATCAATAAAACCCGCCTTCGGGCGGTAACATCCGCCTCCATGCGGTAACAACATAAGGAGTTGTATCATGAAAAAACTGATTGCCGTCACAGCCATTGCATGCATCGCTATCGCCATGAGCGCCTGCCAGGACAATCGAGATTGCACCTATAGCGCAGACAAGCACACCCTCGCATGCCCCGAAAAGACCTATGCAACTATTGACAGGGGAGGAAAGACCTGGATGGCAGAAAACCTAGATGTCTATAGCCCAGACTCCAGCGTCTGCTACGACAACAATCACGACAACTGCGTGTCCATGGGCCGCCTTTACACCTGGAAGGCGGCTTCGGGGGCGGTATGCCCTGTTGGCTGGCGACTGCCGACTCAGCAGGAATTCAAGGATGTATTTGGCGATGCGTCTGTAGATGACCTCAAGAAGGCGGATGTTTTCAACATGCAGTTCGCGGGGTTCGAATACTATGATGGCAAGTTCGCCGACAAGGGTGCGAGTGCGAGCTTCTGGACGGCCGAAGCCTATGATGATTCCAGGGCCTACATGGTGCGCGCGACCGATTCGGGTGTCGCGTACGAACACTTCAACAAGAACATCTTTGCATCTGTCCGCTGCGTAAAAAACTAATCTTCCCATAACAAATCACCAACCGCGAGTTCCCAATGACCTGGTTAATAGACCTATTTACAAAGCCTTCGGTAGGGCAGCAAGTTGTAGTAATCGCGTTTACCGCCGCTATCGGCCTCATGGTCGGAAAAATCAAGGTCAAGGGAATTAGCCTTGGCGGTGCGGGTGCGCTCTTTGTCGGTATCCTCCTCGGGCATCTCGGGCTCCGCGTAGAAGGAAACGTGCTCCATTTCATTCAGGAATTCGGGCTGATCCTGTTCGTCTACACCATCGGCATGCAGGTGGGGCCCGGGTTCATGGATTCCATCCGACGTCATGGTCTCGTGCTGAACGTGCTTTCGGTCGGGATTGTGCTGCTCGGCGTGCTTGTGACTCTTTGCCTCTACTTCTTTACCGGCATGCATGACAACGTCCCTGTGCTTATCGGGATGCTCTGCGGTGCCGTGACGAATACGCCGTCGCTCGGTGCTGCGAATTCTGCATTTGCTGCGGCCGGGGTGGATACCTCTCTTACGGGAATTGGTTACGCGGTTGCCTATCCCTTTGGCGTCATCGGCATCATCTTGGTGATGATTTTGATGCGCGTCATTTTCAGGCAGGACCCGAACAAGGCTGCCGAACGCTATACCGCCGATATCGCCGCGAATAGCAAGGAAATAGTATCGTGCAGCCTCACGGTCGATAACCAGAATTTGTTCGGAATACAGCTGAAGGAAATTCCGGACTTGATTTCGAGCGGCGTCGTGGTGACGCGCTTGCTGCGAGGCGAGAATATCTTTACCCCGAACGGGAAAACGGTGATAGAGCGTGGCGACAAGATGCATATTGTGGGAATGCCGGAAGCGGTCACTGCCATGGAAAAGATTATCGGCCGGCGCCTTGAAACTCCCATCACCAAGTTCGCATCGGATCCGGCAAAACCGATTCAGGTGAAGACGATTCTCGTGACGAACAAGAAGGTTCTCGGGCGTACTATCGGTTCACTTGCTCTTGCCGAACGCTACGGCGTGAATGTGAGCCGTGTGACCCGCGGGGGTATCAAATTTACGGGTCGCCTCGACTTGCGCATCAAGTTTGCAGATAAGTTAATGATTGTCGGATCTGCCGAAGGTATCGAGGCTGTTGCGAAGGAACTGGGCAATTCTCTCACGGCGCTGGACCATCCCGAAATTTTACCGGCGTTCCTTGGGATATTCCTTGGCGTCATTGTCGGGAGCATCCCGCTTGCGATTCCGGGAATGCCTACGCCATTGAAACTCGGCCTTGCGGGTGGTCCGCTTGTTGTTGCAATCCTCCTGAGCCGCAAACGCAAGATTGGCCCCCTGAATTTCTTCATGGCGAACAGCGCGAATCTCATGCTCCGCGAATTTGGCCTGACTTTGTTCCTCAGCTGCGTGGGTCTCAATGCGGGTATCCGGTTCTTCGATGTCCTGTTGAACGGTGATGGCCTCTATTACATGGGGCTTGCTGCCCTTATCACGTTCCTTCCGCTCGCGGTAATGGCGTGCGTCGGGCATCTTGTGTTCAAGGTGAACTACCTTTCGCTCTGCGGTGTGCTTGCTGGAGCCACGACCGACCCCCCGGCACTTGCTTTCGCGAACAGCCAGGCGGACAGCGAGGCTGTAAATATCGGCTATGCGTCCGTCTATCCGTTGACCATGCTGTTGCGCATTCTAAGCGGTCAGGTGCTTGCGATTCTGCTCCTCGCCGCTTGATAAGACCTTATTTCGACCCGTTTCGCAAGGGACGGGTTTCCTTGTTTACGATAATTGTGTATTTTTCACGAAAAAGGCGCTGCACCGCGAGGTGCGGTTTTTGAGGTATATATGCAAAAACTAGTTATCGTGACTTTCGTGCTTCGTGCGTTTGGATTTGTGCTCGTTCTCCTGAGCCTGTTCGGGCACGACCTGATTCTGAACGTATTCCCCGGTCTTGAGGGAATGTCCATCAACCCGATCTTCTATTCGGGTATCGGTGTGTATTTTGTGGGTGCGCTGATTTACTTCTTTGTGAACAAGAAGCGCCGTGCCGACCGTCGCCGCGAAGAAATCGCGGAAGCCGAACAGCGGGCCTTCCAGAGTTCCGCCAGAGGACAGGACCAGGATGGTGGTCAGGACGCATAGGTGAATTATGGGTGATTTGATGATACAGATAGAACATTTGCACAAGACCTACCGCAGCGGGTTCTTGATGAAACCGAAGCCTGCGCTCAAGGACGTGAACTTCAGCGTGGAACCTGGCCAGGTCTACGGCTTTATCGGGCCGAACGGGGCCGGCAAGTCCACGACCATCAAGGTGCTGACGGGTCTTTTGAATTTCGATTCGGGCAAAGTGCTCGTGAACGGAATCAGCCCCCGCGATGTGAAGAGCCGCCGCTTTATCGGCTATTCTCCGGAGCAGCCCTATTTTTATGATTACCTCACGGGCCGCGAACTCTTGCGCTTTTACGGAACGCTCGTCGGACTCGATGGCGCAGAACTTGACAAGCGCATCGCCTGGGCGCTCGACCTCTTGCACGCGAACAAGGACTGGATTGATCGCCGCCTGCGTTCTTACTCCAAGGGCATGATGCAGCGCGTGGGCATTGC
>NZ_DDQF01000016.1:40844-191007 GCF_002342555.1 Fibrobacter sp. UBA2449
GACCCGATGGGCCGCCGCGACGTGCGCGAGGCCATACAGCAGCTGAACCGTGACGGGGTGACCATTTTCTATTCGAGCCACCTGCTGAGCGACGTGGAAAGCATTAGCCACAAGGTCGCGATGATCGTGGATGGCAAGATTGTGCGCGAAGGTACGGTCGACGAGATTACCGAGTCGTGCGGGGTGGAATACCACGTGCGCACCCGTAAGGCGATTCTCGAGAGCGACCTGCCGCAGGGAGTCTCGCTTACGGGACACCCCGAAGAATTTGTGTGCGAAGACGATAGCGCCCGCGACCGCCTGCTTGCCTTCTGCCTTGCGAACGGGATTGCGGTCGAAAAGATGGACCACAAGCGTCCGAGCCTCGAAGACATTTTGACGGAGGAAATTGCCCGTGCAGACGCTTAAGCATATTGCAATCATTGCGCACAATACGTTCCGCGAATCCATACGCGACAAGATCCTTTACAACATCGTGTTCCTCGCGATTGCGCTTACGCTTTTCAGTATCGTGCTCGGTGAATGGTCGGTGTTCGACCGCGCCTACGTGATCAAGTCCACGACGCTTTCGGTGATGAGCCTTTCGGGCCTCCTGATTTCGATATTCGTGGGCATCAGCCTCGTGCAAAAGGAAATCCAGCGGCGCACGGTGCTCACACTGCTTTCGAAGCCGATTAGCCGCGTGACGTTTATCGTGGGCAAGTACTTCGGTCTTCTGGCGGTGGTGGCGGTTCATCTCACTTTGCTGACCGTTATCTACTATGTGATGCTGTTCCTCACGAACGCGGAGCCCACAGCAAGCCTGCTCCTTGCCATCTACCTCATCTTCTGCGAGATGGCGGTGGTGATCGCAGTGGCGCTCCTGTTCAGTAGCTTCAGCAGTACGGTACTTTCGGCGCTCTTTACGCTTGGCGTGTATTTCGCAGGCCACTTGAGCAACCAGCTCCTGGAACAGGTGCGCTTTGCGAGCCGCATGGGCGAGATGGGAGATGCCTCGACGGCGCTCTTCGAAAAGGCGGCTGTCGTGATTCACGCGGTTTTCCCGGGACTCTACCGTTACAACGTGACGAGTTACGTGGTGCATGGGCTTGCACTCCCGGATCTGTATTTGTTCTGGAACACTGTATATGCGGTTGGCTATGTGGGGCTGTTCCTCGCAATCGCTAGCTGGTGGTTCAGCCGGAGGGATTTCTTATGAGAAACCAGTATATGGCAAAGGTCCTCGTTCACAACAAGGTGGTGACGCAGGAACAGGTTGATGCCCATTGGGCCGAAGCGAACGACCAGGTCGATATCGGCCAGGTGCTCGTGAATGCGGGGCTCTTGCAACAGGCGATGTATGAGAAGGTCCTTGCTTTCGTGAAGAACCTGGAAGCAAAAAATGCGGCTGCGGCTCCGGCAAAACCCACGCCCGCTGTACCTGCGGCTCCCGTACCTCCGGTGAAACCTGCGGCGCCGGCTGTCGCGAAACCGGCTGCTCCTGTCGCTCCGGAATCTGCTCCGGAAGAGCCCGCCCTGCAGATCGAGGGCAATAATATCTACGGCGAATCGTCTTCTTCGAATATGGTGGTCGAGAAGGTATCGGGCCTCGAATCAACGAGTATCTCGAACATCGGAATCTTGACAGAAGCCGAGGCTATGGCGGCTGAGGGCGAAGATGGAGAGCTGCCGTCGCGCTTTGCGGTTGTTTCGGGCGAAGGAAGCGAAGTGTCGGCGCCCGAGACTCTGCTTACAACGATGAGCCTCAAGAAGGTGATGGCGTATGCGCGCAAGTTCGGCGCCACGGACATTTTCCTCTTCGCGGGCCGTCAGGTGATGATGCGCCAGTCCGGTTCGTTGTTCCCGGTGACGGAACAGTCGCTCGACAAGACGCGCGTGACGGAGTTCCTTACGGAGGCTTCCTCCGGTTTCGCCGATGGGTACCAGGTGGTTGCCGGCAAGAATTTTAGCAAGACGTTCGGTCTTCCGGGCGTTGGCCGTGGCAGGATTTCGGTTACGTGGGATGATGTGAATCCGAGCGTGTCCATCCGCGTAATCCAGAACGAAGCGGTGTCGTTCGATAATTTGTTCCTTCCGCAGTTCTGCCAGTCTTTTGCTGACTTGCCGAGTGGCCTGGTCCTGATTGCGGGGCCTTCGACAAGTGGGCGGTCTACGACGATTGCGACTTTTGCCGAGATGATTGCGGAAAGGCGCCCGTGCTATATCCATACGGTAGAACGCCCCATAGAACGCCTGCTCAAGAATCCGAACGGAGCGCTTGCTCAGAAGGAAGTCGGTCTCCACGTGAAGACGGGCGTCGCGGGTATTGAACTTGCTCTTCGCGATGGTGCGGATGTCATCTGTTTTGACCATCTGGAATCGATGGAAGAGCTGGATCTGCTTCTTCAGGCAGCCAACGCGGGCGTACTCGTGTTTGCGGTAACGGGCGGAAACAACATTCACGCCCTGCTTTCCAAGCTGCTCGTCTCTGTCCCTGAATCGCGGAGGAATTCCTTTGCCTGCACGCTTGCCGACCAGCTGAAGGGAGTTATCGTGCAACATTTGGTGCCGGTGGTGCAAAATCAGGGACTCGTGCTTGCGTGCGAGGCGATGCGTGTCACGTCTACGGTGGCGAACATGATCCGCAAGGGAGACCTTTCTCAGCTGGCGCAGGCGATTAGCAGCCAAAAGGACCAGGGCATTACGCTCGATGATTCTTTGCAGATGTGTGTAGAATCGGGCTATATCGATGGCGCAGAGGCATGGAAGCGTGCCTACGATAGCCGCCGTTTTGCGGCGTATAAGCCGGCTTAAGGAGATTGTGTTATGGCTACAGAAATCGAACCGATTTTAGATTATGTTGTCAACATTGGCGCAAGTGAGCTGATTGTGACAGAAGGTGCCGCTCCCGCTGTTCGCCTTGCTGGCAAGGTGGGCGTTGTTCCCGATGCTCCCGAGGTGGAATTCGGTTCTCTTCGCGAGTTCCTGGGCGCAATGGAAGGCGATACGGGTTTCATGGTTTGCGGCCCGTGGGCTGGATGCAAGTGGCGCGTCCGGTTTTTCCGTGCGGCCCTCGGAAACGCAGCCGTGTTTCGCCCGCTGATTGCGGAATGTCCGTCTTTTGATTCCTTGGGCGCCCCGCAGTCTGCCTCGAGCCTTTTGGCGCTAAGTTCGGGATTGGTCGTGTTTGCAGGGCCGGCATGCTCGGGCAAGACGACGACCGCGACGGCCTATGTGAGCTCTCTTTGCGAGTCCCGGGTGTTGCGTGCAAGCCTTCTGAATGGCTTCGAAGAAATTCCCGTGAATATGGGCGGTAGCCTTGTCCTGCGTGATTCCTCGGGCTCGGTGGCCGACCGTATTTCGCAGGCGCTCCGCAGTGGTTGCGATCTTATATGGCTTGGCGATTTCAGCGGCGAAAACCTGTTGCCGATGTTGCGTGCCGCAGAAGCGGGTGCGCTTGTCGTGTGCAATGTGACAGCGGGCAATTCTGCCGGAGTGATGGATGCCCTACTTTCGATGGTCCCCTCCACGGAGCGTGACCTTTGCCGCACGATGCTTGCCGCCTATCTCAAGGCAATTGTTGTACAACGGCTGCTTCCCGGTGCTTCCGATGGAACTCCGGTGTCTGCCTGGGAAGTGTTGTTCAATACGCAGAAGGTTGCTACGCTTATTCGTAGCGGCGAATTTTTCAAGCTTTCATCGATTATCGCCGCTTCGGGTTCGGAGGGGATGCTTCTGATGGATGATTGCTTGGCCGAACTTGTGAAGGCGGGGTACATTGCCCGCGATGTCGCGGAGAGGTATGTCTCTAACGTCGCGCTTCTCGGCTAGGTTGTTTAGAACCGTTTGCACGGCGGCCCTTGCCGCTTTTTCGCTGCTGCCCGCCCAAGCTACGGATTCCACGCAGGCTCTGGTTGCTGATACACTGTCAGGGCAGTTGCCGGAATCGCCCGGGAATGTCGATTCGCTCGCGGATGCCGCTGCGACCCTTGAAGCCCTGAGCACGGTGCCCGATTCGGTTCAAAATCGGAATCCCGAGCCGGAAAAGGATTCCGCGGTTTCCTCTCGCCAGATAAAGTCCGTTCTTTATTTGGGAAGCGGGGAGAATTCTCCGTGGTTCCACCTCGGCGTGCTTTATGCGGTTGAAGCTTATTCTGTGCCTGTAGATTCCGTTGTGGGGACTTCGTGGGGAGCCTTTGTCGGATACCTCTGGACGAAGGGCGTCTCGCTGGATGACATCCAGCGGATTTTGCGCGACGAGGATTTCTCGAGAATACTTTCTTCTAAAGAGGGTTTTGCCGGGGAGCCCCGCTACAGGCTTCCTGTTTCGGAGTCCGGCATGCCGGCTCTTCGCGAACGGTTTTCGTTCTATGTCGATTCCTCGGGAAATGTTCACAGGCGACAGAAATTGCTTATCCCCGATTCGGGTAACGTGCAGTCGTCTCTTTCTTATCTCCGCCTTCAGGAATCGATTTTGCGCCATAGCGGAAAATACAGAATCCCGTTTTCCGTTTTGGGTTGTGACGGCTCGCTCGGAAGTTCGTTCAAGGAAGTCATGGGGAGCTTGCCTGTGAAGGGAAGCGAAATGCCGGGAGACTTTTGCCCTTACCTTGCGCTCCCTGCGGAAGATTCTCCCGACGAAATGGCGATTATTGCGGTTGCGGCCCCTCTCCGCGGAGAACTTCGTGTCTCGGGACCGCAGAAGGCGATTGCGTTGAATACTCTAAAAAATCTTGGGTCGCAGCCCGGAATCGTAGTGCGTCCGCATACGGTGTCGGATACTTCGCGCAACGGCTGGATCCAGGCGGGATTCTCTGCGCTCGAATCGAAACTCTCTCAGATGGCTCCCATCGGCATGCGCCGAGGCGACTACGGTTCGGCTCACGTGGCGTCCATTCCGTGGTTCAAGTTCAAACCCTCGTTCGATAGCCTGTCCGCCGAGACGCATTCCCCCGTGAAATCCTACTGGAGCGAAAGCGATACGGGAATTGTCGCTCCGAGAAATTTTGCATACAGCCTTTTGCGGTTCCCTGCGATTGATTCCGTGGCTTTCGACATGCAGCTTGATGGGGATGTCCTAGTGGATGCCGAAATCAGGCCGACTTTCGATGTGGCTGTTGGCGGGTTCGGGTCGAATGTCATCGGTCCGAATGCCTATGCCGAAATCGATTTTTATCATGTGGATCAGATGGAAATCCAACTGATGTTTTCCGGTTTTTGGGGCGGAACCTCCTATGGCTTTGCCCCGAAGGCTCAAATCGGCCGGCTCTGGAGTTTGGATTGGGGAATGGAAGTCGGGTATACCTGGCAGAAACTCCAGCCGTTAAAAACCTTTGCCGAAGACGTTCCCGGATATTACAGGATCCGTTCCGAAAAGAAGAGCGATATCTTTGCATCCATGTTCTACAGGTTTGACAAGCACCAGAAGGTTTCTGCGGATTTCCTTTTTGCGGATCGCGTCTACGAACTTGAACGCCGCTACTATCCGGGCGGGGAATTCGAGATGTATCCTGCGTCGCAGAAACTGCGCTATGAATATGTCTCGGGCGATGGACGGGTCTGGTTCTCGGAAAACGGCTTTGCCTTCCATGGCGATATTGGCCTTACGTCCATCGGCTACGACTTCGGATTCGACGAGATTATCCCGACATTCATCACTTCGTATTTCGATGCGCAGTATGCCATTTCGCCCAAGCCCTTCGTGACATTGAATGCGCTTGCCGCCTTCGCGATGAACAAGTACCATAAGCATGGTTACGGTTACGTATATCCGGAATCCTTCGAGATTGAACCCCTCGACAACTGTATCCGCCCCCGCATCGCGGCGACGCCCTGGAGCACGGAATGGATTAATCCGGATTTGGTGTCGCACCATTATGGGTTGGTTCGCCTGCAGGGAGGCTTGCATTACAGGGGCTCCGGACTCTGGCTTAATTTTGCCTATGTCCATGATTTCGAGGAAAATCCGACCGCGACTTTCGGAAAGCACAGGTTCGTCTTTGAACCGGCCCTGCGCTTGGCCTACAAGTCCGTTAAGATTTATGCAGGAATGTCTCGTGTCGTGGATAGCGAAACCTTCGGCGATCTCGCGGATTTCGACAACTATAGCTACTTTATCCGAATCGGCGAATATGACCTGTTCTAGGATTTAGATTCCGCCGTTCTATTCGCCGCGGTTCTTTGCCGCCACGTCCTTGTACTTGTTGTGTTCGGAGAGCGTCTTGCTGAAGAAGTGCGTCATGCTCCCGTCATCCTTTGCGACAAAGTAAAGAGCCTCGGTCTTGTCGGGGTGTAGTGTCGCCTGTATCGCCTTGCGCCCGGGGTTCGATATCGGGCCCGGCATGAGCCCCTTGAACTTGCGGGTGTTGTACGGGCTGTCGCTGTTGAGCTGGCTCTTGTAGATGGGCCCGGTCAGGTTCCTGAAGATGAACCGCACCGTCGGGTCTGCCCCGAGCGGCATGCCAATCCTCAGTCGGTTGTGGAATACTCCGGCGATAAGCGGGCGCTCATCGGGAATGCCCGTCTCCTCCTCGACTACGCTTGCCAGTGTAAGCACCTTGTGCCAGCTGCCGAGCGTCTTCCACATGGAACTAGCCGAGTCGGGCATGAACTGGTCGCGCACCTTCAGGTTCGCTGCCACCATCTGCTTGAGTATCGTCTCCTCGTCCGCGTCGATGGGGAAGGGGTAGGTGTCCGGGAGCAGGTAGCCTTCCAGCGAGTTCGCATCGACTCCGAGGCTTCGGGCGAACTTCGGGTCCTGGACGAGTTCGTTCCAGCGTTTTTCGTTCAGGTCCGGGAACGCCTTCTTGAGATAGGCGGGGATCTCCCACGAGGCCCGACCTTCGGGTATGGTCACCCGGCGTACCGCGGTCTTGCCGCTCCCGATGATGCCTGCAATTTCGTCGAGGGTCTGGTGCGGGGGTATCTCGAACCAGCCGGCCTTCGGGGAGGGCGGGTTAAGCTTGCACCAGACCTTGTAGGCCAGTTCGTCGTCCCAGATTCCCTTCTCGCGGAGGATGCCGAAAACGTGCCCGGCGGAACTCCCCTTGGGTATATTTATGAGCACGGTTTCGCCGTTTTTGGAGGTCTCGGCCAGCCGATTTTTCATCTGGAAGGCGAAAAAGGCACAGGCGAGGGCTAAAAAAACGCAAAAAATGGCAAAAATCTTCTTCATGATGTAAAAATTTAAAAGAAATTGTGACCAATTGCAAAAATAAAAAGTATATTCCTTATGCATTGTTGAATATTTTACCTTGTTTTTGAGGAACGATATGAAAAAGCTTTTCGTAATGGCACTTGGTTTGATGGTCGCTGCAGCCTTCGCTGCTCCCAATAAGGTCAAATCCAAGCTCGGTGATATTGAACTCACCAAGGAAAAGGGTGGTGGAAACGTAGTCTGCACTGCCGGGTTCAATGACGAACTTACCATCGTCAAGGACGGCGATACCGATGTCCTGGTCAAGGGTAGCTGCGGCCAGGGCTGGGTGCCCAAGTCCAAGGTCGAATACGTTGCAGCTCTCGCCGGCGACAAGTCCATGAAACTCGATGGCGTGGACGTGGTGGGCTGGCTCGATAACCCGAGCGCCGTGTTCGTGTTGGAAAACGACGACATGGACTTTGACGGTGTGAACATCGACCGTGACTTCAAGGAATACCTGCAGCACACGATGGACCGCGAAACCATGGAAATGCACAACAACGAAAACTAATCGTTGCAGCGTTTCGAACGGATTTACGCCCCGCATTAAGCGGGGTTTTTTGTTTCTGTTGGCAGGGACGCGTTTACTGAGGTAAACGGCAATGTTTGCGCTGTGTTTTTTGTCACGTGGATTTTTGGCGTGTAGAAATTAAATTTGGGGGTAGGGAATGGTGTAACCTTTGAAGGATGTGTGTATGAGAAAGATTACGCTTTTGATGGCTGCCCTGTTGGCGGCGAGTGCGTTCGGTCGTGTCGGGCCTGTGAGCCAGTACGGCCAGCTCCAGGCGGGCAAGGTTGGCAATGGCCCGGGCCGGATTTACGGTTCCTGCAAGGGCGTCACTAGCGGTAATGAAGTTGTTGTGCAGGGCATGAGCCTTTTCTGGGCGATTGCGAGCGGTGATGCCGGTGCGGATTTCTGGACGGCAAGCACTGTGGATAAATTAGTAAAGGACCAGAAGATTCAGATTATCCGCGCACCCATGGGTGTCGACGAGGAATGGGGTGCCGGCAACTATTTCTCCAAAATGGATTACTACAAGGGCCTGATGAATACGGTGGTCCAGGCCGCCATCGATAACGACATCTACGTGATTATCGACTACCATAGCCATTGTGCGGAGGGTGATACCAGCAAGGCCAAGCAGTTCTTTGGCTACATGGCCGAGAGGTGGGGCGGCTATGACAACGTGATTTTTGAAATCTACAACGAGCCGAAGAATTCCTGCGGCGACTCGTGGGTGGATGCAAGCGGGGCGAGGACCTATTGGGTGAACGGCATCGCTCCCTATGCGAGGACCATTCTCAAGACGATCCGCCAGTATTCGGACAACCTTGTCGTGGTGGGAACCCCGTACTACGACCAGTATACGAACGCGGCACTCGCGGATCCGATCAATGACAATAACATCGCCTATACATTCCATTACTATGCGGGCGAGGATCCCTACCGCCATACGATCGACAACCAGGGCAAGAATGCAGAAGATGCGATGAACGGCGGACTTTCCGTATTCGTTTCCGAATGGGGCAATTCGGCACCTAGTGGCAACGGTGGATTCAACGCTTCGTATAGCACCGATTGGTACAACTGGATGAAGAAGCACAACCTTTCGGGAGCCAACTGGTCTGTCTCGAACAAGGATGAGACGGCCTCGTACTTTGACGGTGGCGCCTGGAATTATTCGACGAGCGGTCAGTGGGTCAATACTAATGTGTTCGCTTCACTCCCGTCATCCTATACGGCATGTTCTACGACTCCGACATCCAGCAGCTCTATCGCAAGTTCTTCCAGCTCGCTTCCGGCTGGCTACACCGACTACATCGACGACCTGGAAGACGGTGACGGCTTTGCTTTTACCGGTGGCGAATGGTACGCCTATACCGATGCAGGCGATAAGGGAGCATCGACGATTTCCAATGGCCTCGGCAGGAACGACGGCTACAATGTGGTCATCTCGGGCTCTACGGCAGGCAATTCTACCAAGTACGTGGCGGGAGTGACCGGCGTGAAGCTTTCGCAGGGCGACAACCTGTACGACCCGTATGTGGCGCTCGGCGTGGCCCTGAACGAATCGCAGACCGCCTACGATCTTTCTGCTTGTAACGAAATCAGCTACAAGTACAAGGGCGCCGCGCACAACTTTAAGGCCGAAGATACTGACGTGACGGATTACGGCTACCACCAGATAACAAAGGCCGCATCGGGCTCATGGACGACGGTAACGATTCCCTGGAACATGCTGTCGCAGGAAGCCTGGGCCAAGCCGGTGACGCTTTCCAAGAAGCGAATAGCCAAGTTCACCTGGGAAATCAAGGGTACGCAGCCGAGCATGAACTACCTGTATGTCGATGACGTGCGCTGCTCCGGTTTGGCGTTTAAGCCTGTACCGTCTCCGACATCCAGCAGTTCTTCCGTGATGAGCAGCTCGAGCGTAGCTTCTTCTTCCAGCATGTCCTCGAGTTCCTCCAAGGTCCAGATGGTGCTCCAGCTTACGAGCGGGAAAGCAGACCAGACGGTGACTGCGGGCTATTCCATCGAGTCTATCGTCTACGGCATCAAGAATGTCACGAATATCAGCGTTGCCGGGCTTCCCGCCGGATTGAACGGCGTGGTAAGCAAGAGCAATACGACCTTCACGATTTGGGGAACGGTCGCCGATTCTTTGAGCGACAAGGAATACTCTTATACGGTTACCGCGGTGGGAGCCGACTCGACTGCGACCGCTACGGGCAAGATAACCGTGAAGCACAAGCCGGTAACGACGACGGTTTCTGTGACGAACAACTCGACGCAGACGGTGACCGCAGGTGATTCCGTCAAGCCTATCGTGCTCAGCTATGCCAATATGGATTCTGCAAAGGTGACGGGGATTCCGCAGGGAACATTCTCGATGCTTCAGGACAAGAGCGCGAAAACGTTGACGATTGCTGGCGCCGTGGACGAAAGTCTTTCCGATAAGGAATACACGGCAACGGTGACGGTGTACGGTCCGGACAACAATGCGACTGCCTCCGCGAAGATTACGGTGAAGCATAAGCCGTTGGTGACTTTGATCGAGCTTGTTAGCGGGAATTCTACGCAGACGGTGACTGCGGGCGATGCCATCGAACCGATTGTCTACAGGTACGAGAATATGAAACAGATTACTTTGTCGGGAATACCTGCTGGCCTAAAAGGAACGAAGGATGACAATGCGAAGACGTATACGATTTCGGGTATTGTAGCCGATTCGTTGACCGACTATGTGTATGACTATACGATAGCGGTGACCGGTCTCGACAACAATACTTCTGCAACGGGCAAGATTACGGTAGTAGGACGGTCTTCCAGCTCTATCGCATCTTCTAGCAGTGAGGAAAGCTCGAGTTCCGCTGAATCGTCGTCTAGCATCGAAAGCTGCTCTTCTGAAGAAAGCAGTTCAAGTGTCGCTTCGTCCAGTTCGTCGATTGAATCGAGCAGTAGCGAAGCGTCTTCTTCGGGCGTAGAAATTGAGTCCAGCAGTTCGGAAGAATCGTCTTCCAGTTCTGCCGAATCTTCTTCGAGCGATGCGAACCAGGTTGTTGTGACGGGTAGCCTGAAGCAGACTGTTGCTCGCGGCGAAGCGTTTGAAACCATCACGTTCAGCAATGTGCGGTCGTTCAATCGCGATACATGGAATATCTGGTTCTTTAATTTCAAGGAATCTGGTGAAGTGGTGACCGTTGAAGGCACCGTGCACGAGGGCTTCCCGGTAGGTACGGCTGTAGAAACCGTGACGGTTAACGGGCAGAAGTACGAGATTACGTTTGTCGTGACTGCCCCCGAAAGCAGTTCCTCCGTGACGAGCAGCTCAAGCTCGGCGCTTTCTTCTTCCAGCGAGTCTCCGGTTTCGTCCTCGAGTGAAAATCCTTTGACATCCTCGAGTGCCGAGCCTGAATCCTCTTCCAGCGAAGGCACGACAGTCGCCATGTCGCGCGTATCAAACCCGCTTTCAATGGCTGTTGCCGGCCGTACGCTTCATGTCTCGGGCGCAAGCGACATGTCGGTAGAAGTATTCGACATGCAGGGCTCTCCGGTGGCGACCTTCGCGCATGTGAAGGGCTCTGTGAATCTCGAAATGCTCCGTCAAGGCAGCTTCGTCGTACGTCTCCGCGCGGGCTCCAACACGCTGGTCCGCCGCATTGTGGTGAAGTAACAAGGAAAATATTGCACCGATAGCTGCCCACGCAAATAATCCACGTAGTAGGGAAGGCAAAGCCTTCCCTTGTTTTTACGCCTTCTTATAAAATGCGTAAATTTGCATATTTGCATAGATTTCCTATAGAATTTTTCTATATTTGTCGCCATGAAGTTTTCTAAAGGCGTCCAGGACGGCCTTCCGATAGGCCTCGGGTACTTCGCGGTGTCGTTCTCGTTCGGCATCGCGGGCTCCAAGCTTTTGAGCTGGCCGCTGGTCACGTTCATCTCGATGACGAACCTCACCTCGGCGGGCCAGTTCGCGGGTCTCCAGATTATGGCCGATGCCGCGGGCACGTTCATCGAGATGGCGATTGCGACTTTCTTTATCAACCTGCGCTACAGCCTGATGGCGATTTCCCTGTCGCAGAAGGTGGCTCCCAGCTTCGGTACGGGCAAGCGCCTGCTGTTGGCAACGGGCATTACGGACGAAATCTACGCGCTTGCGGTAAGCCAGACGGAACCTGTGACGGCGCGGTATTTTGCGGGCCTCATGGTGTTCCCCTACATCGGGTGGTCCTCGGGTACGCTCTGCGGGGCGGTCTGTGGCGAGATCCTCCCTGCGGTAGTGACGAACGCCCTCGGGGTGGCGCTGTACGGCATGTTTGTCGCCATCGTAGTCCCGCAGATGAAGGCGCATCGACCCACGCTTATCGCCGTCCTGATTGCAATTGCCTGCAGTTGCGCGTTCAGGTACGTGCCTGCGCTCAGTGGCGTGACTGTCGGGTTCGCGATTATTATCTGCGCGCTGATCGCCTCGCTCCTCGGTGCAGCCTTCTTCCCGGTAAAGGACGATGACGATTCGACCGATGACCAAAATGTTGCGCAACCTTCCGGCGCGCAACCCGCGGGGGAATGCGGACAAAGTAAGGAGAGCGCATGAACCTGAGGGATTACTGCTTCTTCCTGCTCGTGATGGCGGGTGTCACCTACCTATTGCGTGCTGTCCCGTTCGTTCTCCTGAAGGGGAAAATCAAGAGCCGCTTCTGGCGTTCCTTCCTCGCGTACGTTCCATACACGGTGCTTGCCGCGATGACGGTACCTGCCATCTTCTATTCCACGAACAGTGTGCTTTCGGGAGCGTGTGCACTCGTTGCTGCAGTCATCGCGTCGCTCCTTGGGCGCGGCCTCGTGGGGGTTGCCGTTGTCGCCTGCGTTACGGTGCTCGGTGTCGACGGCATCATGCTGCTGCTATAAATCATAAACGGCTCGCGATAAGCGACACGCATCGCAAATAAAAAAGCGCTCCGTGCGGAGCGCTCTAATACCCATGTCCGGAATCGAACCGGAATAACCTCCTTCGGAGGGAGGGACACTATCCATTGTGATACACGGGCCCGGCCAATGCAATTCCGCGCGTGGCGGAATCCATCCGGTTTTGCGAATGCAAATATAGTAATTATTCAGTCCAGAATTTTGACAATCAGCTCGTGCGGTTCTGCGTCTACCACCAGCGCGTCGTGGAATTCTCCCACGTCGGCGTCGCCCTCGAGCACCTTCACGATGTCGTCGTTTTCCATCGAGTTGCCTTCGGTGCGCCCGTAAAAATGGTATTCGCTTTCTTCCGCCACCTGGTCGATGATGATGCGTACCTTTTTCCCAATCATCGATTCAGCGTGTTCCGCGTCGATTTCTTCCTGCAGGTCGGTCACGGCATCGAGCCTTGCGCGAGCCTCGCTCTCGTCAACGGCAGGCAGGTCCATGTTCATCACGGGAGTGCCTTCCTCGGGGCTGAACACGAATCCGCCCAGGTGGTCGAACTGGATGTCTTCTAGCAGTTCCATCAGCTCTTCAAAGTCCTCGTGCGTCTCGCCGGGGAACCCGACAAGTACGGTCGTGCGGAGCGTGACTCCCGGAATGCGCTCGCGAATCCTGTGCAATATGTCGACGAGCTCCTTCTTGCGGTAGTTCCTCTTCATGTTCTTGAGCACGTTGTCGCTGGCGTGCTGGATAGGCATGTCCACGTATTTCACGAGGCGCGGTTCGTTCGCCATCAGGTCTAAAAGTTCGTCGTCCACGAACATCGGGTACCAGTACAGCGTGCGTATCCACGGGATGTTCGTGTTGTCGAGAATCGCGCGGAGCAGGCCGGCCAAGGTGCCGCCCTTCTTGCCCTTCTCGCGCCCGAAGTATGTCGTGTCTTGCGCGATGAGGGTAATCTCCTGCACGCCCTGTTTTTCAAGTTCCTTGGCTTCTGCCACAATGTCTTCGATAGAACGCGAAACCTGCTTCCCGCGGATCAGTGGAATGGCGCAGTAGGCGCAACGGCGGTTGCAGCCTTCCGCAATCTTCAGGTAGGCGTGGTGCTTGAACCCGCCGAGGTTCATGCGCGGGAGGTTCTCTGCATCGCAGCTTTGCGGGGCGACAATTCCCATCTTCTTCAGGAGTTCGCCCGGCTTGTACGTGCCTACCCAGTAGTCCACCTCGGGCAGTTCCTTCACGAGTTCGTCGCCGTAGCGGCCCGAGAGGCAACCCGACACAATCAGTTTCTGCCTTGCCTTCTTGCTTTTAATTTGTGTGAGAATCGTGTTGATGGATTCTTCCTTCGCAGCCTCGATGAACCCGCACGTGTTCACCAGGATGTAGTCCGCCTTGGCTGCGGAATCACAAGTCGCGAACCCTGCGTGCAGCATCTCGCCGACGAGGTTCTCCGCGTCGACCTGGTTCTTGGCGCATCCTAAATGGACAACGAAAACTTTGGGCTTCTTTGTAGGCATGTTTGCAAATTTAGAAAATAGGTCCTGCAAAAAAAAGAGCCCCGGAGGAGCTCTTTTCGTAAAGATTGCGCGAACCGCTTATTCCCAGTCGTCCACGAAGTCTTCGGCAGGTGGGGCAGGCGGGGCTGCGGGTGCCGGAGCGGGAGCGGGTGCAGGCTCCGGTGCAGGAGCGGGTTCTGGTGCGGGAGCGGGTGCCGGTTCAGGTTCGGGTGCGGGCGCAGGTTCCGGTTCCGGTGCAGGCGCAGGTTCAGGTTCCGGTGCGGGCGCAGGCGCGGGAGCCGGTTCAGGTTCAGGTGCCGGGGCCGGTTCGGGCTGGTTGTCCTGCGGAGGAGCGTAGTACGAACTGGATTCGCCGCTGTTGTCGGAATCGCCGGCCGGATTGCCAACTTCGTCATTCTTGCTGTTGTCGACCCACCATTGGAAGTTCAGGGCCGAAAGCACCTGCTTGCCGTATTCCTGGGCATTGGCGTAGGTTGCAAAGAATCCGACGCGAACGCGGTAGTAGGTACCTTCGAGTTCGCCCGGGTTTTCCACTTCGGCGACGTAGGCCTTGATGTTCTGTTCGGCAAGCTTCTTGACGATGCCGTCAGCGCCCTTCTTCGAGGGCTGGATGCTCACCTGGATTACAAACGGACCTTCACTTTGCGGCTGGATGTCGCCTGTAGCGGTCGGTGCCGGCGCGGTTTTTGACTTTTCTTCAACAGCGGGTTCTGACTTGGATCCTTGGGAAAGGGACTGGATGGGTACCAATTCCGGCTCGTCTGCTTGTTCGGCGGCAGCGGGGGCCTTTTCTGTGGCTGCCGGTGCGGCTTGTTTCATGTCCGGAACGATTTCCTGTTCCTCTTTGCTGCAACCAACAAAGAGCGCGCCTGCGATGACGGCGGCACAAAGTGGGTACGACCATGCTGATTTCATTCGGAATCTCCCAAAAACGATGTAAAAAACCTAAAAGTAGGGGCTTTCTGGTAAAAATATATATAAGTCTTTGAGGAACCGCAAGTTATAAATAAGAAAATAACGAAAAAAAGCCCTAATTTCGCAAATATGCGACTGAAACTTCTGTTTTGAAGTTACCCTTGACGAAATCCCGCGAGTTAAATATATTTGGCTATCCAAAAAACGAATATCTAATTCAACCAAAGGATTATCGTGATCGGCGTAATTGTTAAGTCCAACGAACCTTTTGAACGCGCTCTCAAGCGTTTCACCAAGTCCTGCGAAAAGAATGGCATCATTTCCGATGTCAAGAAGCGTCAGCGCTTCGAAAAGCCTTCTGAAGAAAAGAAGCGCGTCGAAACGGCTGCCCGCCGCAAGCGCTTGAAGGAAATCGCTGACCAGAACCGCAAGCGCCTCTACTAGTAGGCGTCCGGCTAGGCCAAGGTGTCTTGGCTGCAGTCCAGGGTTTTTGAAGGTTTTTGATTTGAGTGATGAGTCGTCGGTCCATGACCGGTGGCTCGTTGCGTGTTTTTAGAACTTTAACCACGACGCCAGGAGCGGGGCGTTATCCGCTCGGGGTAAAACATGAGCAGTGCATTGCTGACAAAGATTAAGGACGATATCAAGGCCGCCATGAAGGCGCACGACGCCGAAACTCTCGGAACGCTCCGTACCCTCCATTCCGACATCAAGAACGAAGCCATGAAGTCTGGTGCCACTCCGGCCCAGATTGAAGAAACCATCACCGACGAGATGTGCGTCGACGTTCTCGCTCGTAGCGTGAAGCAGAAGCAGGAAGCCATCGAAATCCTCAAGAAGGGTGGTTTCATGGACAAGATTCCCGCCGAAGAATCCTGCATTGCGCTCTACCGCAAGTACATGCCTGCCGAAATGACTGAGGACGAAGTCAAGGCCCTCATCGCCGAAATCAAGGCGGCGACCGGAGCCTCTTCCCCGAAGGATATGGGCAAGATCATGAAGGAACTCTCCCCGAAGGTCAAGGGCCGCTTCGACGCCAAGCGCGCATCCGCCTTGGTTCAGGAAGCGTTGAAATAACTGTAAAAAAGTCCATTTTACGTGACCAATCGCAAGTTTAGCCTTGCGGTTGGTATTTTTTTATAAAATGAAATACATACCTTGCATATTGCAATACGGCATGCCAACGTTTATGTTGACATGCCTTTTTTGAACTGTCGTTTGACGCTTAGAGCTTGCGGATTTCGTCTTCAGTGAGCTTGGAAACCTGCATAACCTTTTCTACGGGAATTCCAAGATCGAGCATGGCTTTCGCCATTTCCCGAGCCTTGTTCTTTTCGCCTTCAGCACGCCCTTCTGTACGCCCTTCTTCGCGCCCTTCAGCACGTCCTTCAGCACGTCCTTCAGCGCGACCTTCCTCACGGGCACGGACCTTGAGGGCCGCCAGGTAGTCCAGTTCTTCTTCCGTCATCACCATGTTTCTTGCCTGCTGTTTAAGGATGCTGTCCGGAGCAGTCTTTACAAGAAGGCGCTTAATCGCCTGGGCGATTACATCGTCGTTGAAGTCGGGAAGCGAGTCGGATTCGCCGGCGTGCTTCAAAAGCCA
This sequence comes from Fibrobacter sp. UBA2449, assembly GCF_002342555.1. Taxonomy (NCBI): domain Bacteria; kingdom Pseudomonadati; phylum Fibrobacterota; class Fibrobacteria; order Fibrobacterales; family Fibrobacteraceae; genus Fibrobacter; species Fibrobacter sp. UBA2449. The sequence continues at coordinate 57,473 of NZ_DDQF01000016.1, forward strand.
AAGCCAGCGGTCTTCGTCAGTCTCTACCTGTTCCTTCGTCTTGTCGAACTGCGTCAGGTCATAAAGAATATACTTAACTTTGTCGGTCAGCGTCAACCCCTTCTCGTTGCGGATGCCCCAGGTGCCGCAGTAGCCGTCCTGCTGTTCCAGGCGAAAATCGCAGACCCAGATGGCGTAGGTGGGAGGAATTTCGTAGCGGAGGTCGTAGCGCTGGGCGCGAATCTCGCTAGGGGTGTCCTGGTCGGATTCCTTAAAGAAATCTTGGTCCCATTCGTACTTGCTTTGGAGCATGAAGGCGCTGTGCTGCAAAAGGATGCGCTCGATAAAGCGGCTGTGTTTCGCCTTCTGCATCTCCACATTAATGCAATACCCGTTGGATGTTGTCGCGCGGATGTCGAGGCGGAAACTCTTGGTCTGCGGGAAAAGGATGTTCACCTCGGTGTTCTTCACCGTAACGGAGACGATGCGCTTTTCGCCTTCCAGGTGGAAAACTCCGTTCAAAAAGCTCACAAGAGCCTCGGGGTCGTTCAGGAAAACCTTGAATGCCACATCGTAGAGCGGGTCTAGGTAGGTGCGTTTTTTGATTTTTTCGTAGGTCAGTTGTTCCCAGTATTCGCGGGATGCTTCCGCAAAATCGGGAAAGACGGGATTGATAGACATAAAAGTCCTTTGCCGCGTATGCGGCAGAATAGGGGTGTCGCCCCTGAATGGTTTTATGAGTGATGGTATGTGCGCCAAGCCATTGCTTGGCGGAAGTCTGTCACCTTGCAGGAGGAGGCTCACTCCCGTGGTCGGCTGCGTCGCTTGCCGACTTTATACCTGCTTTCTTTAAACGCTAGGCGCAGATAGTGTAACATCCGGGCCGGGAACTCGCTTGCGTTGATATGTTCCGCAAGTTTACCACTGTCGTCCGGGTTGTCCGAATACGATAACGAATATATAAAAACGCATGACAAAAAACAAGAGGAAGGTTATCTTTACTCCCGTGCCCACATTCACCAAGTACATCCAGAACGAGGAACATTACTCCGAGGTCATCGCGCGGATTGCGAAGGTTCGCGAGACGTTGTGGATCGGTACCGCCGACATCAAGGATGTCTACGTAAAGCAGGATGGCGAATCGATGCCGCTGCTCGGACAGCTGGCCGCACTCCTGAAGCGCGGCGTGGGCGTGCGGCTCATTCATGCGAAGGAGCCGGGCCCGAACTTCCGCGAGGACTTCGACCGCTTCAAGATTTTGGCGACCGACCTTGAACGCGTCATGTGCCCGCGGGTGCATTTTAAGATGATGATTTTCGACTTGGAAACCGCCTACATCGGCTCCGCGAACTTGACGGGGGCGGGCATCGGCATGAAGAGTAGCCTGCGCCGTAACTTCGAGGCGGGTATCCTCACCAACGACCCCGAGCTTGTGCAGCCCGCGATTGAACAGTTCGACACGCTCTGGATGGGCTCGCACTGCAAAAACTGTGGCCGCCAGGAATTCTGCGGCGACCGGATTAAGTAAATTTCACATATGCACGGCTCAGTCTGTGCGTTTGTACATGGCATGTAACCTCTACAGGTTTACCTTTCATATATGTATTTGTGTATATTTAAGGAAAATTAAGGAGTACTTTATGCGTAAATTGTTTTTTCTGATGCTGATCATGCTTGTGTTCCAGCTGACGGGCTGCATGGGGTTCTTCTTCCGAATGAACCGGCTGGAACAAAAAACGTTCGCTCCTGAACTTTCGGATGCATATAAGAACAATGTCGGACTCGATACGACTTATGATGTTAGTGCCGGCAGTATGAGCTTGGAACAGATCAAAGAAAAAACGCATCCTGCTGTGCGGAAAATCCTAATGACATTTATTCTACAAGACGAATTTGATTATAGGAAGCATCTGAAGTTTAATTTGGTCAACGGTTATATCATGGACGCCGTCATGAAACGCGATGATGATGAAAACGCGACAGTTTACTTGGCGCATGTGAACTACGGTGGCGAAAAAGATGACGTTCTAAGAAACAAGCTAAAAGCCGTTTATGATGTGTGGCATATTAATGGCCGGGTCACGAGGATAAAGCATCGGATTGATGATAAGATCCTTTATGACATGGATGTCGAGAAAAAATATGAGCTGCAATACTACGACAACGGTCAAATGATGGCCGATTACCGAGGTGATTTCCTAAATGATACTGAAGGCGCTGTTCGATATAACGGAATATGGACCATATATTCCGAAAGGGGCAAAAAGGTTGCTGAATGCGAAATTAGCGATGCCCGAGTGAACGAAAGTTCCTGCCAAAAATGGGATGAAAAGGCTGATTTAAGCAAGCTTGATCGCCATCTTTATTAATCTGTACTGCCTATGTCCTCCTCGCAATCCAAAATCCAGGAACTGGAACTGCTCTACAAGATCAGTTCCATTCTGAACCAGACGCTCGATTTCGAGAGTGTTGCACATCCGATTTTGGAGGTGGTGGAATCTACGATGGGCGTGGAGCATGCGACGCTTACGCTGTACAACCGCCACACTGGCGAAATCTCCATTGAAATTGCGGAAGGCTTGAGCAGTCGCCAGGCGCGCAAGGGCCGCTACAAGGTGGGCGAGGGCATTACCGGCCGCGTTGTGGAAACGGGCAAGCCGATTATCATTCCCTCGGTCGCAAAAGACCCGGACTTCCTCGACCGCACGGGGCGCGGCAAGACGGAGGACAAGGCGTTCCTCTGCGTGCCTGTGATTATGGAGCATCAGGTGATTGGCGCCTTCAGTGCCGACGTGCAGAATCCGGTCGAAGACGAACTTCCCGAAAAGCTCCGCCTGCTGGAAATTATCGCGCAGATGCTTGCGGCGGCAGTGAAGCTCCGTCGCGAAGCCCGCGAAGAAAATGAACTCCTGAAGGCCGAAAACGAGCGCTTGACATTGGAACTCAAGGACCGTTTCCAGCCCGACAACATCATTGGTCGCTCCAGCGAGATGCAGCGCGTGTATGCGCAGATTGACCAGGTCTCGAAGAGCCCCCTCCCCGCGCTCATCGTGGGCGAGGTCGGTACGGGCAAGGGGCTCGTTGCAGAAGCAATCCATTACCGTTCCGACCGCAACATGGGCCCGTTCGTCCGCGTCCATTGCGCCTCCATGCCCGAATCGGTTCTTGACCGCGAACTGTTCGGCAGCGTGCGTGGCGCCCTTGTGGGCGTGTTCGCCGAGACGCCCGGCCGCGTAGAACAGGCCGAAGGCGGCACGCTGTTCCTCGACGAAGTGGGCGAGCTTTCGCCGAACCTTCAGGTGAAACTCCTGCGCCTGTTGCAGAACGGCGAGGTGGAACGCATTGGTGCTCGCATCCCTAAGAAGGTGAGCGTCCGCGTGATTGCGGCCACCACCAAGAACCTGCAGCAGATGGTCGAAGAAGGAACCTTCCGCGAAGACCTCTATTACCAGCTGCACATCTTCCCGATTTACGTGCCGCCATTGCGTAACCGCAAGACAGACATCGTGCTTTTGGCGGACCACTTTGTGGAGCATTACTGCCGCATCGTGGGCAAGAACGTGCGCCGCCTTGCACGTACGACCATCAACATGCTCATGAGTTACCCGTGGCCCGGAAACGTGCGCGAACTCGAAAATGGAATTGAGCGCGCCGTCCTCGTTGCTGACGAAGACGTCATCTACCCGCACCATTTCCCGACCACGCTCCAGACTGCAGAGACGAGCGGCACTCCCGTGAACGGCAATCTGAAACTCATGGTGGAGGCCTACGAGAAGGATATCATTTGCGATGCCCTCAAGAGTAGCAAGGGAAAAGTCGCCGCTGCGGCGCGCAGTCTTTCCACGACTCCGCGCATTCTTACGTACAAAATAAACCAGCTCGGTATAGACCTCGCTGGTTTTGGAAAATAGATTTTTTGCTGGAAATTTTAGTTCCAGGTTGCGGTTAATCGCAGTGTTATGCCCAAGGACGATTCACTGTCATCATAAACAGTATTTGCAAAACCAAAAAGAAGTGCCGCCGATGCTCCGATTCCCCAGTTGTCACTGACCCACCATTCCTTGCCACCGCCAACTTGAAAGCCGAACCCGGAGTTGACATCCGCAGGAGTGTTTGCGCTGGCGTTGACAGTGGCTTCGAATGTCCGCACGTCACTATTGGCATGGAACTGGCTTATTCCGAGAGAACCAGTGGCGAAAAAGTTACCGCCAAAATAATAGGTGACCCCCAAGCCGAGAAGGGACATGTTGGCTTTGATGTCGTCGTCGCCGTAGTAATCGTCGTCGCCTACGGTTCCTGTTTTCGTTGTTCCGGCAAGGGTCAAATGCAGGAGGGTGTTGTTGGCTATTCGTCCGCCTATTTTTACGTCGATGTCGGTGGCGGCTCCGGATTCGCTGAGGCTATGCAGATCATCCCCATCATCGGCAACGAAATGGATTGCCTGGTATCCCATGCCCAAAGCGAAACTCAGGAAAAACCCATCATGGGTTTTAGGCTCAGATGCTGCGAAGCTGAGTGCGGACGCAATGGCAACGATACAAAAAATGTTTTTCATTTATTCTCCTAGATTATTTTTGGATAAAATAAAGATAACTATCTATTGCCCCAAATCAAGGCTTTTTTTGTTGTTTTTTTTGAAAAAAAGTATGTGTTCTACGAATACATGACATCGGCACTTGTTTTTTTGTGGTCTTCTGTGCGGTAAAAGACCGATAATGCGATAAAGAACCGCATTGTGTTGAATGAGTTTACAATTCATTTCAAGCACTAATTCTATATTTCCCTCCGAAGAACAAGGAAACATTATGCAATTCCGTCCTGTAAAAGAACAGCTTGATATTTTGATGCGCGGCGTTATCGACGTCGTTCCGCAAGAAGAACTCGAAAAGAAACTCCAGAAGTCCTACGATACCGGGGTCCCGCTCCGTATCAAGATGGGTGTTGACCCGACAGCCCCGGACGTGCACTTCGGCCACACGGTCGTGATGCGCAAGCTCCGCCAGTTCCAGGACTTGGGACACACGGTTGTGCTCATTGTGGGTGACTACACTGCCCAGATTGGTGACCCGAGCGGCCGCAACAAAGCCCGCCCGCGCCTCACGCATGAACAGGTGCTCGAGAACGCGAAGGAATACCAGGAACAGTTCTTCAAGGTCGTCCGCCGCGACCAGGTGGAAATCCACTACAACGGCGAATGGTTCTCCAAGCTCCCGTTCAGCAAGGTGACCGAACTCATGGGCCAGTTCACTGTAGCCCAGATGCTTGAACGCGAAGACTTCCACAACCGCTACACGGCCAACACGCCCATCAGCCTGCACGAATTCATGTACCCGATGATGCAGGGCTACGATTCCGTCGCCATCCAGAGCGACGTGGAATTGGGCGGCACCGACCAGAAGTTCAACGTGTTGCGCGGTCGTGACCTCCAGATTTTCGAAGGCATGGAACCGCAGATCGGTCTCTTTATGCCGATTTTGCTCGGTACGGATGGCAAGGTCAAGATGAGTAAGTCCATCGGTAACTACGTGGGCCTCAACGAACCCGCCGACGTGATGTACCACAAGATTTACAGCCTCGCTGACAGCATCGTCGAGAACTGGTTCGAACTCCTGACGAACATTCCGCTTGCAGAAATCAAGCAGATGATGGCAGACATTGCCGCAGGCAAGATGAACCCGAATGATGCCAAGCACCGCCTCGCCATCGATATCGTGACGCAGTACTACGGTGCGGAGGCCGCCGAGGCCGCCGCCGCGAAGGAACGCGAAATCCACAGCGGTAACGCCATCCCGAGCGATGCTGCCGAATGCAGCGTGGCTCCCGGCACCTACGGAGCGCTCGACCTGCTTGTAGAAATCAAGGCCTTCGCCTCTAAGGGCGAAGCCCGCCGCATGGTCCAGAACGGCGGCGTGAAGGTTGCCGGCGAAAAGCTTGCAGACCCGCAGGCCCAGATTGAAATCAAGGGCGGCGATAATCTTGTCGTCCAGGTGGGCAAGCGCAAATTCTACAAGGTGAATTTCTAGGGAGAATTATGCCTCAGGAAACGTTGATTCTCGGTCTCAATCCCGCCTGGCAGCGCCTGTTCTTTGTGGACAAATTTACGCTGGGCGAAGTCCATCGTGTCTCGAAAGTCGAGGAATACGCTTCGGGCAAGGGAATCAACTGTGGACGCGTGCTGCAACTCCTGGGTGGTTCTCCGCTGATGATGCACTTCCTGGGCTCGGAATACGGTCCGCGCATTTTCGATGAAATTTCGGCTTGCGGAATCAACCAGGCTCCCGTGTGGATCAAGGAGCCGACCCGCATCTGCACGACAATCGTGAGCGAGGGCAGTTCAACCGAGCTGATTGAACCTTCCCCGATTATTACCCCGTCCGAGAATGACGACTTTATCCAGAGCCTCAACGAGTACTGGAATTCGACGCAGAGCGTGGCTTTGTGCGGCACATTCCCGCAGGGCTTTGATGTTACGCTGATAAATAATCTCGACTTCGCGGGCAAAAAGATTTACATCGATGCAATCGAGAATGTCGATGCCTGGCTTGCCAAGGGCGTCGAATTGCTGAAGATAAACTTGCAGGAGTATTGCAAGCTTCTTTCGCGTCTGGGAATTCCGCAGGTGATGTCTAGTCCGCAGTTCTGGAAGATGACGGCGACAGCCGTCCTGGAACGCCTCCCCATCAAGAACCTGGTGGTGACCGACGAGGAATCTCCGGTCCATGCGTTCAGGCTTGTGGAGAAGAAGTTCCAGGAACTGATTCTGCAGCCTACCACAATCGAGGTCCAGAACAATGTAGGGGCCGGCGATTCCTTCTTTGCGGGTTGGCTCTATGCCGACAGCATGGGGCTTGATTTCGAAGAATGCCTCGTGAAATCTACCGCGGTAGCCGTCGCTCGTTGCGAAGTCGAAAAACCCTGGATGCTTTCGCTCGAAAGGATTGCGGAACTCGAAGGCGAACTCAAGTCCGAAGTGGAAAGACTCGAGTAACGGGGGCTGCCATGAGCAAGACCCTCGTCGCGTTTGCATCCAAGCAAGAATTCAGCGCCCTGTTCCCGAAGATTTCGGCCGTCGTGGCGTCGTCTACGCCCCAGCCCCTGAACAGCGCTTTGGAATTGGCCGTCTGCGGGGTGGGCCTTCTTGATTTTTCCGTGAACCTTGCTCAGTTCCTTTCCCAGGGCAAGTATGACCGAGTTGTCCAGGTGGGCGTTTGCGGTGCGTATCCGGGCCGCGGTATCGGGGTGGGCGAGGTGGTCCGCGTCGATTCCGAAATCGTGGGTGATATCGGAGTTCAAACGCGAGAAGGGCATTTTGTTCCCTGGGGAGATGTTTCCGGTGCGACCGTTTCCTATAGGGGAGATTCTCCGCGGTTCTTGACGCTTCCCCTTGCGACGGTCCGTTCCGTTTCGGGCGTCACCGTCAACTGCTGCACGGGCACTGCCTACCTCGCTTCCCGCCGCTCCGCGCTTTTCGATGCCGATGTTGAGACCATGGAGGGGGCCGCCTGCTTTGCCGTATGCAAGCGTTTTGGCGTGAGTGGCTATCAGTTCCGTGCCGTGAGCAACATCGCTACCGACCGCGACACTTCCGCCTGGCGTATCCCCGAGGCGCTGAAAGCCCTCAAGGAGCAGGTCTTGGATAACCTTTAACCCGCCTCCCGCACCTCCCTTCATCTATCATCAATCATCCATTAACCATGCGTCTTTCCCTCGGCATCTCCACCTGTCCCAACGACACCTACATCTACGAAGCACTCGTCCGTGGTCTCGAAAAGTCCCCCTTTGAATGGGACGTGCATTTTGCCGATGTGCAGACCCTGAACGAGATGGTGTTGCGCGGCGAACTCGACGTGGCGAAGGTGAGCGCACAGGTCTATCCGAAGATTCGTGACCGCTACGTGTGCCTCGGGTGCGGTGGCGCCATCGGGTATGGCTGTGGCCCGCTCCTGCTCTCTTCGGGCTCCAGCACCTTCGACCCTGCACAGGAAACTGTCCTTCCCGGAGCAAATACGACGGCCGCGCTCCTGTTCCGCTTCTGGTTTTCGCGCGAATATGGCGACAAGTCTGGCCGTCTTGGCGTGTGTGCACCGCAGGTGCGTTACGCCCTTTTCAACGAGGTCTATTCCTCGCTGCTAGACAAGTCTGCGGCCCAGGGGGTCACCATTCATGAGCATCGCTTCACCTGGAAACGTGACGGACTTCACATGCTGCAGGATCTCGGTGCTTACTGGGAAGAGCATACTGGTTCGCCGATTCCGCTTGGAATAGCTGTATCTCGCCGCTCGCTTTCAGATGAAGTTGTAAGGAATGTCGAATGCGAAATTCGCCGAAGCCTGCTCGAGGCGCAAAATCGGATTGAGCTTGTGACTCCGTTCATCCGTGAAAAGGCGCAAATTTCCGACGAAAAGGTCATCGAGTCGCACATTCGGATGTTCGTCAACGACTTCTCCAGGGATGTGGGAGTGGACGGTCGCCGCGCCTTGGAATGCCTCTGGACGGCCTCAGAGTGTTGATAACCTGTTGACAAGCCAAAAAATCGTGTAATAATCCGTAAACGTAAAATTGTTTTTACAAAATAGCGAATTTTTGCGAAAAACTTTATTTATTTTCCAAAAAGCATCTTTTTAGGGAGTTCAACTATGAGCTTAGTCAACGACCTCGATCTCGAAGTGGAAAACTTCAAACGTGAGTACGAAAAGTTCGAACGCGGCAACAAGTCTGCCGGGACTCGTGCGCGCAAGGTTCTGCAGGACATCAAGAAGACCTGCCAGGAAATCCGCGTGTCGATCCAGGGCGCGAAGAAGGAGGAGGAAAAGTCGAACCTTCCCCCCGAGAATTGACGATTCTTGCCTTCCGTAACGGCTTAACTTCGCATTTTTAGGCTTTTTTTTGTCTATTTGGCAAAAAAACGTTTGACCGAAGCCCGTTATGAAGGTATATTCCCTCTTGGGTTTTTGAATTTGTCGATTCGGCAAACCTAAAACAAACGATTTTATGTGTTCTATGATTGGAGAAACGTAGCAGTATGACCCTAAAGAAACTGGTCTTCATTACGGCCGGGGCTTTGCTTCTTTCCGGAACCGCCATGGCAAGGATTATCAACGTGCCTGGCGAATTCCAGAAGATTGGCGACGCTCTCGGCAACGCCGATGCTGGCGATACCATCAAGGTAGCGCGCGGCACCTATAACGAAAACATCACTCTGGTGATGGGTGTGGTCTTGAAAGGCGAAGATCCGCTGACAACTATTATCGACGGTGGCCGTAATGGTCCGACTGTCATGGGAACCTCGGGCGCGGAAATGTCGCACTTCACTGTGAGGAACGGCCTTGAAGGTATTCTTTGTGAAAACGCTGCTCCTTACATTCACCACTGCTATGTGGTGGACAACCATGCTACGGGTATCGGTGCGTTCATTTCGCTCCCGCATCTCCGTAACAACGTGGTGTTCGGCAACCGCTGGTCCGGCATCCTCGCTTGGGGTGCTAAGTCCCTCGACGCCTTCATCGAGCACAACGTCGTGCTCCGCAACGGCTATTCGGGCCTTGCCCTGAAGGGACCGACGAACGTGATTGCCCGTAACAACATCTTCATGGAAAACCACTACTACGGTGTGTTCGCCGACCCGGCCGCCGGCCAGACGAAGGTGGAGTACAACAACATCTACAAGAACTACTACCCGTTCAACCAGTTCATCAAGGTGAACCGCACGAACGTTTCGCTCGATCCGAAGTTCATGAACCACTCCGCTTCGAAGCCGAACTACTACTGCCAGTCCACCTCGCCGATGCTGAAGCGCGGCAAGGGCAAACTGGATATCGGTCTTACTACGGTCGAGGTCGTGAAGGAAGAAGAACAGGTCGAGGAAACTCGTAACCCGGATACCGATGCCGATGGCCTCTGCGATCCGTGGGTTTCCGAAGATGGCGTTACGGATAAATACGCAAGTGTCTGCACGGGCGTCGACAACTGCCCCGAAGAAGCTGAAGACTTCGACGGTTACCAGGATGACGACGGCTGCCCGGATGCGGACAACGACCGCGACGGTCTCTGCGATCCGTGGGTCGAAGCCAAGGGCTTGCTCCCCAACTTTGCTCATGTGTGCAAGGGCGTTGACCTCTGCCCCGAACAGGCTGAAACTACGAACAGCTATAAGGATGAAGACGGATGCCCGGATGAAGTCCCGCAGCCGCCCAAGAAGGTGTTCGTTCTCGAAGGCGTGAACTTCGAATCCGGCAAGGCTACTATTACTCCTGATTCCCACATCTCCCTCATGAAGGTGGTGGACATCATGGAAACCTTTACCGAAGCTACATTCAAGATTGTCGGCCATACAGACAACGTTGGTTCCAAGGATAAGAACAAACAGCTTTCTGCAGACCGCGCCGCTGCCGTGAAGAACTTCCTCGTTGAAAACGGCATTTCCGAAAGTCGAATTGAGACCGAAGGTATGGGCGATGCCAAGCCGGTGGCCTCCAACAAAACCCCTGAAGGGCGTGCGCAGAACCGTCGTATCGAGTTCATCCGCACGGATATCAAGTAAAGGAGTAGGTGATGATGCATACTAGTTTCATCAAAACGTCAGTCCTCGGACTTACTGTGGCTGCGAGCTCTCTGTTTGCAGAAGCCACCTACGCTCCACACAAGTATCAGCAGAACGACTGGTTCGCCGAATTCGGCGGCAACACGTCCATGTACGTGAACCCGGCAAGCATTGCGGAAACTGACCAGCTCGAATTCAGTGCGGCTTTCTTCAGTTCCATCAGCGGTGAAGCGAGCCAGGAATACGTGAGCTTGACTTTCCCGATGGATTACAAGCATACGCTCGGTTTCTCCTTCTTCGAGAACGGTGCATCCATTGACGGAGGCAAGTCCTATGGCGAATATGCCTTCATGTTCGGCTACGCCTACAACTTGTTCCAGCTCGTCTCCTTGGGTGTCGACCTCTCCGTGCTCTATATCAACCAGTTCGATGATGTGAAGCAGTTGACTGTCGGTACCGATGTCGGTGTCAGCTTCAACCCGCTTGCTTCTTCGAAGCTTGGCTACCTCCTTATCGGTGTTGCCTTGCAGAATGTCGTTCAGCCGGGTGTTAGCACCGAGAACGGTGACGGCGGATTCTCGTTCGTTACTCCGGGATTCTTCGGTGCCGACCGCGATGATGCCTACATCATCCCGGCCAACCTGAACGTCTCCCTCTTCTATCGTGGCCTCAACAGGAGCCTCGAAGCGAAGATCGAATTCTCCTTCATCGATATCTTCCACAACGACGCGGAAGGTGGTGAAGGCTTCAACCTCGAAACAAGCTTCACCTTGACCTATTACCTCTCTCCGCACTTGGGCGTGCGTGGCCGCTTCACCAAGGAAGGCTACTTCGTCGCTGGAGCAACGGTGAATGTCAAGGACGTGAGCATCTTCCGTTACCTCTCTCTTGACCTCGAAATGTCGCACGACGACCTCTATGCCAAGAAGAACCGTGGCTTCATCTGGGCCGTGAAGATTACTTCTCGCTTCGGCGATACCCGTGAAGAGAAAATCGGTGAAGAACGTTACCGTCGCTTGAAGATCGAGCCTGAAAACGACTACCGCGCTGCAATGCGTCTGTACTTGAACCGTCAGTTCCTCGAAGCCGCTTATGCTTTCGGTAAGGTTCAGACCAAGTACCCGGCATTCCACTTGGTGGACCAGGCTGCGTTCTACAAGGCGAAGTCCTTCGAAAACCTCCGTATGCACAAGGCTGCAAAGTCCGTGTACGAAGACGCTATCAAGCGCTATCCGCAGAGTGACCAGAAGGCCAAGTACCACTTCCAGTTGATGAACATCGACTACAAGGAAGGCAAGTATACCGAAGCCATGGCCAAGTACCAGAACATCGCCCAGAAGTTCGGTGAAAGCGACGTGAAGGCTGACGCTGACTACATTGCCGGCCAGATCAAGTTCGAACAGGGTCTCTACCAGGAATCTGTTGACCTGCTCGCCGCCATCCTTCCGGGTAACGCGAACTACTTCTACGCCCGTTACACCATGGGTATCGCCTACAGCCGTCTCGGCAAGTGGGAAGAAGCTGAAAACTGCTTCCGCGACATTACCGAGCAGCAGTACTCCAACCAGTCCGAACAGGATTTGCAGGATGCCGCCCGTGTGAAGCTCGGCCACATCTACTTCTCTGGCGAAAAGGCTGACATTGCTGCCGCCGCTCAGATGTACGGACAGGTGCAGGCCGGATCCCCGGTGTATGACGAAGCGATGCTCGGCATTGCATGGTCCTTCCTCAAGGTGAACAAGCCCGATGAAGCGATGAAGCCGGCTCAGTGGATTATCTCTAACCTTCCGGAATCCTTCCTCGTGTCCGAAGCTTACCTCGTTCAGGGTTACTGCTACTTCATGAAGAAGGAATACAAGAAGGCCGCCGCTTCTCTCGAACAGGCCGAAAAGAAGACCGAAAAGCCCGCAGTCTCTGTTGCATCCCGCGACAGCGCCCGCCAGGCCTACGATGCCATGCAGGGTGAGTTCGACTCCGTGCAGGTCCAGGCTCTTGACCTTGCCCGCCAGTTGCCGACTCCGCGTGTGCAGAGCAAGCGCGAAGCCCTGCGTCCGACTTTCGACAAGGCGAACCAGGCTATCGAAGATTATGCAGCATTTACCCAAAGAGCTCTTCAGAGTGACCGCTTCGAATCTAACCGTAAGCGCATCCTCGAAGACGCCGGCTTCACTCTCGCTACTGTGAGGACCAAGATGGGTCAGGGTGAAACTTCGTCCGAAGCTGCTCAGGAACTTGAAGAATTGGAGGACCTGGAGTAATCCGGGGCCTCCCCTTTTTTATGAATATATAGGTGGATAGAGAACGATGAAAAAAATCATTCTTGTCGCGGCAGTTGTGTGCTCCTTTATTGGAACTTCCTTTGCCGCATCGGATCCTTGCAAGGAAAAGACTAGCGAAGCGAAAAAAATGCTTGCCAAGTGCAAGTCCATCGGAAAGGGCAAATCTGGTTATGAACAGTGCGCCAATTCCTATAAGGTCATCAAGAACCAGGCTGAACAGGCTTGCCGTTCTGGTGGTCTCGACGAAGAGGGTATGAAAAAGGCTATTGCCCAGTGGGAAAAGCTTGCCAAGGGCGAAACCTGTAAGGGCAAGCTTTCTGACCGCTGTGCTGGCGCCCTCCAGCAACTGGGTCACTACCAGTTCATGCTCGAAGAAAAGCAGTTCTTGGACATCCAGGCCCAGTACGAAGAAGATGTTGCCTGGTGTGCCGACCGCGATAACAAGCCGGCCAAGTGCGCCAACATCAGCCAGTATCCGAAGGCCGATCACCAGAAGGCTCTGGGATACTTCCTCGAGTACATCGACAAGTACCCGAAGGCCCCGAAGATTCCGGTGGTGCTCTACCAGGCAGCTGCCGTGCAGGAAGCGAGTGGCGAAGACGCGAAGGCTTTCAAGCTTCGTGAACGCCTCGTCAAGAACTTCCCGAACGACGGTCTCGTGCCGAAGGCTTGGCTCCGTATCGCTGAATACCACTTCATGAACCGCAAGTTCAAGGACGCTATCGCCGCCTACAAGAAGGTGACTGGCTTCGAGAACCTCACCGGTAAGGAAGCGGCCCTCGCCATGTACCACTTGGCTGAATCCTACTACAATATTGCCGAATACGAAACTGCTGCTTACAAGTACTACGAATACATCATCGGTGCCGACAAGGGTAAATATCCTAACGACCTCCGCGCCGAAGCTATGGACTTCATGGCGGCCTCCTTCTCTGACTTGGAAGGTGGTGGTGTCGCCGAGGCCGAATCCTTCCTCAAGGACAAGAAGGTTCCGTTCAAGGATTCCGTGTACTACCGCATCGGTATGAAGAACAAGGATCATGACCGTAACGAAGAAGCGGTCCAGTCCTTCAAGCGCTTGATGCAGATTAACCCGGACTACATCGATGCTCCGCTTGCCGATATTGCCATGATCGAAATCTTGCTCGTGCAGCAGAAGTTCGACGAAGCCCAGCAGTACCGTTACGTTGTGGTGAAGCGCTACGACAAGAATTCCTCTTGGCGCAAGAAGAACACCAAGTATAAGGAATCCGTCGCGAACGCCGACAAGGCCATCCGTGGCGCTATGCTCGAAATTCCGCACTACCATCACCAGCAGGCCGCGAAAATCACCAAGGAAGGTGATATCGAGGGCGGTAAGAAGCGCTATGCAGAAGCTATCAAGGCTTACGAAGCATTCTTGACCCGTTACAAGAACGAGCCGACGTGGGATGAATACACCGTGCATATCGACCTCGCTGCCGCCTACCAGGAAATGGGCCAGCATGCGAACGCCGCCAAGATGTTCAACTGGATCGTCGATACCGATACGACTCGCTATGGTCGCCGCGCACTCGGTTCTGCAGCGCTCCTGAAGAAGGAAGAAGCTGCGTACAACGCCGTTCTTATGATGGACCAGGCTCGCGAAGAGGCCTTGAAGACCAAGGCTCAGGGCGATACGGTCAAGGCTTACAGCCTCCCCGAAACGAAGGCGTACTTCGCCCAGGTGGACAAGTACATGCAGAAGTTCGGTCAGAACAAGGAAGCTGCTGAACTTGCCTACAACGCTGCTCTCGTCCATTACAATGCAAAGCAGTTCTCTGTTGCGGTTAACGTTCTCCGTGAACTTCGTACGAAGTATCCGAACCACCAGTACATCCTGCTCATCAGCCAGATGCTTGCCAAGTCCCTCCTGGAATCCAACCAGCTTGACGAAGCCCTTAAGGAATTCGAATGGCTGTTGAAGCAGTACACGCAGGTGAAGGCCACCAAGAACGACTCGATGGCCAAGGAAACCGAGAAGGCTATTGCATTCGTGCTCTACCAGATGGCAGAAAAGTCCGTGAAGGAAGGCCAGTACGAGAAAGGCGCTAACGCTTACCTTGCTCTCGTGAAGCGCTACCCGAAGGTCGAAATTGCCGACAAGGCCATCTTCGAAGCCGCTGCCGCATACGAAAGTGCAAACCAGTACACCAAGGCTGCAGAAACCTTCATGATTTTGCCTAAGCAGTATGCCGGCTCTCCCTTGACTATCAAGGGTGTGCTCCGTGCCGCTTCCGCCTACAAGAAGGATAACAAGCCGCAGCTTGCCGCAACGACGTTCCTCTTCATCACGAACAACTTCCCGCAGGATTCCATGGCCTTCCAGGCTATCGGCTTTGCTGCTGCCGTGTATGATTCCATCCCGGATAAGAAGAATGCCGCTGTCACTTATGAACTTGCCTACAAGCGCTACCCGAAGAACGAGAAGACACCGAGCTTCCTCTACAGTGCCTGCTTGAGCTACGACGAAGCGAAGATGACCGACGAGGCTATCCGCTGCTCCAAGGATCTCGTGCGTGATTATCCGAAGAGCACCTACGCTCTCGATGCTGCGTTCTCCATCCCGATGGCCTACGCGAATGCTAAGAAGTGGGATCTCGCCGCTTCCGAATACCATAACTTCATCAAGATGTACCAGGAAGACAAGGAAAAGCTGATTGCCGCTTACATCGGTGCAGCCCGTGCCTACATGGAACTCAAGGAAGAAGACAAGGCTATTGCCGACTACGAACAGACCCTCAAGAACTACGACAAGTTCGGTCTCCAGATCAAGAACGCTGACCCGGGCGTCCCGGCCGAAGCCGCCTTCTACATGGGCGAACACGAGTTCCACAAGATGGACCCGATCGTGCTGAAGGGTAAGGAAAAGGATAAGGCGAAGATCGTTAAGCAGTTGGTCGAAATCCTCCAGAAGGCGATGGGCCACTACTCCAAGTCTGCTGCCTACGCATCTGAAAAGTGGACCTTCCGTTCTACCAATAAGATGGGTATGCTCTTCGTGACCATGGCCGCCAAGATTCGCGAACAGGAAATGAATGCTAAGAAGGAAGACGAAAAGTTTGCCGAACGTATTACTATCGTGCAGCAGCTGCCGAGCTACTACGAACAGGCCCGTCCGATTTTCCAGAAGAACATCGACCTTGCCCGCGACCAGGGCTTCTACAACAAGGACGTGATCGAGGCCGAAGAAGGCTATATCGAGATGTTCTACCAGGGTTGTGCCGTGTTTGTCGAAGTGGCTGACGCCTTCGCGAATGCACCTCTTCCGGATAGTGCGCAGATTGTTGCTTACTACGTTGCGGAAGAAGGCATGACCAAGGAAGACGCTATGGAAGCCGTGCACGAAGACCAGGAGGCCTACCGTGAGGAATTGGCCAACAAGTCCGATGCTTCCAAGCAGCTCGCTATTCCGCAGTGCGCTACGGGTATCAAGGCTTCCGCCCACTACGGTATCGACAACCAGTGGACTGCAAAGTTGTTCGAAACCCTGCGCAGTTTGGACGAGGCTAACGAGGTTCTTGCAACAAAGATCGAGAAATTCGACCCGTCTACGCTGTTCTCTGACCCGGCGTACTTCAAGACTAAGGCTCGTATCGAACAGATTTCGAAGTCCGAAGTCATGACTCCGGAAGAAAGGATCAACACTTTCCGCGAAATCATCAAGGATGCGAAGGCTGAGGCCGAAAAGCTCCGTGCTGAACTCGCCGACCTCCAGAAGCAGATTGCTTCGGGCGTTTCCGCACCGGCTTCTGAACCCGAACCTTCGATGTCTGAACCCGAACCGGAACCGGAAGCAGCTCCCGCTGCTCCCGCCAAGAAGAAGGGTGGTAAGAAGAAGGGTAAGAAGAAATAGCGGTAAAATCTATTTTACGGGGGACCTCGTTCATGGGTTCCCCCCTATTATTTGGGTTTTTTAGGGGGTGAAATGGTAGTAAATATAATTTTACCCGTTTTACCCTCCTAAATTGCTCTAAAAAAAATAAATATGAACAAAGATTTCAAAAAACAAAAACAACAAACAACACTCTAAAGGAGTACTCTAATGTCTAAAATGCTTCAATCCTTCAGCCCTGAATCCGATGGTTGGCAGTTCATGTGGATCATCCTGGCTGTGTTCATCATCGGCCTCGGTATCTCCATCGAACGTATCATCTACATCATGGTGAAGAGCTCCAAGGGCCGCGCCAAGTTCCTCGCTGATTTCGGTAAGCTCATCTCTTCTCAGCAGTTTGACCAGGCTCTGAGCCTTGCCAATGCGACCAACCTCCCGGTTGCCCGCATCATGTCTGCGATCGTTTCTAACCGCGCCGGTGGCCGTGAAGGCATGCAGGCTGCTTGCGATGCAGTGTTCCTGACTGAAGCTCCGCGTCTGACTCGTTACATTAGCCTTGTTTCCGTGATGGCATCCATCTCCACGTTGCTCGGACTTATGGGTACGATTTACGGTCTGATCTACACCTTCGACGCTGTGGCTAACAAACCCGCTTCTGAACGTGCCAAGGCTCTTTCCGACGGTATCGCTATCGCTATGGGTACGACGCTTGAAGGACTTCTCTCCGCAGTGCCTCTCCTGGTCATTGTGGGCTTCCTCAACATGAACTCTGAACGCCTTATCCAGGAAATGGAAGAAAAGGGCCTCAAGATTATCAACTCCCTTTGCTAATCACTAATAAAAGTTAGTTTTTAAATGGAGTTTTAAAACATGGCAAAAGAAGTCAAGAAACCAGCAAAGCCTGAAGAACCGGACCTGTTGCCGGCGATGGGCTTGTTCACCATCCTGATTCCTATGCTTTTGTCCATGGCTGCTTTCTCTAAGCTGGCAATCGTCCAGGTCAACCTGCCCGAACGCAGTATGATGACCAACACTGACGAACAGCAAGAACCGGACCAGCAGGCATTGAACCTGTCGCTCGGCATCACGAACGATTATCTCGTGATTGGTGCCCGTGGCGGTTTCCAGCCGAACGTCTATTTCAAGGAAATGTGGACGTTCCGCTGCAAGTCCGATGCCAAGCTGATTACGCATGCCGTTGAAGATGTCAAGGCTGCGGTAGAAAGTGGGCATGGCCCGAAATGCAAGGATGGTAGCGAGATGGATAAAGAGAAGTATCTCTATGAAATCGAAGCTATCGAACTTTGGGCTATTCACAAGGAATCCGAAGAAGATCCGGGCCGCGTGATGTGGGCTCTCTACACGAACGGCGGAACGGCCGAAGAACCGATCGCCGACAGTGCCTATGTCAACGGCAACAACGACTTCCTCTCGCTTCCGGGCGAAGGCCCCATGGGGCTCACTCCTCCGCCGGCTTTGAAGAAGCCTGCTGCCGGAACAGCCCTTGCGACCCTTACCCCGAACTCTGCACGTCAGCTGAAACCTGATGTTGCGGCTAAGAATCTCATCTACCCGCTCTCGGCTTACGACCTGATCGCTAAGGATCTGATCGCAATCCATACACAGTTCATTGACCTGGAAGACGTCGACAACATCATTATCGTGGCTAACTACGATACGCAGTTCGACAAGATCATCCAGCTCATGGACCGTTCTAAGGAAGCGGGCTTCAGCAAGATCAACCTTGCGCTCTTGGGAGGTTAATCATGGCTAGAAGAACTCGTAAATACGCAGACGACGTCCCGTTCTCGATTACCTCGATGATGGACATGATGACCATCATCCTGGTGTTCATGATCAAGAACATGGACGCTGAAGGTCAGCTTTTGACCCAGGCCGAGAACCTGATTCTTCCGATCTCCACGTCCAAGCTCCAGCCGACTGAAGTTTCCTTGACCATCGTTATCGATGCGAACAATGTCGTGGTCGATAATGAAAAGGTTGTGGCAACTTCGGACGTGAACGAACAGGAAGACCTTTGTGTTCAGCCTGTGCTCTCAACACTCTACCAGAAGCGCAAAGCTGAAGTGGATCAGCGCTTGCGTCAGGGCCAGCCCGCCGACGAAGCCGGAAGCGTGGTTGTCCAGATTGACAAGAACATCCCTTACAACGTGATGTATAAGGTGATGGCTACCTGCGGTATCGCCGGTGTGCCGTCCTGCACCTCTTCCGAAGGCGAAGCCGGTTACGAGAAGATGAGTGGCTATACGAACGTTTCCTTTGCTGTTATGGAAAAGAACGGAGGGGAGGAATAATCTATGGCTAAGAAAAATACTCCTGTAGATCCGTTAGTTGCATCTTTGATGCCGGAATCCGACAAGAAGATGGGCGCCATTGCTGGCGGTTCCGTGCTTGTCGCTCTCGCCCTTTCTTTCTGGGCTTCCATGTACGAAGCGGTCGTTGATGAAGTTATCTTCGACACTTCGGAAGGTCCGGACCTGACTGCTTCTATGTCCATGGACGAGAAGAAGGAAGAAAAGAAGGAAGAGAAGAAGAAGGAAGAACCCAAGAAGCCTCGTAAGAAGGCCGGTGGCGGTGGTAAGCCGCGTGGTAAGGGCCAGCCGAACGCTCCGCAGACTCGCGGCGTGCTCAAGCTCCTTACTGCCCAGACCAAGACTGCCAGTGCTGCTGCTTACGACCTCATGAAGAACCAGAAGTTCACCAAGGACATCGACAAGGTTCTTAAGGACGTGGCTGGCCTCCAGACGACGGGTAAGACCGTTCTCGGTGGTCGTCGCGGTAAGGCTGATGGCGGCTTCAACGAAGGTTATGCCGAAGGTGGCGCCGGTGGTATCGGCGACGGCCTTGCAGGCCTCTTCGGTGGCGGCGGTGGCGGTATCGCTACTAAGGCCAAGGGTAACATCAAGACCCCGTCTGCTCGTGATATCGACATGGGTGCCGGTGGCGGATCCCGTTCCGCTGCGGACATCATGAAGGTCGTGCGCCAGCGTACTCCGGGTCTGCGTCACATCTATAACAAGTTCCTGAAGAAGAAACCGGGATTCCAGGGTAAGGTTACCTTGAAGTTCACGATCGCTCCGGGTGGCGAAGTTATCAGTATTTCCATTGTGTCTTCCACCACCGGTTACGGCGAATTTGATGCTCAGGTCAAGAGCGCTGTCAGTAGGTGGACGTTCAGCAAGGTCAAGTCTGGTAACACGACTGTGACGATTCCGTTTACCTTCACCGAATAATCCGTATTTGGCTGAAAAAAGGACCAAGCCCAAAAAGCTTGGTCTTTTTTTATTTTTCTATTGCGTTTTTGATTATTTTAATCTAACTTTATACTAGAATTTTTAATAGGAGTCCTCAAATGAAGTTGAGATCTGCAATTGCCGTTGGAACAGCTTTTGGCATTCTCGGGGTCGGTTCTGCTTTTGCAACCTTCGCCCGTATCGAATCCATGGGCAAAAATACCACGTACATCATGGATGATGTGAGCATTTTTGACAACCCTGCAAACATCAATCTCTACCCGAATTACTTGATCGGTGAATTCGGTCCTTACACGCAGGATGTCCCTGCCGGTACGAACCAGGACCCGATGTTCCCGAACTTCGGCGGCATCTTCTCGCTCTCCCTCGGTGACGAGAATAATCCGGATCCGCGTCTCTCCATCGGCGGTCTCTTCGGACGAATCAATAATGAACTCGCTCGCTTCTTGCCGACATACGTGATTGGCGAGAATGCCCGCGTGATTTCCAGGGTCCCTGAAACGGTGACGAACTTCGATGGCTTCCTCGGTGGTACGCTTTCTAGCGGAGACGCCTGGGGCTTGCACGTTTACATCGCGCATCAGGATGGCGGTACTGAGACCCCGAGCGGCCTCTACCAGGTCGATGACAACGCCT
Source organism: Fibrobacter sp. UBA2449 (assembly GCF_002342555.1). Taxonomy (NCBI): domain Bacteria; kingdom Pseudomonadati; phylum Fibrobacterota; class Fibrobacteria; order Fibrobacterales; family Fibrobacteraceae; genus Fibrobacter; species Fibrobacter sp. UBA2449. The sequence goes on from NZ_DDQF01000016.1 coordinate 78,035, forward strand.
ACGCTTCCATCGTGCAGGCCGACGCAGGCTTGAACATGCAGTTCGGTGGCAACATCGATTTCGAGTTCTCCTTCGCTCTTGCCCGAATCCAGTTCGGTCCGGACCACAAGAACTTCTTCGATGACGGCGACTTTAGCTTCCTCGTCAAGTCCCGTGCATTCTTCACTCTCGAAGCGATTGACGGCGAACTCGTTCCGGCCCTCTCCGCGAATTTCATCGAGGCCCCGGGCATCGACAACAAGCATGCGCAGGTCGGTGTCGGTATCAACGTCGCCCTCGACCGTGGTTTCTTCTGGTTGGGCGCCGACTTCATCTGGGATCAGCTGAAGGCTCACGACTGGACCTACAACTATGCAACGGGTGAATCTACCTACAACTCCCAGAACAACGACGATCCGGCTTGGGACAAGCGCCGTGACATCGGCGGCATGATCAGCTTCGGTATCGAACGTAACATCTGGTGGGATTGGTTCGTGATTCGCGTGGGTGGCCAGAAGTCTATCCTCTACACGAGCTGCGACCAGCACGACAAGAACAAGGGCAAGAACGGCGTCTGCAACGACGACGGCAACTTCTTCAGCACGAACCCGCTTGCTGATGGCACTGCCGACGACCACGTGGGCTTTGGCTTCGGTATCAACATCGAAGAGAAGCTGAAGATCGACGTGACGGTTGCCGAAGACCTCCTCTTCAGGAACCCGTTCCAGGGCGAAGGCCGCATCTTCTCCAGAATTTCTGCGACTTACTCCTTCTAGTCGAGAACGGACAAGCTATTGAGGAACGCCCTCTTTTGGAGGGCGTTTCTTTTTATTTTTAGGACATGAAAAGAGTCATATACCTTTTGGTCGCCTTGCTCCTTGTCGGCTGTTCCGAACGGACCGACCGCATTGAGAACAAATTAAACACCTATGTGCAGGAAGACTTGAAGTTCATCGTCGCACAGACAATCCATGCTTCTGGAGATAGGAGCGGCATCTTGGATACCCCTTATTATCGCATCAAGGATTTTAGGCTTTTCCAGGGTGACACGGCCGCTATTTATTCGGCATATGCCGAGGTGGACTTCTTCATTTATCAGGACATCCAGATGCACGAGAAGCGCAAGTACCGCTACGACGCCCATGCTAGGCAGTGGGACCGCTATTTCAAGGCGCTTAAATTCGGGCAGGATTCCTTGGATCGCAAGGAAAAGCAGAAATAAAAGTTTTATATTTTCGCTTGTAAGGATTCACCTTTTCAAAGGACCATATTTTGTTCGGACTCTTCTCCTGTGATATCGGTATCGACCTGGGTACGGCGAACACGCTCGTTCACGTGGCAGGCCAGGGCATTGTCATTAACGAACCCACGGTGATTGCCGTGGACAGCAAGAACAATCGCGTGTCGGCGATTGGTTTCGAAGCGAAAAAGATGCTCGGCAGGACCCCGGGCGAGACGCGCGCCGTGCGCCCCATGCGCGATGGCGTGATTGCGGATTTTGAACTGGTGGAAACCTTGCTCCAGACATTCATCAAGCGCGTGCAGAAGTACCCGCTGTGGATGGTAAAACCCCGTGTGGTGGTCGGTGTGCCGAGCGGTATCACCGAAGTGGAAAAGCGCGCCGTGATCGATGCTGCGAAGCAGGCGGGTGCAAAGGAAGTTCACCTGGTGCATGAACCGATGGCTGCAGCTGTCGGTATGGGCATCCCGGTGGAAGACCCTGTGGGAAACATGATTGTGGATATTGGCGGTGGAACTTCCGATATCGCGGTTATCGCACTGAACGGCACGGTTTGCAACGCATCCGTGCGTGTGGGCGGTGACGAGATGGACGAGGCGATTGTCCGCTACCTGCGCACCATGTACAACCTCCATGTGGGCGAGAGCACTGCCGAACAGATCAAGATCCAGATCGGTTCTGCAAGCCCGCTTGAAGAGGAACTTTCGATGGAAGTCAAGGGCCACGACTTTATCGCCGGTATGCCGCGCACGATGACGATTTCGAGCACGGAAATCCGCGAGGCCTTGAACGAGCCCGTTACGGCCATTATCGAAGCCGTGAAGCAGGCTTTGAGCATTACGCCTGCCGAACTTTCTGCGGATATCTACGACAAGGGCATCATCATGACGGGTGGCGGATCCCAGCTGCGCGGCTTTGACGAACGAATCCGCAAGGAAACGGGACTCTCCGTGAACGTGATCGATGAAGCCCTGGTGTGCGTCTGCAAGGGCGCTGCCCGCATCCTCGAGGATTTGGACAAGTACCGCCCGGTGCTGATTGCATCTTCCAACTAGCGGGGTGATTGTCGGGTCCGATGCTCAGGGCTTTCCGCTTTATAGTCGAACTTTTTACCCAGAGGCATGGCGTTATCGCTTTTGCCTTTTTCCTGTTGGTAGGACTCCTGATGCGGCAGGCTCCGCTGAGCGTGCGCGAGAGCATTGTCTCTTCGGCGCTGGGGACGGTGTTTTATCCGGCGCAGGTGATTATTTCTTCTGTTAATTCGGTTCGGTCGGTGACGGCGGAGAACCAGCACCTGAAAGAAGAAAATGCGCGCCTGCGGCAGGAAACCTACTATGCAAGTGAGGGGTTGCAGGAATTGGCTCGACTGCACACGTTGGTCCGGTTTGATGACAAGTGGGATTATCCCATTGTGACTGCGCGTGTAGTGGGACACAATCCGGGAAGGTTCCTCACGACGCTCGTGATAAACAGGGGCACTTCGCATGGGGTGAAGGAAAACATGCCCGTGTTCTCGATGAACGGCCTGGTCGGAAAAATTACGAAGGCGGCCTATACGCATTCCCGTGTCCAGCTGCTCGTCGACCCGAACCTTAAGTTGTCTGTGCTCGAACGCAAGTCTCGCGTGGTCGGGTTCCTGGAGTCTGTAGACGGGCATCTGCTTACGGCCATGATCCCTTCGCATGCGGGAGTCAAGGAAGGGGATACCCTGATAACGTCCGGGCTTGGCGGCATTTTCCCCAAGGGGATTCCTGTGGGTACGGTGAAGGCTGTGCGCAAATCCGACCTCGACGTGATGCGGCAGATGGATGTCGCGCCTTTCCAGGAGTTTTCTTCGCTTGAAGAAGTATTTGTGATGGAAAAGGAACCGGAATGGATTATCCAGGAGCTTCTTGATGAACAGTAACTGGAAATGGCTGCGAGTGTTCATCCTGTTCCTTGTCTGCTTCGCCTTGCAGACAACGGTGGCGGAATGGCTTCAGATTTTTGGTGCGGGCCCCGATTTCGTAATCATCCTTGTCGTTTCTATTGCAATCAAGCATGGACCTGCAGCCGGTGTGCTTTGGGGATTCCTTGCCGGATTTACGCAGGACGTATATGCTCCGGTGGAATGGCTCGGTGCGAATACGATTTCGCTGACGGCGCTCGGGTTCTTGGTGGGGCAGTTGGAAGAAAGGTTCTTGACGCTTAATTTACCTGCGAAGATCGGTGTCCTCGGTTTTGGATTCATGCTTTGCGATATGCTCTACTTCTTCTTGACGGGGCTCGAGAAGGATGTCGTTACGAACTTGTTCTTCTCCAAGACGCTTCCTGAATGCGCGTATACGATGGCTGTTGGTGCGGTGGTCTTCCATTTGTCCATCGGGAAGAAAAAGAAACATGCGTAGTTTGTCGGACAACGACAGCGTCCAGACGAGGAACTGGAATATCCTTGTGTTTATGGCGGGGGTTGTTGTCCTGGTCATAGTGCTGCTTTGCAGGCTCTATTCGTTACAGCATACCCATTACGACGAGAACTTCAAGCGCTCCGAGAAAAACCGCTTGCGTCGTGTGGAGCTTGTTGCCGAACGCGGTTATATCTATGACCGCAATGGGGAAGTCCTGGTGCGCAACCGTCCGTCTTTCCAGATTGCATTGCAGGCGCTTCACCTTCCGCGAAAAAAGGAAGGCCGTGACTCTGTCTTCAACCTGCTCCTGGGAATCAAGGACAAGAATGGCGCCCGCGTGTTCGATTCCCTTTCGCTGGATACGGCGTTCCAGAGGACCCGCTGGATAAAGAACAGGCCCATCCGCATTCTGGAGGATGCGTCTCCCGAGCAGGTGGCCGTGATAGAGGAACATTCGTCCGAGCTTCCGGGAGTCGTGACGCTTACGGAATCGAGGCGCGATTATCCATATGGGACGCTTGCGTCGCATGTGCTTGGCTACACGAGTGAAATTTCCGAAGAGCAGTTGAAATTGCCAGCGTTCGAAGGATACTCGCAGGGCGATCGCATTGGCCAGAAGGGCTTGGAACAGGAATACGATGCGGAGTTCCGCGGCAAGAATGGCGTGAAGCTTGTGGAAGTAAATGCTTTTGGCCGAGAGGTTGGCTCGCCGCGGGCGGTTGAGGGAATGGCTCCGGTTCCGGGGTATCACCTGGTATCGACGATAGACTTGAAGTTGCAGAAGGCCGCGGAGGCGGCGATTCCCGACAGCGTGAGGGGGGCCTTGGTCGCTATAGACCCCCGGAATGGCGAGATCCTTGCCATGGTGAGTTCCCCGAGGCTTGACCCGAACATCTTCTCGCTCAAGAAGCGTGAGCGCAATAAGGGTTGGGCGCAGGTTGCTCTGGACTCCCTGCGTCCGCTTACGAACAGGGCTGTTTCGGGTGTCTATCCTCCGGCGTCCGTATTCAAGCTTGTGACGGCGGGTGCGGGCCTTGAAAGCGGAATCCTGTCCGAATCCAAGTATTATCCAAAGTCCTGTACGGGCGGGTTCCAGTACGGAGTGCGCTACCAGAAATGCTGGGGTGTCCACGGGAACCTGAACGTGGTAAATGCCATCCGGCTTTCTTGCGACGTTTTCTTTTACCAGGCGGGTTTGGAAATCGACATGGCTCGTATTAACGAGTTTGCACGCCGCTTTGGTTATGGCGAGGAGCCGCTCGGTATCGACATTCCCGGAGAAAAGAGCGGTTGGCTTCCGGATTCCGCTTCGTTCAACGCAAGGAACAAACGTGTGGGGTGGCGTTGGGCGCGTGGGCTTATCCTGAACCTCTCGATTGGGCAGGGACAGCTGGTGACTCCGCTGCAGCAGGCGACTTTCATCGGTTCGCTTGCGACGAACAAGGGCGTGTACCGTCCGCATTTTATGAAGGAACTTCGGGATTCGCAGGGAAATGTCGTGCGACGCTACGAGCCTGAGATTATCCGTTCGGGCAAGATGAAACCGGAAACGCACCGGGTACTTTTGGCTGCCATGGATTCCGTGGTCAACCATCCGGGTGGAACGGGAAAGCGTGGTGCGATTCCGGGCATCCGTGTGGGCGCAAAGACCGGTTCGGGCGAATGGAAGAAGGGGGAGAAAACGCATGCGTGGTATGCGGCTGTCGCTCCGCTCTACGACCCGCAAATCGCTGTCGCCGTGATTCTGGAGGCTGCCGGTGGCGGCGGCTCGAAAGCGGCGCCTGTAGCAAGGAAAGTCCTCATGGCCTACTTTGGACTTGACGAGGAGGAAAAATGAGTTCTAAGTCTTTCCTTGATGTCTCGCTGAGGGTCGATTGGTTGTTCTTGGCTATTACGCTTGCGCTTATGACTTGCGGCATCTGCCTTGTCTACTCCGCGACGGCGAGCGACGAGATTGCTTTTTACGAAACGCTTTGGTTTAAGCAGATTATTTATTTTGTGGGCGGCTGTGTACTTGCTGCCGGAATCGTTTTCCTCAAGATTGACTGGCTGAAGCGCATTACGGTTCCGCTTTATGCCATTTCGCTTGTGCTTCTTCTGGTGGTTCTGTTTGTGGCGGGAGACGTGGTAAAGGGGGCCGGCCGCTGGATTGACCTTGGACTTTTCAAGTTGCAGCCTTCGGAGTTTGCCAAGATCTCGTATCTTCTCACGATTTCTTATTGGCTGTCCAGGCATCCGGTCAGCCTGTTCAAAATCAAGACGTTCGTGATTCCGTTCCTGCTCTTTATCGTCCCCTTTGCACTGGTGCTGAAACAGCCGGATTTGAGCACGGCGCTTGTCTTTATCGCGGTCACCTACATGGGATTCTTCTTTGCGGGGTTGACGTTTACGGATATGTTCTTGCTTGCAAGCCCTGTCTTGTCCGTACTCCTGTCGCATTCGCAGACGACTATTTTCCAGGTGCTGTGGGGCATGCTGATTTGCGCGGTCGTTTTCGCCCTGGTGCGGAGGAAACTGCCCAAGGTGCTTACGGTGTTTTTCTTGCTTGCGAACATTCTGGCGGGATATGCCAGTTCGATGGCATGGGGCATGCTTGAGCCACACCAGCAGAAACGCGTCAATACGTTCCTGGATCCGATGAGCGACCCCATGGGCGATGGCTACCAGGTGCTGCAGTCCATGACGGCCATAGGTTCCGGCGGCCTTACCGGGAAGGGATTCGGTAACGGCACGCAGACGAACCTTGCCTTTTTGCCGGAGGGGCATACGGACTTTATTTTTAGCGTGCTCGGCGAGCAGTTCGGCTTCATGGGCTGCCTTGCCGTACTTACGCTGTATGTGCTTTTCTTGTGGCGCGCCTCCTCGGCGTGCAAGCTGTACTCCGATCCGTTCATTACGCTCGCTACCATGGGCGCCTGTACGATATTCCTGTTCCACATCATCGTGAATATCGCGATGACGGTCGGGCTCATGCCTGTGACAGGGCTTCCGCTCCCGTTCCTTTCGTATGGCGGCTCCTTCGCCGTGACCTGCATGGTGCTGGTCGGCGGCATCCTTTGCATGCGCTACCAGGGCGGTCGTCAGTAACGCCCGGAATTCGGGGCGGGTTTAAGGCGAGTTGCAAAAAAAAATGAGGCAAAAGGTAACGTTTTGCCGTTTTGACCGTTTTTAGTAATAGAAGGACGGTCTTTGATGAATATTGCGAGAAATATTTCGAATTTTGTCTTTGGAATGGAATGCCTGGGATGCGGGTGCGCTTCGGAACGGCTGGACCCTTGGCTTTGCCCTGCTTGCCGTGAGGAACTTGGGCGCGAGGCGAAGGAGCCTTCGTTTCCGGGGCCGGATGTCGCCTGCCTGTTCCCGATGCGTCCGCTGACGCGACGGCTGATTCATGCGCTCAAGTACAGGAATTTACCGGGGATGGCGAGATACCTGGTCGGTCGGTCTTCGGCTGTTGGTCGGGGGGAGGTCGCCGACAGCATGAAGGAACTTGCTAGGCCGTTCTATTTTGTCCCGGTCCCGCTTCACCCGTCGAGGTTCAGGGAACGCGGCTACAACCAGGCGGAACGGATTGCCGCGGCGCTTGCCTCGCGCTTTGGCGGTCGGGTGTGCCGCTGGCTTGCAAGGTCGAATTTCCGAGTGTCGCAGACGAAGCTTTCGCGAGAGGAGCGGGAGTGGAATGTCGCCGGAGCTTTTATTCCGAGGCTTCCTTCGCGGCTGCCGCGGACGGGGACTGTGTTTGTCGTTGACGACGTCTATACGACGGGGGCGACAACGATGTCGTGCATTGCCGCCTTCGGAAAGGATTTCCCGCTGGTTTTGAAAGTTTGTACGTTACTTTACGACGAACCGGCTTCGGCGGTGATGGACTACGCGGCGGATTGCGAGATGGAATGGGATGCCCGCTGGATTGGGTTTGGCAAAGAAAAAAGCCCCGGATGACGGGGCGTTTTAGCGGAGGAAGAGGGACTCGAACCCCCAAGCCTTACGGCGGCGGTTTTCAAGACCGCTGACTTACCAATTAGCCTATTCCTCCGAATTCAGCGCAAAGAATAAAAAAGAAAAGCAGTTTCGTCAATTGTTTTTGATGAATTTGTGAATAATAACTATCTTTGGGCTATGGAATCGAATGCGCAAGATTTGATGAATATTGTCGGAACGGCAGAGAGCAAACAGGATTCGGATAGGATTCTCGATTTACTGTTCTCCTACATGCCGAAAATTGCTGCCGAGCGTAGCCTGCAGAACCTTCTGGTTCTCATGGCGGATCTCGGACGTTCGCTTGTCCGGGCCGATCGCTGTTCTCTCTGGCTTATCGATGAAGACAAGAACGAGCTCTGGACGAAAGTCGCCCATGGCGTGAATGAGCTCCGTATTCCCATTACTGCTGGTTTCGTGGGCCATTCCGTGAAAACGGGCGAGGCTCTTTTGGTCGAGGACGCCTACAAGGACGAACGCTTCGATCACCGTAGCGACGAAAAGACGCACTACCACACCACGTCGGTGATGACCGTGCCCCTGATGAACGGGGCTGGCAAGGTGATGGGTGTCTACCAGGCCATCAACAAGCAGGGCGAGACTCCTGTTTTCTCGAAGCAGGACTTGGAACGCCTTGCGCTTACGGCTGTCTATTCCGCAAAGACGATTGAATCGGCTACCCTTACCGCAGAGCTCGAGGCCGCGAAGGTTGAACTGGAAGCGACCCAGAAGGAACTGATCCATATCTTGGGCGACGTATCCGAATCCAGGAGCCGCGAAACTGGGGACCATATCCAGCGCGTGGCCGAGATCTCTTACAAGCTGGCGGTCTACTACGGTCTTCCCGAACAGGAAGCCCAGCGCATACGCCTTGCAGCCCCGATGCACGACCTGGGCAAGGTGGGCATTCCCGATGCGATTCTCAACAAGCCGGGGCGGTTTACCGACGAAGAATATGCCGTAATGAAATCCCATGCCCAGATTGGCGAGCAGATCCTCCTTAAATCCAAGCGCGAACTGCTGGTGTTCGCCGCTTCGCTTGCGGGGGCGCACCATGAGCGTTGGGATGGCAAGGGCTATCCGAGGGGCCTCAAGGGCGAAGAAATCCCCCTGGCGGGCCGTATATGCGCCGTTGCTGACGTGCTGGATGCCCTTTCGAGTCCGCGCTGCTACAAGTCGGCTTGGCCCGAGGAGAAGGTCAAGGAAGAATTCATCAAGCAGAGCGGAATGCAGTTCCAACCGGAGCTGGTGGACGTGCTCGTGAAGAATTGGGACGATATCTTCGGCTGTTTCCGTAAAATTCGCGCCGAAATGGAGGCTGTCGCCGTCTAGGCGGGCTCCGTTAAGGATGTTTTGGCGGTTTTCTTGTAAAAACCGCCTTTTTTTGCACTTAAAATTTTTTTTAGCAAAAAAAGAAAAACCCCGACTTTCGTCGGGGTTTTCGTGGTTCCGATTGGAATTGAACCAACGACACGCGGATTTTCAGTCCACTGCTCTACCAACTGAGCTACAGAACCATTTTGGTAGACCCAAAGATAGAAGAAAATGTGATTGTTGTCAAGGGTAAATAGAATATTACCGAAAAAATTTTGATTTTGGCTCATATTCTTCTAAATTTAAGGTGGGATATTTTGAACGGGTGTTTTAGGGGCGCTTGTCGTCCTTAAGGCGTCAACATTTTTATAGGCTAGTTTTATGCGCTTAAAAAAACAGATTTGGAATACGTTGCTTGTCGGCGTGCTTGCCTGTGGATTCTACGCATGCGGTGGTGATGAAGGCTCCGATGTTGTGGGCCCTCCGCCAAATTCTTCTGGTTCCGTTTCGGATGGAAAGATTTCCGGAGAAGGCGGCAAGGATGGCTCAAGTTCGTCTGTTGGCGGCGATAGCGTTCGGACGATTGACCCGGATACGGGTGATACAATCTATGTCATTGTTGTCGATCCGGTTCCCAAGGATACGATTCCCCATTGGGAAGGGAATTCCGCGTTGGTGATTACTGAAGTCTCCCCGGTCAACCTTGACTGGCTCGATGAAAACGGCGACGATCCGGGCTGGGTCGAAATTTATAATGCCGGCACCGAGGCTGCGAACTTGAAGGGTTATTCGCTTGTCGAAAATCTTGAAAAGCCGCGCAAGTGGGTCTTCGGTGACGAACTGATTGCCCCGAAATCCTTCCGCACTGTTTTCTGCGACAAGAACAACGTTGCTGCCGTGCTTGACGGAGGCGATGCGAACAACTATCATAAGCGCACCCATACGAACTGGAAGCTTGAAAAGGCTGGCGGCTCGATTTACTTGATTGACGCGAATTATGGCATTCGTGACTCGGTGCATTATCCGGCGATGACGGTCGGGATGAGCTGGGGCATTGTCGACGGCGGTGCCTGGAAGTATTTCGATAAGCCGACTCCCGAAAAGCCGAATACGGCCTCTACCGCCTACGAAGGCGTTGCTCCCAAGTTTACCTTCTCCGGTGCGCAGGGCGGTTTCTACAACGAACCGGTCACCCTGAATCCTCCGTCTGTTTCGAACGGAATCAAGGTGCGCTGCACCCGTGACGGTTCCGTGCCTACGAAGAACTCCGAAGAGTTCAACTCGCCTATCACGATTAGCCAGACGACGGTTCTCCGCTGCGCGGCCTACAAGGAAGGGTATTTGACGACTGAATCGGTGACGAATACGTACTTTATCGGCGAATCGATAAATATGCCCGTGGTGTCGGTGAGCGTTAATCCGAGATTCTTCGAACTGTATTATAAGAAAACGGATGGCGGCGAACCCAATATGGACGGCGACCTGATGTATGCTCCTAACAAGGCATACCCGGATAGCACCGGCGAATATCCTGTCCACGTGGAATTCTACGACAAGGGCAGCAACACCAAGGAAAAGACCTGGGAAGTCAACGGCGGTATTTCCCTGATGGGTGGCTGGAGCCGCATGGAACGCAAGAAGTCCGTCGCTATCGTGATGCGCGAGGAGTTCGGTGGAACCTGGCTGCATTACCCGCTGTTTGACGCTCTCAAGGTAAGCAAGGGCGGAAGCGACAAGTACAAGGGATTCAACCTGCGCAATAACGGAAACCGCTTCGTGAGCGACTACTTTGCCGATGCCCTGGGCGGTGCCATTCTTGACGGAAGCAGCGTCGACTTCCAGCGCAGCCGTCAGGTGGTGGTGTTCTACAATGGCCAATACCGCGGTATCCACGACATGCGCGAACGTTTCAACAAGAACTATGTGGAAACGAACTACGGCATCGATGCCTCCAGTGTCAATTTCATCAAGCACCTGGGCGAAGAAATCGAAGCGAGTAACGGTACTATCGATGACTACGTCGCGATGCTGGAATACGTTGCCGCTCACGACTTCAGTGGTGAAAACAACGCTGACTACGAATACATAAAGGGAATTATGGATGTAGGCAACTTTGCAGACTACATGATTGCCGAGATGTATGTCCACAATGGCGACTGGCCCAACAACAACGTGCGTGCCTGGCGCAATCCGGACAATCCCTGGAAGTTCATGATTTACGACCTGGACCATGGCTTTGACTGGAAGTGGGGCGTACAGGGCTTTGGCCAGAGCACGAACATGTTCAACTGGGTCAAGCAGGGTGGTCGTAGCAACGGAAAGTGCTATACGGGTAGCGACAAGGAATTTACGGGCGAGAAGGCCCATTGCTTCCATGTGCTCTACACGCGCCTCATCAAGAACCCTGACTTCAGGCGCCTGTTTATCAACCACTCTGCGGTAATGTTTGAGAATTACCTGAATGCCAATGTGGTCGAAAAGGTCCGTGCAAAGATGGCGGGCTCGATCGACGCTTCGGAAGCAGAAAGGGATCTGTCGACGAATGGCCAGAAGAATCGCTATTATGACGATGGCTTTACGGTTCATTATGAGCGCATTACCGACTGGGCGAAGTCTCGTGACGAAGAAATTGTGGGTCAGTATAAGTCCGAATTCTCCGAGATCGGCGGTTCCGTCAACGTGTCGATTTCTTCGAACGGAAACGGCATGGTGCTGATGGATGGGATGAAGCTCCCCGGATCTACGGCGACTTCTACCAAGTACTCGGGCAAGTTCTTCAGCGGTGTCGAAATGGAACTCACTGCGGTCACTTCGGGCGGGTCCGTGTTTACCGGCTGGTCGGGATGCACTCCCGTGGAGGGCGCCCCGGAAAAGTGCCGTGCGACGATTGCGGAAGGACTGTCGGTTACGGCAAACTTCAAGTAATGTCGTTGGCTTGACGATGGATTTGCGCGGGCTTGTCGCCCGCGCTTTTTGTTTATCGTGGGATATTTCTAAATTTGGATGCATGATGAGCCCCGTGCGAAAGATGTTCGACGGTATCGCGAACCGCTACGATTTCTTGAACCACTTCTTGAGTTGTGGCCAGGATATCCTGTGGCGCCGTACGTGCTGCCGCGAAATCCGGCGGCTGCGTCCCGGAAAGCGCCTTCTTGATCTGTGTGGCGGTACGGGTGATTTTGCGGTTACGTACGAGAAGTTCAATGGCGTGCAGGATGTCGCCATTCTGGGCGATTTTTCTTATGGCATGCTGAAGGGCGCCGCGGGCAAGAAGACTGCGGCTGTTCCCGTGCAGCTCGATGCGATGAAGATGCCGTTTGCGGATGGCGCGTTCGACGTGATTCTGAACGGGTTCGGGATGCGCAACTTGCCCGATGCGGAGGGCGGCCTGAAGGAATCCGCGCGCGTGCTTAGTGCGGGCGGCTACCTGCAGGTGCTTGAATTTTTCTCCCCGCGGAACGTGTTCAACAAGTTCTTCTACAAGGTGCTCGCTCCGCTGTTTATCCCGGTGCTGGGAGCGTTTTTCAGCAAGCGCGACGCGTACGAATATTTGGTGAATTCCATCTTGCGTTTTTTGCCGGTGGCGGACTTTGTCGCGCTCGCCGAAAGGAACGGGTTCGAGCTTGTGCACGTGAAGCCCTGCTTTTTCGGGGTGGCGTACCGCGTGCTTCTGCGCCGGAAGTCTATGCTGGCGGGAGGTGATGCGTGAGCCGCTATATCCTTGGGGTGACGGGTGCGAGCGGGGCAATCTATGCGACTCGTACCGCTATGCACTTGAAGCGCCTCGGGCATGAGGTTTCGCTCGTGGTGACGGCGCCCGGCCGCGAAGTCGTGGAATACGAGGGGCAGAAGGCGCTTTTTGACCTTGTGGACAAGACCTTCGACGTCGATGATTTTTTTGCGGAATGCGCGAGCGGTTCTGCCGACTATGCGGGCATGGCGGTGGTGCCGTGTTCCATGGGAACGCTCGGGCGCATTGCTGCGGGGACGTCGGACAACCTGCTGGTACGCAGTGCGGATGTTTGCCTGAAGGAGCGTCGCCCGCTGGTGATTGTTCCGCGCGAGATGCCCTACAACCTCATCCACATCGAGAACATGGCGCGCGTGACCCGCGCGGGTGCGATTGTTGTGCCGGCCTCGCCGCAGTTCTACAGCAGCCCTGCAAGTATCGAGGAACTGGTAGATACCGTCGTTGCGAAAATCCTGAAGCATCTGGGTGCGGCGTCGGGTGAGGAGTGCGCCGGGATTGTTAAACCCTGGAACGGAAACGTATGCTGAAGAAAATTCTTGAATTCGGGCACATGGTGCGCTTTAGCCACTCGCTTTTCGCGATGCCGTTTGCGCTCGGCTCCATGTGGGTGGCGGCGAACGGGTTCCGCGACATGACCGCTGCCGAGACCGCGCGCATCGTGCTCCTGATTGTCGGTTGCATGGTGACCGCCCGCAACAGTGCGATGAGTTTCAACCGTATCGCCGACGCCGATATCGACGCGAAGAACCCGCGCACGGCGAAACGCCACCTGCCGGCGGGCCGCCTTTCGAAAAAATCGGTAATTGCGTTTCTTGCCATAAACGGCGTGCTGTTCGTTGCGTTCGCGTTCCTGCTGCAGCCCCTCGCGGGCCTGCTCGCCTTGCCTGTATGGCTTTTGCTGCTTTCCTATTCCTACTGGAAGCGTTTTAGCTGGCTATGCCACTGGTTCCTGGGTTTTGCGATAGGGATGAGCCCGCTCGGCGCCTGGATTGCTATCCGTGGGGAGTTTGCGGTGTTCCCAATCTTTTTGCTCGTGATTCTCATGCTCTGGATGGGCGGTTTCGATATCATCTATGCCACGCAGGACGAAGAAATCGACCGCCAGATGGGGCTCCATTCTGTGCCTGCGCGTTTTGGCCGCAAGCGCGCCTTGCAGATTGCCTTCTGGAGCCATGTCGCGATGCTCGCCCTGTGCGTCGCGTTCGGGTTCGTGTGGAATATGGGCATTCCCTGGTGGGTTGTGACCGGGCTCATGACCGCCGCCGTGCTCTATATACATTTGTTCCGCAAGTCCGACGATCTCGACGCCATGAACCGCGATTTCTTCCTGGCGAATGTCGCCATAAGCGTACTCGTGATGGCTGGGCTCATCGTGTGGATTTGCATGGGAGGGGATGTCAATGCCCTTTATTAAGAAGACCGACGGAAAGTTTACGACCGAAGATAAGGTCAAGATGTTCCAGCAGATGGGTTCCGTGGGTGCGGTGATTGCGCTCGTGTTCGTGGTGCTTATCGAGTCGGGCGTTGCGGGCGAACATGCCGATTTGGCGGAATTTGGCCTTACCGCGATGATTGTGGTGCTCGCCGTGTCGCTTATCGGCAGTATGTATTTTAAGCGGAAACTGTAGTAAGCGTTCTTGTGGAATGCTGAAATAGAACTCTGGCCTTGTGGTTGGGGCTTTTTTGTGGGTTGTTTGTTGTAAACAACGTTGTGTAAGAAATTTGTATGAAAAATTATGTTGTTTTTTCCTTGAGTTTGGAATGTAAATAAAATAATTTTGTGCAAAAAAAGGAAATGATATGAATTGCTTATTCGAAGATAATGGAAAAGAATTTATTCAATTTTTGATTGATAAAGGATATCCGAAAGAAAGTATCGCAGTGGAATATGCTGCTGATTCTCGACATAGAATTGACGTTGCTGTTCTTGATTTGGATTATGGCACACCTATACAAATATTTGAACTAAAGAGTGTGAAAAATCCTCGAACAATAAAAAGTGGCAAAGAACAATTGAAAGAATATTTGAAACTATTGGGCAATGAAAATATTCCAGCCTATTTGGTTTTTCCTGGGGAAAAAGGGTTTGATGTAATACGTGTAAATGAATGTTCATTGAAGGTCGATTCTAATAAAGAAAATGTTGACTGTGAAAATGATAATTTAGGTGTGTTGAACTACAATGGTCAAAGATTAGCCCGTCGAGTTGAAAGTATAAATGGAATAAAAAGGAAAAAGGAAAAAACTATTGACTTCTTTAAAATAGCTTGTTGGATTTTGGCAGCTGTTTTAATTGTATTATTTTTTCTTAAACAGCTGAATTATATTCATTTAGATAAGGAAGATATAGCTCTGATTGGAGTTGCTGTCATGCTGTTTTTGGCTCCAAGTGCTCAAAAATTAAAAGTATTAGGAGTTGAATACGAAAGGGCGATGAAAAAGAATGAAAAGTGACGATAAAAATAAAAGTACGGATTTTTTCAGATTAAAGCGGATCGATTGTTCTGGGGAAGAACGTAAATACAAACGATGGATGGCCGAAGAGCCATGTAAAGATGATTATAGCTCTATTTACGAACAGGTAATGCGTGTAAGTAATACTGCTAATAAAAATAAAGGTCTAACCGGTTGGTGGCCTTATTTCTTTATAGAGAACGCTGATGCATATAAGGAATTTCTAAAGAATGAACAGGTAATATTAGAAGCTGCAGAAAAAGTTATAAAAAAAGAGGGAAATCAGACTGAAATAGAAAAGAATTTCAAAGAAGGAACGCTTAAGAAGTATTTATTGTCAAGGCTTAATAAAAGTGCTTTGAAAAAAGGAGAAGACTATTTTTTTAATCTTCTTGAGTTGGGAACTAGTCAAGAGGCTGTTGTTGTTTCGATTGATATTAGAGATTCTACACAACTTATGCTAAATGCCAAAAGACCGGAATTATTTGCGGATTTTATAGGAGATGTTACGGCAAAGATTTTCGAAATCGTGAAGGAAAATTATGGCATAACAGATAAATTTACAGGAGATGGGTTGTTATGCTTTTTCCCAAAGAAATATTCTGGAGATGACGCTGTTTATTATGCTCTTAAAGCAGCCGCTGCAGCACATAAACTTTTTGCAACGGAGTATAAGAAACATTATAATAAGTTTTCTGTAGTTAAAGCTGATGTTGGCTTAGGTATAGGAATTGATGCTGGTGAGGTTTATTTTACTCCAGTTTGCCAGGACCCAACAATAGTTGGAATACCTGTCGTGTATGCTTGCCGATTGTCCGCTGCACCAGCATATCATACGTATTTAAACCAGCCCGCTTTTGAACTTGTTGAAAAAAAATATAAGAACCTTTATTCGTATGATATGTGTACAATATCTTTCAAAAATCAGGGTTCAATGGTGGCGTATGATGTCAATTTAAATTATGACGCAATTTCGCCAAAGGATCCCGATTGGTTGAATGATAATTAAAACTTGGAAACTTAGACTCGGTTTATTCTCTACACTTCCAAATCGGCGGAATAGACTACTTCGGTAGTTCCGTCATCGCATTCAAATAAGAGGCTGCCGTCATCGTTCATGTCGATGATGCGGCCTGTTTTCTTTGTGGCGCCTGTGCCGCTGTCGCGATTCTGGTCGGTGCAGCGGTTGTTCACGATGACAGTCCCGCGCGCGCCTATAAACTGGTCCATCTTGCGCCAGGCGGCAACCCATGGCGATATCCCGAAGGCTCGGAACTGTCCGATGGCGCGCTCCAGGCCTGCGACAAGCGACTGCAGCAGCTTTTCGCGGTTGACGATTCGTCCGCAGATATCCCTGAGAGTGGTGACGGCGCGCCCGAGATGCGCGTAGTCCGCGGGGTCGCTGTTCACGTTGATTCCGACTCCCATGCTGATGGCGGGAGTGCTTTTTATATAAACTAATTCAGCGAGAATCCCGCAGAACTTGTGCTTGCCGCACAGGATGTCGTTCGGCCACTTGACAGTGATTTTTCCGATATCCCTGTTGCCGAGCCCCTGCGCATTGGAACTATCTTGCAGGTCTCGGAATATCTCGGCGAATGTGATGGCTGCCACCTGCGTAATCTGCGGTGCGGATGCAAGCGGAATTCCGTCGAGCGGGATGAGGATATTGAAGTAGAGGTTCTTGCCTGCGGGGGAGGCCCATGTGCGTTCGTGCCGCCCGCGGCCGGCTGTTTGCGTGTCGGCGACAATGAGCGTGCCGGGAACGATTTTGCCTGCAGAAGCGCGTGCCTTCATCAGGCTATGCGTGCTTTCAATGGAATCGAAAAGGAATGCGGGCGCATCGCCGAATCCCGCGAGGTGCCATTCTGAAAATTTTGATTCGGGCGAAAACATATTCAAATGAAGATCCCCGGACAAGCCGGGAATGACAAGCTATTCTTCGTCTTCCTTTTGTTCCTGCAGTTCCTTGAGCGCTTCTTCGGGGAAGATGGTAAAGAATTCGCGCTTGCGGTCTTCGAAGAGCTGCAGCATGCGTTCCTGCTCGAACTGCTCGCGGTCGATGTTCTGCATGAAGAACTCGTCGCGGGCGAAGTCGCGGGTGGTCATCATCTTCTTGAGGTCGTCGGAGATGTCCATGCGGTCCCATAGGATATAGTAGGACTGCACGTCCAGACTGCCGAAGATGTCCACGTTCAGGAAGACGGAATTGGCCTTGCTGGAATCGACGAGTTCGACTTTCGTCTCGCGCTTTTCGGGACGGAAAACCTGGGCGTCGCTCACGTTCTGGGGAATATCCTTCGGGGTGTCTTCGGCAAAAGAGAAAACGGCGAAAGCAGCGGCCATCACGGCGGCGATGCAGAAAGCCCTATGTGGATTCCGGATAGTCATGGATACAATATAAATTCAAGTTTGTTAAAAAGCGAGGGCCGTGCAAAAGTTTGTGAGTAAAATCCCCGGAAACTGCATGGAAAATCCATTTTTTACGGTGCGAGCGGCATCCAGGGCTTTACAACGTCGATGGACTTGAGCTGCCCTTGGCGGTTGCGGCGGATGGCAGCCGCGGCGATCATCGCCCCGTTGTCGGTGCTGAGGCTCCTGTCGGGGATGCAGAAACGGATGCCGTGGCGGCCGCAGTAGTCTTGGAGGCGGTTCCTGAGCCATGCGTTCGCGCTGACCCCGCCACCGACGACGAGCGTCTTCATGCGGGTCTTCTTGAGCGCGTTGATTGTTTTTTCCACAAGGCTGCCAACGATGGCGTCTTCGAGGGAGGCGCAGATGTCGCCCAGGTTCTTTTGGATGAATTCCGGGTCGTGCGTCTCGGTGTAGCGCAGCACGGCAGTCTTTAATCCGCTGAACGAGAATTCGCAGTTGTCGTGCGAATGGAGGGCTCGGGGAAATTCGACGAACTTGCGGTTGCCGTTTTGGCCGAGCCTGCTTATTGTCGCCCCTGCGGGGTACTTGAGGCCGAGCAGCTTGCCGCATTTGTCGAACGCTTCGCCTGCGGCGTCGTCGCGGGTGCGCCCGATGCTCGTGTACCTGAATCCGGGTTCTTCCATCACGAGTTCGGTGTGCCCGCCCGAGACGGTGAGCGTGAGGAACGGTGGCTCTATATCCGGGTTGCTGAGCCAGGCGGCGGCGAGATGGCCTTCGAGGTGGTTCATGCCGTAGGCGGGAATCTGGAGGTCGCGCGCAAGCCCTTTTGCGAAGCTCGCTCCCACAAGAAGCGGCCCCATGAGGCCCGGTCCCGTGGTGTAGGCGATTGCGTCGATATCCTTGAGACCGATGCCCGCTTCCCTGACGGCCGCTTCCGCGATGGGGGCAATCTTTTGCAGGTGGGCGCGAGCTGCAATTTCGGGAACGACGCCGCCATACAGCGCGTGTTCGTCAATCTGGCTGTAGAGCGGGTTCGAAAGGACCTTGAGAGGTTCGTCCTGCAGGACGGCGCAGGCGGTCTCGTCGCAGCTGGATTCGATGCCGAGCCAAATCATTCGAGTTTCTCCTCGGAATCCTCGCTCAACGAATCGGCCGGGGCGACAGGTTCTGACTTGATTTTTTGGAGCGAGACCTTGTCTGGCGAGAGCTGGATTGCCTTGATGGACATTTCGCGGTTGACATCCGACCCGAGCTGCAGCTTTACCGTCGGCGCGAGGCTGTCGACGTCTTCTATCTGGAAACGGTTGTATTCAACAAAGAGGTTGACGTTGTTGATGCTTACGGAATCGAGAATCCTTTCGCCGCCGGTTATCTCGACGGATACGCTTCCGGGGGTGAGCCTGAATGCGCCTCTCTCGAAAATGCCGATGAGCTGCACGGGGACGTTCCTGATGGTTTTCTTGCCGATTTTCTGGATGCTGACCGAGATATCGATGATGGAATCGCTCGGCGTCACGTGTGCCGGAAGCTGCTTGAAATCCAGGGGGATGGAGAAGGTGGTGTCCGCCTTGAGCGAATCGAAGATGGTCGAGTCCGTCGGTATTTCGATGATGCGCGTGATGACGTTCCTTGCTCCGGAAACCGTGACGTAGTCGGGAGTCATCTTGGGAAGGTCCGTCAGCAGGTAGCCCGTTGCCGCATCGAAGGTGGACATGGAACGGATGGGGATGTTGCGCACGATTCGCGTGTCGAGGTCAATGTCGATGAAGAGGAGCTGGTTGTCCGGCTCGATAAAGCGGATGTTCGGGAAGGCGGGCGCGGAAAAATTCTTGTCGGTGATGTGCATGCGCATGGAACCGAGCTCCGCATCCTGGAGGTCGACGATGATTGCGGCGACGGTCGTATCGTTGTTCTTGAGTTTTGACTTGAGGCGCATCAGGTCGAATGGGGCGCCCTCGAGCGTGACTTCCATGAAATGCGGCGGCTTGGAAGCGATGGCTAGCAGCTCGGGCAGTCGGACCAGGCGCACGGGCACTTCCATGGTCACCTTGAAGGTGTTGAGTGACATGACATAGAGCCACAGTGCGATTCCGAAAATGAATGCCGTAATCTTTAATGCGATATGTTTCATAGATGCCCCGAGAGACCCTCTTAAATTTAGTTATATTCAATGCGTGTTCGGACAGATAAGGTATCTAATATCGGAATCTTTTCGTGGGTGGCGGCAACATCGCACGGTCATTTTGCCGTCGCTGCTTACGATTTTTTTGAGTTCGCTGCTGCTGGCGGCGTCCCTTACGGCCCTGGGCGGTGTTTTCCGCATCCTCCGTGCCGAGGGGTCGCTCTATACGGTCGAGGCTTTTTTGCCCGAGAACGTGGCTGCGGATTCGATTGGCGCCATCAGGAACCGGCTCGAGCATTTCAGGAATATCGATTCGGTCGAGTTCGTGAGCGCGGATTCGGCGCTGGCTGATTTCCGTAGGCATTTTTCTGGCGAGATGCTGGACCTTGTCGACGAGAATCCTATCCCTCCGTTTTTCCGCATGACCCTGGTTCCGGGTGCGCGTAACCCGTCGGACCTGGTCGATGTCATGAATGCGCTGTCCAGGGAGGGGTCGTTCGAGGAGGTGCAGGCTCCCGTGGCTTGGGCGACCCGTGTGTCGGAATGGAAGTTCAAGATGGTTTTCTGGCCCATTTGCTTGAGCGTCATGCTGTTGGTGACGCTCTCGCTCATCATCTGCAATTCGGTCCGTCTGTCGCTGATGTCGAGGAAACTTCTCGTGGAGAACATGAAGTATGCGGGCGGGAGTCCCTTCTTCATCGAGTTCCCGTTTGTCCTTGAGGGGATGATGCAGGGTTTTGTCGGCAGCGCTCTGTCGGTCCTGCTGCTTGGGGCGGTCGTCAATTCCCTTGCGCGCGCCATGCCGATGCTTGCTGAAAATATCGGGGGCCTCGGTATTCTCCTTGCCCTTGTCGTGTGCATGGTGACGGCGCTCTCGGCCTATTTCAGTTATCGTACGGTTCAGGAGTTCCTCCTCGCCAAGCGGAACGAACGGGACTAGCCATGCGTCTGCTTGTCGCACTGCTGTGTTTATTTGTTGGCCTTTCCGTGGCGGCTCCGAAGAAGACGGAAGCCCAGATCAGGGAGCAGAAGAACGCCCTCAAAAAGCTGGAGTCCGATCTTGCCAAGAAGCGCGAAGAGCTCGTGCTGCTCGAGACGGAAGAGAAGGGGGTCATCAATACGATTTCGCTTTTGGACCAGAATCTGAACCAGACGCGCATCTATATCAACGAGCTTTCGAAAAACGAGTCGCTGGTGCAGCGTGCGGTAGAACAGCTCCAGCACGACATCGATTCCCTGGACCAGAAGATACACGTGCGTCGCGAGGCGATGAAGGTCCGCATCCGGAAACTGTATGTGAGCGGCCGCTACAGCGATGCCGAGGTGCTCTTCCAGCTCCTGACGCGCGAAGGGAACCCTCAGCGCGAGGCGTACTGGGTGCATCACGTGCTGAACGAGGACCGGGTGCAGGTGGAAACGCTTGCCGCGATGATGGCCGAACGCGATGAGATGAAACGGCAGGAGGAAGAGCACCTGGCGGATTTGGGAAAGTTGCGTGAAAAGAAAGCTCGCGAAGAGAAGGGCCTTGTGACGCAGATGGGGAACCAGGAACAGATGCTCCTGAGCCTCAAGCACGACAAGGCGATGCAGCAGCGGGCCCTTCAGGAATTTGAAAGAAACCAGAAACTGATGCTGACGCTTATCGCGAAACTGGAAGAAAAACGCAAGCGCGAGATCGAGGCGGCGAGGAAGGCGGAAGAGGCCCGCAAGGCCGAAGCGGCGCGACGGGCGAAAAAGAAGCAGAAAGAGAAGAAGGTTGTCGAAAAACCGAAGAAGACGATTGCGGGTTCGGTCAAGGGACCGAAGTGCATGCCTCTCGAAGGCGATATCATAAGCCAGTATGGCCTGCAGGAACATCCGGTCCTCCACATTATGACCCGGAATCTCGGGGTGGAAATCCGCGGTAAGCGCGGGGCGTCGGTCCGCGCCGCTGCGGCGGGAACTGTCGCCATGGTTGCCGAAATCGACGGCCGCGGCCCCTCCGTGATTATTGAACACGAGGGAGGAACCTATTCCGTCTACGGACACCTGAAGTCCATCCGCGTCCAGGAGGGAAAAACGGTACGTAATTGCGAAGAAATTGGCGAAGTGGGCGATATCGCAAGCCTAAATGGAATTAAATTGTACTTTCAAATTAGTGAAGGGACCCAGACGGTGGATCCCCTGCAGTGGTTGAAACAGAAATGATCGAGTATAGACTGAATGGACCGGTTTCCCAGGAACGCCAGCGCATCCGCGTGATGGCGGCGCTTCGCGAATGCAGATTTCCGCAGGCCATACTTATTGACGGCCCCGGCGGCATCGGCAAGAAGGCCTTGGCCATGGAAATCGCGAAGGCGCTCCAGTGCACGGACCCGAACGTGCGGCCGTGCGGAAAGTGCTTCGGCTGCAAGATGGCGATGGATCCTGGGGCTACGGACAACTGGGTCTTGCCGATGGAATCCAAGGAGGCGCATGCCCGTAGTGCGGACGAAGTGTCGGCGGGTAGCGTCGCGAAGACGGTGCAGGATTTCAAGCAGGCCTACATCGAGGAAATCGTCAAGAATCCCTACCGCATCGATGTGTTCGGTGCAGGTGCCGAAATTTCCGTGGACCTGGTGAGGAACATGACGGGCTCCTTTGCCTTGAAAGGCGACCGGGTCCGGGTGGTCATTATCGCGGAAGCCGACAGGATGAACGATTCTGCGGCGAACGCCTTCCTGAAGACTCTGGAGGAAGTCCCTCCGGATACGTATTTTGTCCTCACGACGTCTTCGCGGGAAAGCCTGCTCCAGACGATTCGCTCCCGTTGCCTCGCGTTGCACCTGTTGCCGCTGACCGATGCCGAGGTCCGCAGCGAGACCCTGCGCGTTTTGGGGGATGATGAAGATGCCGAACTTTCGGACGACGTGGTGGGCCTTGCGGTCGGTTCGCCCGGCAAGGCTCTCTATTATATGAACCGCGCTGCGCCCTGGTGTAAACTGGCCGCGGATTTTGTCGTCTATAGCCTGCGCAACGAGTATAGCGAGGCGTTTGCGAGCCTGGCCGAAGCGTCGCTGGAAGATGCTGCCGAGGCGAACCGTTTTTTGGAAGTGCTCTCGTTTCTGCTTTCGGACCTTTTGCGCAAGCAGGCGCATGCGCCGTTGCGGTTGGCCTCTACGACGGGTGCATTGGACATGGACGCTTTCCCCAGGGTCGACGCGAGCGCTCTGGAACTAGCCCTTTCGGCCGTGCAGGAAATGATGACCCGCATCGCAAGTCGACGCTCGGCTCCGATGGTCTGCCTGCAGTCGCTGTCCATCAAGCTTTTCGAGGGGTTTAAGTGATGCTCGATACGGTGGCATCGACCCTTTCTCGGGAACTCAAGATTCCGCATCTTGTAGCGCGGTTCCTGGTTTCGCGTGGAATATGCAATGCGGTCGATGCAAACCGGATTCTTTCGGACGGAACGGGCGCAGAACACTCTCCGTGGCTCATGATGGGAATGGAAGAGGCCGTGCGCTGGGTGCTGGATGTCCGGGAAAAAAAGCAGAAGGTGTTTATCTTCGGCGATTACGATTTGGACGGCATGACCTCGGTGACTCTTCTGTCGCGAAGCCTTTCGCAGATTGGAATCGAGTCGGACTGGCGGCTCCCGAACCGCTTTGGCGATGGCTACGGGCTTTCCATTTCGGCCGTGGACGAAATGTACGAGGCGGGCGCACGCTGCATTCTCACGGTCGATACGGGTATTACGGCAAACGAGGAAATCGCCCATGCGAAGTCGTTAGGCATGTCCGTGATGGTTGTCGATCACCATCAGCCCTCGGGGGATGGACTTCCGCCTTGCGATGTCCTTTTGGATCCGCATCAGAACGGGGATTCTTATCCCAATCCGGAACTCTGTGGCGTCGGCGTTTCGTACAAGTTGATATGCGCCATCTACGAACGCCTGCAGATTCAGGTCCCGGAATCGCTCCTGGAGCTTGTAGCCCTCGGGACTCTTGCCGACCTCGTGCAGATGACACCCGAGAATCGAGCCTTTACGAAGCGGGGGCTCAGGCTGTTGCAGAATAGCGGCTGGCCCGGAATCCAGGCGCTCTATGCTTCGCTGATGAAACCCGGCAGCATGGTCGGCGGCATCGACGTGATGTACAAGGTCGCCCCGCTCCTGAATGCGCCCGGCCGCATGGAAAAGCCGGATCCGGCACTCAAGCTTTTGATGTGCGAAGACAAGAATCTTGCGGGGACGCTCCTTTCCGAACTCAAGGACTGGAATGCGCTTCGCAAGCAGAAGGAAGCGGAAATCACGGAAATGGCTCTGAAGCGCGTGAAGGAAATCTATGGAGACGAGATTCCGAAGGTGCTTGTGGTCGATGGCGAAAACTGGCATGTGGGAGTCATCGGTATCGTTTCGGCGAAGCTGGCTCAGGAATTTGTGCGGCCTGCGGCGGTACTTTCTGTTGTTGACGGTATCGCCCATGCGAGTGCGCGCGCCGTTCCCGGTTTCAACTGGCACAAGGCCCTGTTCAGTTGTCGGGAACTTTTTGACCGATGGGGCGGGCATGCCAATGCGGCGGGCTTTTCCCTGGCTACGGACAAGATTGGCGAACTGCGCGAACGTCTCGAGGCTTCGGCGGTGGAGCAGGGATATTCGGGCGATGCGGAAATCGTGGACGAGTCCCACGCCTATGACATCCAGGTTGCTTTGGGCGAACTCGTCGTCGAGGGCAGCCGTCACCGTATCGACAGGACGGTTCTCGACTATTTTGACATGATGGAACCCTTCGGTGGAAACTTCCCGTATCCGGTGCTCAAGGCGACGGACGTGACGGTTCACCGTGTGAAGGAACTCCGCGGCGGTCACTTGCAGATGGAAGTCTCCCAGGCGGGAAGCCCCGTGTTTTCGGCCATCGCGTTTGGATTGCGGAAGTGCAAGTCGCTCCTGGGCGCGGGGAAGAAAGTGTCTATCGTGTTCGAGCCCTCGTGGAACTACTTCAACAACAAGAAGACCATGCAGCTTTGCATCAAGGCTATCGAATAGCGGACGCATGCGTAAACTCCTTCCCTACTTTTTCTCCTTCCTTACGGTCGTCGTGGCCGGTATAGCCTTGTTCGAACCCTATGTGCGGTTGCGCGACGTGGGGGCGGTTCGCGAGATGGCGGAGCCTGTTCCGGAGGCGGAGGAATTCCGGAGTTTCAGCGGACGGGTGGTATTGCCTTCGGTCGATGACATCTACGTGTTGGACAATTCTGCAGGCCGTGATATCCCGGCGTTCGTAAAGTACCTGGAAGGCCGTGCTGCCGGACTCCACTGGCTTGCTCGGGCCTACTTCAAGGCCCACCGCGGTTCGGGGGATGTGGCTCTCGGACTCCGCCTCACCATAGATTCGTTGGGGGTCTTCCATTGTGGGGAGTTCCAGTTCTCGGATGCCAAGGACCGCTCCCTGGAAAGCGACCTCAGGGAACACATCGAATTTTACTGGCGATACCGCCGCAGTACGCAGGGAAAGACGGAAATCTGGTTCCCGATTCGGTGGAATGAAAAGTATAGCCGTTGATGGAGCGGGCGGCTAGCCCTTCAAAATCTTCAGCAGCTGTTCGGTGCGCTTCTCGATGAGGATGAACGCTTCGAACATGCGGGCTTCGCGCCACTTGGTCAGGTACTTCACGCGCCATTCCGCGGCCACCTGGTCAGGGGCTTCGGGTGCGTCTTCGTTACGGTACCACACTTCCTTCGTGATTTCGCGAATCATGTCGCCCATCTCGGCGGCAGGCTGGAGGGACCCCTTGCACAGAAGCAGTGCGCGGAGGTTGTCGAGCAGCACTTCGTCGCTCGGGTTTTCCGAGTCGTCGCGGGCGCAGTCCCAGATTTCGCCGCGGTGGCGTTCCGTCCAGCCCATGAGGTGCTTCTCGGTGCGTTCGAGTTCACCCTTCGCGAGCTTTTCTTCCACGGCTTCGCGGGGGTAGTAGATGCTGTTCGGGTAAAATTCGATCATGGTCATTCCCAAGGTTAATGCCCGGGGCGGGACTTGAACCCGCACGAGGTTGCCCCCAAGGGATTTTAAGTCCCCAGTGTCTACCATTCCACCACCCGGGCAGGTGTGCGTGCCAAATATAGCATTTTCCGTGGCCGCACTTGCAAAAAATTGTTAGATTGTTCTTTGATGACACCTCTTTCGAAAAGTTTTCGTTCTGTTCTGGGGGCAATCGCCATTGCGTTTGCCCTGTGCGTGCCCGTGTTCGCTTATGACGAGGATCTGGATACCTACCGCGAAGTCCGCGAGGAACTCGCTTCGCTCCGTGATAGCTACATCGCCGACATCAACATGGCCATGGAGGAGGCCAATGCGGATAACCCCGAGGGCTGGTTCAAGGCTCGGCAGGACGGGTTCGGGCGATCCTGGAAGGATACGGATTTCGAGGCCCCGATGAGCGAAGTCTTTACCATCGAGGAAATTCCCTACGGGTTCAAGGTTCGCGGGAAAAAGGGCGAATACAAGTTTAATTTCGAGGTCGTGGTCGCAACCCGCGATTCGGACATCTTCTACGTGGTCTCGGTCCGCTCGGGTACAAACCCCGCCGCGAAGGAAATCGTAAATGAGGTCTTCAAGAACGAAGCCTCGGATTACCATAGTCCCTGCCCGAAGGATGCCATTACCTGCTATAAGGGCCGCGCGGTCTACGGAAAGTAGCGAAAATAGTTCAAAAACGGCAAAAAATCTTATTTTTGCATTATAGTAAATAAAACTTTACCGCATCCGGCGTTTTTAATATATATTTAAGGAGCCGGTTGTCCGCGGAGCCGGTTTTTTGAGGTGTATAAAAATCCGCGGAGGGTTTGAATTGCTAACTTTTTGAGTATCAAGTAGTTGTGATTTTACAGGAGTGCAGGATGAAACTGGGAATACGCCCCGGAAAAGCTGGTTTTACCTTGGTCGAGGTCCTCGTGGTGGTCACCATCATGGGCATCCTCTCCGGTATCGGGGTGGCCAGTCTGCGAAACGCGGTGGCGAACAGTCGCATCAAGGATGCGGGCATCAACGTGACTGCCTTCATGCAGCGCGCGGCGAACGAGGCTACGCGGTTGAACGAGAAACTGACTGTGGAAGTGGAAAATAACAACAAGTCACTGAGACTTTATAAATGTACTACAGTTGGCGATGATGGAAACTGCTCTGCGCATGATTCACAAATTCTTGATGAGATGACGCTCGAGTCGATAAGCGCGTTTGTTCCTGGACAGGCTGATGGTACTGACTGTCCGACGCTTGGGGGCGAAACGACGCTAAATGCCAAGACGTCAATATTGCTTACTCCTAAAATAGGTGTGTCACCTATTTCCAGTGGTTGTATTTTGATCCGATATGGAAGTACAGACCGGTTTGCGGCCTCCATCAAGTCCCCGACGAAGTTCTCTATGTATTATGAGTTGAGTTACGATTCTGGTGCGAGCTGGTTTGAACCGTAGGTGTGTTATGGATAAGTTAATGAAGAGCAAGAAAGGTTTCGGCATCACGGAGGTGCTTATCTCCGCGGTGGTTCTCGGTCTTTTGTACATGGCGATTCTCCACATGCAGACGGGCAACCGCGAGGCTTTGCTCCGTATCCGTGGGCGTGACGGCGCCATCGAGGTCGCACAGCAGGTCATAGATTCCCTGAACCGTATCGGCATCGCGTCCATTCCCGATGAGTCTACGCCACCAGGGGACGACAGTGAAGATGAGGTTGTTGGCCATGACTATATCTGGAAATGGGACCCGATACAGCGTTCCTGGGACCGTGGCGAAAAGGTCGGTGGAGGACAGTCCACCATCCAGTATACTCCGACCGTGACGGTTTCTCCTACGACCGACTATACTGCGACAAGCGAATCGAACCTTGAGTCGGTTCAACATGTCTATGCCAAGCAGGTGAACGTGCAGGTCTCCTGGCAGTTCAAGGGCTCCACGCAGTCCATTAATATGTCCACCGTGATTCGCTAGGCCGCATTGACTGTGATTTTCGCCGGGATTTGCTCCCGGCTTTTTCTTTTGGATTTGCATTTCTAATTTTTTTATATACTTTTTAAAGAGTATGGTTTTATTAGGAGATTCCGTATGGTTAGGAAATCTACCCTCTTGAAAACAGTAACTGCGCTTGCGCTTTCTTTTCTCGTGACAATCTCCTGGTCCGCGGACCTTTCGGACGAGCAGGAAATGTCTTCCAGGTTCTATTGCGTGAAGTTGACGCGGAATGTTAATTATAATGCTGCAATCCAGCTGTCGCAGCAGAATGCATCGTACGAACCGGACTCGGGCGAGTCGTGTTTCGAAAAATGGGATTCTCCGGAGGGTTACCAAACGGCATATGAGTTTATTGGCGAACTTCTCTATAATTCTAACGTTCAGCCAGAAGCGTTGTTGCTTGCTTCGGATATCGACTTCGGCGGTTATGACGGGCAGACGCGGTCGTGTAACGAATATTTCAAGCCATTCGAGTTTGATATTACGTCTCAGATAAAACTTACAAGTGCGGAAGACGGTATCTATACGATTAGGGGAATCTGTTATACCTCGCTTTCTGATGAGGCTTCATTTGGCGGAAACCTGATTGGTTCCATTCAGAACGTCCGGTTCGAGAACATTCGTCTGGAATCCCTTACCTTTGCGAGCCTTTTTGGCACGGCTGTGAATGAACCCGAAGTGAATAATGTCTATGTTGCAAACGCGGCCATAAGTGCCCCTGTAGCGGGCCTTTTCGTTTCGTCGTCGGTCGGGCTTTATGTGACGGATTTCGAGGGAAGCTCCATTCAGGTCCGTTCTGTTCCCGATATGGACTTGAATGACGCTGTCGATTTAATTTATCCTTCTTCGGTCGCGATTGGAGGCCTTGCGGGCAGCGTGTCTAATATGTCTGCGGTCGGCGTCTCCGTAGATGGCTTTAGCGTGTCGAACAACGCATACCTCTGGGATGGCGCCCCTCACTTTGTCGAGGAGGTTGCCATGGTTGAAGCGCACATAGGTGGAATTGTTGGTCATACAGGGCGTGTCGAACTGCGCCGGGTGGGGCTTGACAGATCTTTGTTGAGCGACGATGCTTCTGCGGGAAAAAAGCAAATGTCTTACCTGGGCGGACTTGTCGGCTCGCTTACGTACAATACGATGGTGTGGTTCCATTCCACCTACACCTTTAGCGATATCACTTGTTCATTGGAAAGGGGCCCGCAACATTGCAAGGCGGGTTACCTTGTCGGTTTGGCCGAGTTCCCGGATTCCCTGTATAAGGGCGCAAATGATATGAGTATAGTCTCGAACTTCCATTACACCGAAGCCGCCAACGATTCCGCTTCAGGCATGTTTGGTGAAGCTTACTGCGACTACCTGAAAGAATATATGCCGGAAAATGAGCAGAACCAGGAGCATATATCCTGTGCATACGAATTGAATACCTTTGGCGAACTTTCCGTGATTGACGTTGAAGAGAAAGCCCTCGCTCCCAAGGCCTATGCCCACGGCAACTACCGGAGCGCAGCCGGGAATACGGTGGCGACGGACAACTTTGACTCGGACACCTACATGTTGGGTGGAGATACGCGCGAAGCGGTCTCCGTGGGCATCATTGAGAAGGAGTATATGCAGGGTCAGACCTTTGCCGATGTCCTGAACCGCTTCAATGCAGATTACGGGAATGCCACGGTGGAGTGGATTGCAGATTCCTCACGCGTTTATCCGTATGTTGCATCGACTTTCCATGGAGTAAATGCGGAAATCTCCAACGTGCACAGGATTGTGTTTATGCTTGACTGCATCGAGTCGGGCTGCCTTACCGAAAGCGAAGAGCGCATGCTTGGACAGTTTAATAATTACCGGATGGGTACTAACGAGTTCGAATTTGAGACGGACGAATCTGGAGCAATCACAAATACGGCGTGGCTCGAATTTGCGGCTAGCCTAGAACAGCCGAATGCTGACCGCGACCCTGTTCACTGGGAAGGCCCGAGCGACAACGGTCCGTACAAGAGGTTCTCTGCGGACGAGGCGTACGATGGTGATTACTTCTTCAAACTTATGGCAGGTGCTTCGCCAGATTCAAACGGCGTGGATGAGGGAGAAGTTGATGTGGCTTCCTCGACTCTGTTCCTGTCGGGTAACGCTGTCCAGCTTGCCGTAAAGACGGACGACTTCACGATTGGAAATGGAACGCCTTTTGTAAGTGTTTTCCTCGAGGATTTGGACGGAAATGTAATCGATGATTCCACGATGGATTTTCCGAACGGCGGATGGCCCGAAATGATCACGTGGGAAAAGTATCCGCTTGCCGCAGGCATGTACCATGTCGTCGCAAAGATGTACAACGGGAAGGGCGACAATCCGGACGTGCGCGAGTGGGATTTCGAGGTGAATGGCGAAATCGCGAATGATTGCGGAGACTGCTGGCAGATGATTGCGCTTTCGGATGTCGATTTCGATAGCTATAAGTGGAACGATGACGGGGTGTTCTACTGGTGGGATGAATTTGCCAGTTTCGGCGATTACTGGCAGTACAAGAATTTCACAAAGAAGGATTCTCCGGAACAGGGAAAGGGGTACTGGTACAATTCGCTCGAAGGCCGCCCGCTTGTGCTCAAGGACGAAGCCTTTACCGGCGAGGCCGTGTGGCAGCTCGATAGCGTGAACAGCGGCTGGAACATGGTGGCCAACCCCTATGGCTGGAAGATGAAGATTGGCGTTGCTGGCCAGGAAAATCGGGAAGAAATGCCTGAGTTGGAATTCTGGCATTGGAACGCGCAAACTGGCCAGTACGACCCTGTGACGGAGTTGGGACCTTACGAAGCCGTGTGGGTAAGGCTCAATCGCGGCGTGGCAAAGGATTTGCCGCTTTCTACGGAGCCGGCCTTTGTCGATTTCGTGAATGAGGAAGGTGAAACGGAACCCGTGAAGTCGCTCAACAAGAAGGGTGTGCTTGCGAAGGCGGCCGGCGCCGACGGCTGGGCATTGCAGGTGGAACTCTCCGACGCAAGCGGCAAGATGGACAGCTGGAATATGCTCGGCGCGGGCAAGGTAGCCTGGAGTTCCGAGGAACCGCCCGCAGGCATGGGCAACCGCGTGAACCTCAGCATCATGGATGCGGGCAGGCGCCTTGCAAAGAGCGTGAAGGCACTCGGCGAAGACGCGTATGAATGGGACGTGGAGCTTTCGGCAACAAGCGCGCGTGCGGGTTACCTGAAGTTTGCGGGTATCGATGGAATTCTCCCGAGCGGGCTTCGCGTGTTCGTGACGGTCGATGGCGTGACTACCGAAATGCACGATGGCGAAAAAATGCAGGTGAAGCTCTCCACGACGGCGAAGTCCGCAAACATCCGTGTGGCGAAGTCTGCAAGGAAGGTTGTCGCGCAGACATTGCAGGGCTTGCGCGCCTCGCAGAAAGCCGGCGCCCTGCAGGTTGTATTCGATGCTTCTGCCGGCTTGAACGGTGCCAGATCGCGTGTCGATGTTGTCGATACGAAGGGATCCGTTGTCGCTACTGTGGATTTCAAAGCGGTCGAAGGCTCTAACAGGATTTTGCTGGAAATCCCGCGCCGCGGTCTCCACGTTATCCGCGTTGTCTCTGGTAGCCAAGTCGCCTTGCAGAAGATTATGGTGAAATAAGGGCGGGCGCACGCAGGCTAGCCCTCCCTAGGGCGCCGATCGGCGCTGCGCGTTTGTTTTTCTAAATTATACCGCACGATGGCAGAGAACTCCCCGAACGCAGGTGCGAAAAAGCCGGATTACTTTCCGGCGATTGACGGCCTGCGCCTGCTCGCGAGCATAAACATCGTGATGCTCCACTTGGGTAGTTCGAGCGCGCTTGCCTACATGGCAAGCAACACTTGGCTTATGCCCGTCTTTACCGCACCCGCATTTGCGGCAGGCATATTCTACGTGTTCGCGGGGTTCCTCTTTGCAAGCAAGTTCAGCGATCCGGAACGCCGCATACCGGTAATCCCGTTCATGTTCGCCCGCATAGCGAAGCTATACCGGCTCCACTTCTTCATGACCCTCCTCATGTTCGTGGTGCTCGTGTTCAAGTTCAGCGGCTACACGCACTTGCCCGGCCCAGGCGAAATCGTCGATTGCGCCTCGGCGGGGCTTGCGAAAATGTTCCACCCCTGGCGTAGCCTGCTCCTGCATCTTTCGCTCACGTGGTCCATCGTTCCCGACCTGGGCATGAAACTCAATGAACCCAGCTGGTCGCTCACGAGTTTCTTCATGTGCTATGCCATCACGCCGTGGTTCAGCCGCTGGCTCTTTAGGCAGAATCGCCGCACCCTCTGGATACTCTTCTTCGCGGTGTTCATCCCGGGTATCGCGTGGGCGGTGTTCTTCGGGCTTTCAGGCAACCTCTGGTTCGACAGTTACGATGAAAAGTACAGGTTCTTCCACATGTTCGCCCCCGTGCGCGTGTTCGAGTACATCTTCGGCATGGTCATCTTCCGCCTGTACAAGGAAGGCTTCTTCGAGTTCCTCAAGAAGGACTACGTGAGCGGAATCATTCAGGCATTGCTCCTTGCCGCCCTCTACGGGAGCCTCTTCCTCATGTCGCCCTCGTTCAATCCCGGCGTAAACTACTTTATCCACCATAGCGTCGCCGTGTTCATCTACGGGCTGTTCGTGCTCTCGCTCCTTTCGGGCAAGGGCTTCATGGCGCGGTTCTTCTGTATCGGCATCGTGCGCAAGGTGGGCCGCGCGAGTTTCTACCCGTACCTCATACACCTGCCGCTCATCACGATTGCTTGGGGTATATGCAACCTGAACACTCCCAAGAACACGCTCCTCTTTATGCTGTTCGTCTACACGGTGAGCACGCTCTACATGGAGTTCAAGGTCTGGAACAAGAAGCGCAGGGCGCGCGCCGTGCAGTCGAAATAGCTGTTGCTTAATGTTCGAAAAAGTCGAGGGGGAGCTCGGTCTTCTTGCGACCGGCAGGCTCGATGACCGCGGCGGAGAATTTCGCGGCGCCGAACAGGCGGTTTACGGTACCGACGACTTCTTCTTCGGTCATGGACTTGATGATTTTCTCGGAGTGCTCCATCGTGTGGAACTCGCCCAGGTGTAGCGTCTGTTCGGCCATGCGGACAACGCGTTTTTCGGGACTGTCGGCGCCGAGGTACATGCCTCCCAGAATGTTCGTCTTGGTGCGCTCGAATTCACCCTTGCTGAACCCGCGCTTCAAGAAATTGCGGGTCTCGTTCAGCGAAAGCTCGAGGGCAGTCTTGAGCTGGTGCGGCTCGGTCGCAAGCGATACGCCCCAGTCGGTGCAGTCGCAGTAGATATCCGCGGTAGAATACACGGAGTAGGCGAGGCCCTTGTCTTCGCGAATCTTCTGGAACAGGCGGGATGCCATGCCCGCACCCATCGCGACGTTGAAAAGCGAGAGGGCGCAACGCCCGCGCTCGTCCATCAGGTTGCGGTCAAAGCTCAAGCCCCAGAAGAGGTTTGACTGTGCGATGTCCTGCTTTTGCACGACCTTCACGCTGTTGTGCGCCCTGTAGGTGTCTGCAGGCAACACGCCGGAACAATTTTTCTGTGCGAACTTTTCCGCACAAAGTTGAACGAGTTCCTCGTGGTCCACCTTGCCCGATGCGCATACGAGAAGGGGTATTTCGTTAATGACCTGGTCCCTGTACTTGAGCATCTGCCTGTGTGTGAGCGATTTGACTTGCCGGATGTTGCCGGTGATGGAATGCGCGATGCCGCTGCCCTTGAAATGGATGGCGTTGAACACGTCGCCCACGATTTCTTCGGGAATGTCGTCGTAGCTGTGGATTTCCTCGATGATTACGCGACGTTCTTTTTCCATCTCGCCCTTGTCCATGCGCGGGTGCATGAGCATGTCGGCAATCACGTCTATAGCGAGCGGAAGATGGCTCCGTTCAATCTGCGCGTAGAACCCGGTCTCTTGCCTTGTGGTGTATGCTTCCAGGTTCCCGCCCTTGTCCTCGATGGCGTGCGCGATTTCGAGGGCGCTGCGCTTTTCGGTTCCCTTGAATACCAGGTGCTCGTAAAAATGACTTAGGCCAAATTCATCCTTCGCCTCGTGGCGGGATCCGCGCGGCACCCAAACGCCAACCGCAACCGAGTAAGCGTGCGGCATGTAGTCTGTCAGGATGGTGATGCCGTTATCGAGAACTGTCTTTTTTACAATCTGCTTCATAGTGTATCGTTTTAATTTTGTTCGCGGGATACTCCCTTTCGGTGCGTGTAATCCCGGTGCTTCGCCTTGACTTCTTCGCTTGCATTCATGCAGGTGGTGAGTTTGTAGTAAAAATCCTCGATTTGTTTCGGGGTATAAATTGTCTTACGTCCCGATATGCGCTTGAGCAGGACATCCTGCAGTTCGCTGCAGTGGACGATGCTCCAGAATTCGTTGTCCTTTGGTACCTTGCGGAGAATGCAGCGGTCGCTGAATACAATGAACGAAATAAAGTGAGCCTGCTCGTGGCGGATTTTCAGGAAATGTTCCAGTGCGAGGATGTGTCCGATGTTTTGGCGGATGGGGTTGTGGAACGTGTGCTCCGTGTGCTCGGTTAGGTGCTGATTCCAACGTTCGCTTTCGAGGTCGCCCGAGATTTCGCCGGAGAGGTTCTTGCTTTCGAGAACGTAGAATCCCGACTGGTGCAAAAGCAGCGCGTCGATTTCGGTGTAACCTGCGCGCGCGGGAACGTAGAGGTTCCGCATTAGCACGTACTTGCGCTTGTCGGTGTCGCAGACGCGAGCGGTGAGCGCCATCATCGCCGCTTCGCCGAAAATGCCGCGCGGGTCGTTCACGATGCGTTCATCGTTGAATTTCGGGTCTAGCTTGAAGAAGTTCTCGCTGCGGTTGGGGGCATGCGTGATTCCGTAGCCTCCTAGTTCGAAGGGCTTGCCCATGTCGCGAGCTTTATTCCCGAGTCCCTGGCGCCGTTCGTGCTCAAAATCGTGAAAGGTCTTGCGCCCTCCATCGCTGTGGTACATCTTGTGGTTCTTTTTCGGCGCCTTGCCCTTGATCTTGAAAAAGACAAGGGCGAGCAGCAGAATTAAACCGAGGAGAGTCGAAAGCGAAAAGGACATGCCGCAAGTATAGAAAAACTAGACTCTGCCGAATCGCCTTGTCTTGCGGAAGGGCTTGTCGCCTCTCTTTTCGCCGAAACCTCGCTCGTCGCGGTCTCTGTGGAACTTGCGGTCGCCGAACATGCGTTCTCGGCGGGCCTTGCGGTTTTCGAACGGGTGCGCCTTGCCACGCGGCTTGGTTCCGGGAGCGGGGCCGGTGGGCGGCTCGTCGGTCATCAGGCGGAAGCGGGCTTCGTTCCCGCGGATGGTCATGCCCGACAGAATATCAAGCACTTCCTGCGGCATGGTCTCGGGAAGCTCTACGGTGCTGAACTTGTCGAACAGCTTGATGCGACCGATGTTGCTGCTGCTGATGTTGCCTTCGCCGGCGATGGCGCCCACGATGTCCTTGGGAGTCACGTGGTCGCGGCGGCCTACGCCCAGGTAATAGCGCAGGTAGCCTTCCTCGACTCCATTTTCGCCTTCCTTGCGCTCCTTGCGGAGTCGATTCTTTTCTTCGCGGTCGAGCCCGAAGTTGTCTCCGCGTTCGCGGCGTTCGCCTCTTTCGCGCGGGGCGTCGAGCGGTTTCAATTCCGGGAATAGCGGCTGCTTTTTCTGCCAGATCTTGATGACGGCGGCAGCGACATCTTCTGCCGTAATTTCATGCACGGAACCGTCTTCGAGAGCGACGCCGTTTTCCATATTGCAGCCTTCTGCGACCATGCTCTGGACAAGTTCCTTGAACTTGTCGAGTTCGCCGTAGCTGAGCACGCTCTTGATTTTTGCCTTGAACGCGGCGACACGCTTTGCGCTGATGACGTCGGCGGTCGGCATCTCCATCACCTCGATGGGCTGGCGGGTGGCCTTCTCGATGGTCTTGAGCATGCGCTTTTCGCGCGGGGTAATGAAGAGGATTGCGTTCCCGCTTCGCCCGGCGCGGCCCGTACGACCTACGCGGTGCACGTAGGATTCCGTATCGTAGGGAATGTCGTAGTTTACCACGAGCGAGATGCGGTCCACGTCGATACCGCGGGCGGCCACGTCGGTGGCGACGACGATATCGAGCTTGCCCATCTTGAGGCGGTTGATGGTGCGTTCGCGCATGGACTGCGCGAGGTCGCCGTTGAGCGGGGCCACGTTGAATCCGCGGCTTTCGAGCTTCTCGGCGACTTCGGTGGTGCTCTGCTTGGTGCGCACGAAAATCAGAACGCCGTCAAAGTCTTCGCCCTCCAGCACGCGGGCGAGCGCCTCGATCTTGTGCTCGTTTTTCACCAGCAGGTAGCGCTGTCGGATATTCTCGACGGTCGTCGTCTTGCCTTCGATGCGGGCTTCCTCGTATTCGCCGAGGTGCTGGTCGATAATCTTCTTGACTTCGTTCGGCATCGTGGCGCTAAAGAGCGCGCGCTGGGCCGTGGCCGGGATTTCTTTCAGGATGGTTTCCACGTCTTCCATGAATCCCATGTCGAGCATCTCGTCGGCTTCGTCGAGCACGATGGCCTTCACGCCCGAAAGCACGATGGAGCCGCGCTTGATGTGGTCAATGAGGCGGCCCGGGGTGGCGACCACGATGTTCGCCTGGCGTTTGAGAGCACGGAGCTGCACTGCGATGTCCTGCCCGCCGTAGACGGGGACCACGTGCACCTTCGGCATCTTGGCGGCATACTGCTGGATAGCTTCCGCTACCTGGATGGCGAGTTCGCGTGTCGGCGTGAGCACGAGCATCGTGGTCTCATGGCCGTTGAAGTCGAGCCTGGAAAGCAGCGGGAGCGAGAAAGCGGCTGTCTTGCCGGTACCGGTCTGCGCCGTGCCGAGCAGGTTTGCTCCTTGCAACAGTGCCGGGATCGCCTTCGCCTGGATGGGGGAGGGAGTCTCGTAGTTCATCGCCTTGATGGCTTCGAGAACTTCGTCGGCAAGTCCCAGGTCTTCGAAGGTTACGAGTGCTTCGTCGCCCGGATCTTCGTCTGATTCTTCGGCCGGTTCCGCGCAGTCCTTCTTCGACTCGGCATAATCCTCGTCCGAGGTGGATGAAGTTGCCGAATCGTCATCTTCGGGCTGTTCGACTTCGCCGTCCTCGATTTCGACCTTCGTGCCGACTTCGATGGCCGATTTGGGGCCCTTCTTCAGCACGTCGCCTTCTTCGTCGACGACAACGCCGTTCGGGTTTGTTGCGAAGAATGCGGCCTCGTCTGCCTCGTCTTCGTCGGCGCCGCCGGCGATGGCAATCAGGAAAGCGTCCGCCTCGCGTGCAATTTTGGATTTCGGGTCAATTTCCTCTTCAGGGATACGCTCTTCGGTATCTTTCGACATAGTTCACCTTCAGGACCCGTAAACTTCATCTGCGGCCCATGCCGCACTATCGAATGGTTCTAGCGCCGGTTGCCCGGCCGAACCTTGAAAAGCCCCGAAGCGCACTCGCGCTTATAAACCTGAAGTTCTGTTGGATCCTTTTTTTGGATTCGCGGCCAAATGTAGAAATACGGCAGGCCGTTTCAAAGGGTGGCAAGAAAAGAAAACGAGCGGGGGAAGACCTGTCGTGGGGCCTAGGGTAGACAAACCGCGAAATCTTTACTAAATTATGCGAACCTTGGAGAGATGCCAGAGTGGTCGATTGGGCCGGTCTCGAAATCCGGAGACTGTCACAGGTCCGAGGGTTCGAATCCCTCTCTCTCCTTGAAAAAATAAGGAACCCCTTGCGGGTTCCTTATTTTTTCATAGGGTAGCGGTTCGAACCCTCGCAGAGGGTTCGACAGACGTCTGCGGAACGCAGTGAAGCGCAGACGTCTGAGATTTTGGCCGAAGGCCAGAACCCGAAGGGCTGCACGGGAATGAAATGACCGCGCAGTCCATCCCTCTCTCCAATCACACACTTTCATAGCTCTCCTCGTTGTCGCACTCTCAACAAAAAAAACTCCATACCCTTGTATGTTAATAAAAATAAACCTAAATTTGTGCGCGAAAATTTTCAAACAGGAGCTCAAAATGAAAAAATTCGTCTATATCGCCATGATTGCTGCGGTCGCTTTTGCCGTGACCGGTTGCGCCGGAATGATACCCGTGCAGCAGACCCAGAAGAAGGAAGGACCTGTCCGCACCGAGAAGTACGGCTACGTCGACAAGCAGAGTTCTACCATGGGCGTCTATGGCGCCAGCACCTACGAGATTGTCGGACCGGTGTCCTGGGAAGACAAACACAAGTGTTCCGTTCTGGATTTTGTCACTTACGCAACGGTCACGAGCCCGAGGAACGGAGCCCAGGACGTCATCAATGTCAGGGCCGAGGAACTCTGCAACAACGTCAATGGCGAAAAGAAATGCTCCTGCAAATACTGGGGCCTCTCGATCCGCTACAAGATGCTTTCTTCGAGGGAAGTCAAGGACATGCGCTCTACCGCCGAAACTCCGTCTGACGCTTCCGTCAACCAAGAATAATTGTCTGTTAGCGTAATGAAGAAATTATTGCTCGTTTTGCTCGCCCTCGCCTGTCTCGCGTGGAGTGACGATTATGGAGACCGAGGTACTTACGGTTCAACGGCGTATGGCTCGACGGCGTATGGCTCGACGGCCTACGGCTCGACGGCGTATGGCGAGAAGGGATATGGTACGGCCGGCTACGATGGTGCCGAGAATCCGAAATCGAAGGCGAAGTCTTCCAAGGAGGCGCCTTCCTCGTCTTCGTCTTCCTCGATTTTTGGCTCCTTGCTCTCGAAAATTGCTCCCGCATCCCAGACGGCTTCGTCCGCAGGTGGAGCATCCGGAGCGTCCTCGGCAGGCGACGTTTCTTCCGCCAAGCCTAAGACAGAAAAATCCGGAGATCTCAAACCGTACAAGTTCAGGCTTGTGTTCGATCTTGACGGCTTATTTTACGATGCCGATCGCATTCGCTTTAATGGCTTAGGCGTTGGGGCTAATGTGCAGGCCTTTATGCGCTCGGGCCAAGGAAAATTCTTCGTGGAATATGGCCTGGGTCTGGGGCTTAGCTCGTGGACTTACGAAGACAGCTATTACGACGATATCTGGGAATGGTGGGTCTATAATATAGATGCGCTGGTCCAGGGTGGGCTGCAGTTAGGGAACGCCATTTTGCGTTTTGGCGGGTATGTCGGTTATTTGAAGGATAACGACGTCCGCTATGGTTACTATGACGACAATATGTTAGTGAACAATTATCACTATGGTATTGCTTTGGGTGCGTCGTACTATTTTTCCCGCGTCGAGCTGGGCGTAGTCTTCAGGGATGACCTTTCCGAGATAAATCCTGAAATCGGGAAAATGGACTTCGGGAAGAAAGGCTTTATCAGCGGCGGCTTCTCCGTCGGCCTCGTCTTCTAGAACGCCTGGTAAATCTGGAATATCGCGAGTATCTTCCCGATAATCGCGGGGATTCCCGGACACAGGAAGCAGAGGATTACGCGGGTCACGCGGTTCTTCCACCAGCGCTTCACCTGCCAGATGTCATCGGAGAGGGTTTCCATCTCGGACACGCGCGGCGGCCTCATGTACACTTGCGTGAGCGCGGTAAAGAAACCGACGCCGATAAGCGGAGTGAGTCCCGTGAACGGGGCGACTAGCAGCGCTACCAGAATGGTGAGCGGATGCCCGCCTGCAATAATCGTACCGAGCATGGCGCCGCCGCCGGTGAGCATTGCCCATTGCAGGCTCAGTTCGCCAGCCTTCTCTACGCCCGCGTTGTAGCCCACGAAGATGATGCTTGCGATAATGGCGAGCGGGATGGCCCATCCGATAATTTTCCAGATGGGAGCCCCCTTCGGGATGACCGAGATGGATTCCTCGCTCGGGAGTTCCTTGTTTTCTTCGATGATGCTTGCGATGCCCCTCATGTGGCCCGCGCCGATGACGGCCACGATCTTCTTGCCTTCCGCATTTTTGATTTTGCTTGCAAGGAACTGGTCGCGTTCGTCGATGAGCACCTGCTTCACCTCGGGGAATGTCTTGCCGAACTCCTGCATCATGGAGTTGAGGGCGTCCTGCTCCTTGATTTTTGCGAGTTCCTCCTCGCTGATTTCGGTCTTGTCGAAAATGCTCCCGAAAAGGCCGCCCAGCAGGCTGAACTTGCGGTACCAGGGGGTGCATGCCCAGGTGCGCCTGAGTGTTATCTTGATGTCGCGGTCGGCGAGGACTAGAGGAATTTGCCTTTCGTTCGCTATGTTGACGGCTTCCTTGAGCTCGGAACCGGGTTTCACGCCCGTTTGGTCGCCCATGCGCTTCTGGTAGGAACCCAGCACGAGGTTCGCGATCAGCGTCGAAAGTTGCTTTTTCTTGATGACTTCCTTTAGGTCCGTCTTTTTCCAGCGGTCGGGGTCCTGGATGGACTTGAGACGGCCTTCGTCGAGTTCCACGCAGACAGTATCCGGCTTTTCGGTTTCGATGGTCTCGTGGACCAGTTCCAGCGAGGTCTTCGAAATGTGTGCGGTGCCAACAAGGATGATTTCTTTGTTGTCGGGCGTATGGATGCGGTAAATGTCTGCGTTTTCGCTCATGGTGGGGTGAAAAATAGAAAAAAAGGGGCTCGGATGTCGTCGTAACTGCAATAATGACACGGAGTTAGCTGAAAAATAGAATTTTTTTTGGCTTTTTTATAAAAAAAATGTTATATATTTGAAGTGGTATCATTTTTTTGGGAGGTTTCCTCTATGAAAAAGTTATTGATGGGATTGGCTCTTTTTGCTCTGGTGTTGTCCGGTTGCGCCGGCACTTCCGATGACCCGGAAGCCCTCGACAACGCCCTTGTAGGCTTTACCTCTTGCGTGCAGAGCTCGCGCTGGCAGGAAGCCCTCGAATATGTCACTTCGGACGAAGCCCGCGAAATCAGCAGCGACGGTTACGAATTCAAGCAGGAATACCAGGTCGCCGCACGCCGCCTGCCGCTCTCCACTCTCCGTAAGGCTGGCCTCAAGGTCGATGGCCACGGTCGTCTGGTGGGCATCAAGGCCGCCATGGACGAAGCCAACGAACGCTACGTCGTTTCCGAGGAACAGGCCAAGGTAGGCACGAACCTCGAGGAAATGGAAAAGCAGCGTATCCAGCGCCGCCTCGAAGAAGGCCAGAAGATCCTCCAGGGCGAGGAAGAAGAGGCCAAGGCTGAACCCGAAGTCGAGGTGTTCACGAACAAGTTGACCGAGGAAGAAAAGAGGAAGTACGGCAGCACCCGTGACCTC
Source organism: Fibrobacter sp. UBA2449 (assembly GCF_002342555.1). NCBI lineage: Bacteria > Pseudomonadati > Fibrobacterota > Fibrobacteria > Fibrobacterales > Fibrobacteraceae > Fibrobacter > Fibrobacter sp. UBA2449. The sequence goes on from NZ_DDQF01000016.1 coordinate 118,820, forward strand.
CAGGCTCCCGAGGAATACAAGGACGAGAATACGGAAGAAGCCGAAGAACAGATCTTCAATGGTGACTACGAATCCAACGACTAGCTGTTAGTTTGTTTTGAACGAATCCCCGGCGCCCGTCGGGGAATTTTTTTAGGAATTTTTGATGTCCCGTTTTACCGCAAAAATGACGTTTGCCTTGGCGGCGCTCCTTCTCCTTGCGTCGTGCGGCGATTGGACCGCCGGATCCCCGGATGCGGACGGCGCCGTATTTAGCCGCTCGTACCGATACTACTACGTGATGGACTGCCGGTTCGACGGCATCGGACTTTTCGATTGCAGCCTTGCCGCTCCGATAAGCCCTGCCTATACGGCCTCGCTCCGGATCGATTCCGACGACCTCGCAACGCTCTCTTTGGACGGCAACTACAGCTACTATTATACGACCCACGAGTACACCTCGGGGCACGACGACTACGGTAGTTACTACTACTTCTACGACAACGGCTGGGAGCTGACCTTCTACAAGGACGGCTCGGAGCTGATTTTCTGGGATACCGACGAAAATACTGCCACGGTTTACCTCAACGACTTGGACTACGAGTAGTTTTTTCTAAATTTGCGCTCACTATGGTAAAAACCAGTGAGCATTTCGTTATCGCCCTTGATGGCGGTTCGGGTACCGGGAAGAGCACCACGGCGAAGATCGTGGCGAAGACCCTCGGTATAACCTACCTCGATACCGGCGCCATGTACCGCGCGGTGACGCTTGCCGCCCTCGACAAGGGTCTGCCGGCCGAAGAAGGCCCCGCCATGGACGAACTGCTCTCTGACCTCACCCTCGGGTTCGACTCCGAAAACCACATCCTCATCAACGGTGTTTGCCGCGAAAGCGAAATCCGCGGCATGAAGGTCTCGAGCAACGTGAGCATCTACTGCGCCCTCCCCTCCGTCCGTACCGCCATGACCAGGCAGCAGCGCGAAATCGGCAAGAAGCAGAGCTGCATCCTGGACGGCCGCGACATCGGCACGGTCGTTTTTCCCGACGCGAAGTACAAGTTTTTCATGGTGACGGACGTGAAGGTCCGCGCCGAACGCCGCTACAAGGAACTCCTTGAAAAAGGCGAAAAGGTTACCCTGGAAGAAGTCCTCGAAAATCTGGTCGAACGCGACCGCCTGGATTCTTCCCGTGCGAACGCCCCCCTCAAGAAGGCGGACGACGCTATCGAAATTGACACTACACACATCTCAATCCAACAACAGGTCCAAAAGATTCTCGACTACGTAGGTGTAGTGGCGTAGTCCCGAGTCCTTTGAACCGCAACCCCAAAAAACAATATGTCTCAAAATCTCAAATTCGGAACCCAAGAAGATCTCGCTGAAATCCTTGCCGCCCAGGGAGAATGCTCCCCGGACTTCCGCAAGCAGAACGCCGACGTGTATGCCGGCATGGGCTGCCTCGAACAGGGCAAGCTCGTCATGGGCAAGATCAGCCAGGTGAACGACCAGGAAGTCCTCATCGACGTGAACTACAAGAGCGAAGGTGTTATCGACCGCGCTGAGTTCAAGGACTCCGACTCCCTCGAAATCGGTTCCGAAATCGAAGTGTTTGTCGAAAAGCTCGAAGATGAAGACGGACGTCTCATCCTTTCGAAGCAGAAGGCCGACTTCGTGCGCGTGTGGGATCGCATCCACGCGGCATTCGAAAACAACGAAGTCGTGCGCGGCACGCTCACGAAGCGTATCAAGGGCGGTGTGGTTGTCGACCTGTTCGGCATCGACGCCTTCCTCCCGGGCTCCCAGATCGACCTCCGCCAGATCCCGGACATCAACGCCCTCATCGGCCAGGAATTCGACCTCAAGGTTATCAAGGTCAACAAGGCTCGCAGGAACATCGTCGTGTCCCGCCGCGTCGTTCTCGAAGAAGAACGCAACAAGCAGCGTGGCGACGTTCTCGAAACTCTCGAGAAGGGCCAGGTTCGCAAGGGCATCGTGAAGAACATCACCGACTTCGGTGCCTTCATCGATCTCGGCGGCGTGGACGGTCTCCTCCACATCACCGACATGAGCTACAAGCGCATCAACCACCCGACCGAAATGGTCCAGCTCGGCCAGGAAGTCGAAGTCATGGTGCTCGACTTCAACGACAAGAAGGAACGCATCTCTCTCGGCATGAAGCAGCTCAAGCCGCATCCGTGGAAGGACATCGCCGAACGCTACCCCGAAGGCGCTATCGTCAAGGGCAAGGTCGTTTCCATCACCGATTACGGTGCTTTCGTCGAACTGGATTCTGGCGTCGAAGGCCTCATCCACGTTTCCGAAATGTCCTGGACGCAGCATGGCAAGCACCCCTCCAAGATCCTCTCCGTGGGTCAGGAAGTGGAAGCCGTCGTGCTCAAGGTTGAAGAAGATGCAGAACGCATCTCTCTCGGCATGAAGCAGCTCGAAAGCGATCCGTGGGATTCCATCGAGACTGAACTTCCGCCGGGTGCCCGCGTGGTTGGCGAAATCCGCAACATCGCTTCCTTCGGCGCCTTCGTCGAAATCAAGGAAGGTGTGGATGGCCTCATTCACGTGTCCGACATGTCCTGGACCAAGAAGATCACTCACCCGAACGAAATGGTCAAGAAGGGCGACAAGGTCGAATGCGTCGTGCTCGCTGTCGATAAGGAAAAGCGCCGCATTTCTCTGTCCATGAAGCACCTCACCGAAGACCCGTGGGATTCTATCGAAACCACGTTCCCGGTGGATTCCGAAGTGAAGGGCAAGATTGTCCGTATGCTCGACCGCGGCGTCGTGGTTGAACTCAACGACGGTATCGAAGGCTTCATCCCGGTCTCCAAGCTCACTGCTGAATACATCAAGGTTCCGGCCGATGCATTCAAGGTTGGCGACGAAGTCCCGGCTGTCGTGACCGAAATCGACCAGAACAACCGCAAGATCTACCTCTCTGTGGTGGACTACTTCAAGAACCGCGAATCCGCAGAACTCAAGGCTTGGATGGATTCCCACAAGCCGGGTGAATCGGGTACGACGATCGGTGAAGCCGCCGCTCCGAAGAAGAAGGCTGCCAAGAAGAAGGCTGAAAAGCCGGCCGAAGACGCCGCTGCTGAAGAAGCCAAGTAAGTTGCCGTTGCAAACCCCGTAAGGGGAACAACAATCGCTTGCGACATTAAAAGTCCCGTGGGTAAAACCACGGGATTTTTTTATTATGAATTTTAATAGTAAGTTATTGTTGTTTGTACAAATTATTACATTTGGTAGTATAGAATAAACAAGCAATTCTGCTGTTTACAAAAAAGGAGAACACGATGGTCGGGAATAGCAAGCGATGCTGGGGAATTTTCGCAGCAGGAATTGTCACATCCATGGTTTGTCTTACTGCCTGCAATGACACCATTACAGAATCAAAAGGCGTAGAGTCTGTCGCTACTTTCGAAAAGCTCGGTGACTGCACCAAGGACAAAGACGGCGAAATGATGTTCGTTGCGGATTCCGCAATGCTCTATTATTGCTACGAAGAAGAATGGACGAGAGTGAAGGGCCTTGATGGCGAAAAGGGAGAAAAGGGCGATAAAGGCGACAAGGGTGACGATGGTGCCAAGGGAGACAAGGGTGACGACGGCGACAAGGGCGACGATGGAAGTAAGGGCGACGACGGTGCTGATGGCAAGTCGGCCTACGAACTGGCCGTTGCCGCCGGTTTCACCGGAACGGAAGAAGAATGGCTCGCTTCGCTGAAGGGTGAAAAGGGTGACAAGGGCGATGACGGCAACGGTTGCGCCGTTGCTAAAACCTGGAATGGGGTCAAGTTCGTATGCAGCGGAGACACGCTCGAAGTCTCCCTCCAGGATGAACAGGAATATCCTCTTTGCGGCGGCATTCCCTTTAATCCCTCGACTAGCTTCTGCGATGTGCGCGACAGTTCGCTGTATTACTATGTTACCATCGGTAACAAGAAGTGGATGGCCGAAGACCTCAGGTACATCGATAGCGTCCAGACCCCCAGCCTGCAGAACAATTTCTGGTGCAAGGACAGCTGTGAAACGGGTGGCCGCTATTACAAATGGGCGGCAGCCATCGATTCCATTTACACTTACGAGAACAGCGATATCAACTGCCATGATTCGGTCGACTGCAATCTCCCCGAAACGCTGAGAGGCATTTGCCCCAGAGGCTGGCACCTGCCGACAATCGAAGAATGGGAAGGCTTGTTCATCCTTATTGGCGGCCTCGAAAATGCATCGTGGGTTCTCAGGGAAAGAATGGAATGCTACGGACAGTGGTACGACCATGGAGGCATTCCCGGCCTGAACTCGTTTGATTTTACCGCAGATCTTGGCGGTCACATGGAATACATGGATTACTACGGTTACGAGCATGTCCAGAACTACGGTGGCATTGCAGAATACTGGACCGCATCGACTCCGTTCCAGGAGGCCGACAAGGGTTACGGCGTCCAGTTCTCGTGCGAAAGGAAAGACGCCGTCTACACAAAATACAAGAAGGATATTGCGCTTCCGATTCGCTGCACCAGAAATTAGCCGCTAGCTTGCAAGAAATATTTCCCTGAAAGGGCCGGCCATGCCGGCCTTTTTCTATCTTGCATTATATGGAACTAGCTGGAAAGAAGATCCTCCTTGGCGTTTCGGGCGGAATCGCCGCCTACAAGAGCTGCGAACTTTTGCGCCTGTTGCAGAAGAAGGGTGCTACGGTGCGCGTGTGCATGACGGAGGCCGCGACGGAGTTCGTGGCGCCGCTTACGTTCGCAAGCCTCAGCAAGTGCCCCGTCTACCTCAAGAGCGGAGCCGTCGAGGCGCGCCCCTTCCAGCATATCGATTTCCCGCATTGGGCCGACCTCTACCTGGTGGTACCCGCGACGGCAAATGCCATCGGCAAGTTCGCCTGCGGTATCGCCGACGACCCGGTGAGCCTCTGCTTCATGAGTTGCACGTGCCCGCGCGTCATTGCCCCTGCGATGAACGTCGCGATGTACAACAGCCCTGCCGTCAAGCGCAACCTCGAAGTCCTGCGTAACTTCGACGATACGACCGTTCTTGAATCTCCTGCGGGGGAACTCGCTTGCGGTGAAGTCGGGCAAGGCCGCCTGATGGAACCGGCAGAGATTGTGAAGTGGCTGGAAGGGGCTGTACTTTGTCATCCCCGCGAAGGCGATAGGGGCCAAAGCAATCCGCCCGCATTCCCTGTCGCACAGGACGTCCAGCCCACGCAAGACAAAACGCTCCCCGGCCATGGCAAGAAGCTGCTCTTGACGGCCGGCCGCACCGAAGAAGCGATTGATCCGGTCCGCTACATCTCTAACCGCAGCAGCGGAAAGACCGCGGTTGCGCTCGCCTCGGTATTCTATGCGAACGGCTTCGAGGTCGAAGTTGTCGCGGGCCCGATGGAGGCGGCGTTCCCGGGCGGCGTCGCGGTTACCCGCGTGAAAAGCGCCCGGGAGATGCACGACGCCGTGATGGCACGGCTCGCCGAGGCGGACGCCGTCGTGCATTGCGCGGCGGTAGCGGACTACCGCCCCGCCCACGCCGCCGACGAGAAAATCAAGGACAGCCGTAGCCAACTCACCATCGAGCTTGTGCCGAATCCGAACATCTTGCGCGGCTGTACCGCGGCCCGCGCTGGAGCCAAGATGTCCCGGCACCAGGTCATCGTCGGCTTCGCGCTCGAGACGGACCACTTCGAAGAACATGCGGCAGAGAAACTCAAAAAGAGCGGTGCCGATGCGCTCCTTCTCAATGCGCCGGTCGCCTCCGACTCCGGCTTCGGTCTCGACCGAGTGCGCTTCGCCCTAGTGGTTCCGGGTGCCGACGTGCCGCCGATGAAGATGGGGGGCAAGGTAGACCTCGCCGAAACAATCTTGAACTTTTGCCTGGAGCGCCTGAATGCCTGAAGAATATGACATGAGCGAATTGCGCAACTACTTGCGCGGTCAAATCGACATGGGCGATTCCGAAGTTTTTTTGGATGAACCCTGGTCTCTGAATGCGAAGAAGCCGCGTGCGGTTCCGCAGCCGCGGCCTGTTGTCACACCGCAAGCGGTCGCATCCCGCAGTGCTGTTGCCCAGGAAGTTCCCCCTGCACCCGTGCGAACGCAGGAACCCCTGTCCGTGGGCCCCGCGATGGCGGCTCCGTCTGCCCGCCCCGTCATGAGGAAGGCTGCGTCGGCTTTCGAAGCGGCGGAATCCCTGGATGCCTTCTACGACTCTATCCAGAACGAAGCCGTCTATGCGAAAGTCGGGGACATTGTCCGCTATGCGGGCCCTGCGAATCCGAAACTTCTTCTGTTGATGCCGAATCCGCTTCCGGACTCGGGTGATTTTTTCTCGTCGGAACCGGGAGCCATGCTCGTGAGGCTCTTTGCGAACCTGAACGTTGCCGAAAACGAAATCGGGGTCACCTACTTCTACAAGGGCCATGCCGCAAGGAACATTCCCGCCCTGCTCGAAACGGCGCTCCGCAAAATGCTTGCGAAGGAACTCTCCTTTATCGCCCCGCAGGTGATGGTCTCCTTCGGCGAACCGCTGTTCCACCAGCTCTTCGGCAAGGGCAAGGTCTTTAACGACCTGGCCGGAACAGACCTTGATTTTTCGGGCGTAAAGACATGTTCGCTTGTGGACGCGGTCGCCATGTCGCAGGACAAGCAGCTAAAGTGGCTCACCTGGAAGGTCCATATCCCGAAGTGCACTTACTTCAAGGCTTGATGGAGTGCAGACCGATTTATAAAAATTATATTTCCGATGTATTGCTATGTCTGAATTTGTAAACGAAGGTGGAAGTTTCGAAGGTCGCCAGGTCCCCATGGACGGCGAGGCCGAACGTTATTTGCTGGGTGGAATCCTGCGCGATCCGAATGTCATGACTCCGGTCATCGATGTTGTTTCGGACGATGACTTTTTCTACCTGGAACGCCATCAACTGATATGGAGGGCGATGCGGCAACTCTATAGCGCCGGAACCCCCATTGACATGCTTACCCTCCCTGCTGAGCTCGAGAAGATGGGCAGGTTGCAGCAGTCGGGCGGCCGCGAATATATCTTTGAACTCATGGAGAGCGTCGCTTCCTCGGCGAATGTGGAATGGAACCTGGAGCATCTGCGCGACAAGTTCGTGCTTCGCAAGCTTATCCGCATGTCGTCCGATACCATCAAGAAGGCCATGGACGTCTCTTCCGCTCCCGACGAGGTGCTCCAATCGGCGGAACGTGCCGTTTTCGCGATTGCCGAGAAACAGGTGAAGAACTCGCTTCGCCCGATTGAAAATTTTGTGACCCCGCTGCTCGACCGCTTGAACAACAGGAAGGACGGCATTACGGGAATCCCCACGGGACTCACCGAACTGGACGAACTTACGAACGGTCTGCAGAATTCCGACCTCATCATTCTCGCGGCCCGTCCGGGCGTCGGCAAGACGTCGTTCGCCCTGACGATTGCGGCGAATGCGGCCATCGATTTCAACAAGCATGTGGCGTTCTTCAGCCTCGAAATGGATGGCGTGCAGCTCGCCCAGCGTTTGCTCTGCTCCCGCGCTCAGGTGGACCAGTCCAAGCTGCGTAACGGAAAGCTCAACCGCGACGAGATGAACAAGCTCATCGCGCATGTCGCGCCGATTAACCAGTCTCCGCTGTTCGTGGACGACAATGCGGACCTGGGCATCATGGAACTCATGAGCAAGGCGCGCGACCTCAAGCGCCAGGGCAAGCTCGACCTCCTCTTGATTGACTACCTCCAGCTGATGAAGACGGGCAAGGAAGAGAACCGCGCCGTCGCTATCGGTGCTATTTCGCGCGGCCTCAAGATTCTGGCCAAGGAACTCCACATCCCGGTCATCGCGCTTGCTCAGCTGAGCCGTAAGGTCGAAGAAAAGGGTCGCGAGCGTCCGCAGCTCTCCGACCTCCGCGAATCGGGTTCTATCGAACAGGACGCCGACATGGTCTGGTTCGTGGAACGCCCCTACGTGCGCACCCACAAGGACGACGACAAGTACAAGGCGGAACTCATCGTTGCAAAACACCGTAACGGTTCTGTGAAGGATATCCCCCTCGCGTTCGTTCCCGAATACACGACCTTCTACGATGCGACCGCGGACGACGGCGGCTCGGATGACGGTGGCGATTACCAGTTCGGCGGTGACGACCAGGGCGGCGGCTACAGCTTTGGGGAGTTCTAGCGATGACTGTTTTGCTCAAGCCCATAGCGTGGATTGGACGTGTCATCGTGGATGGCATTTCGAGCATCGGCGAGGTGCTCTGTATACTGCTCTTGACGCTCAAGCAGATGCCGCACGTGTTCAAGAACCCGGACCTTATCGTGAAGCAGATGATATCCATCGGCGTATCCTCGCTCCCGCTCCTGTTCGTGACGTCCATATTCACGGGCATGGTGGCGACTGTCTGCGCCGAGTTCGAATTCCAGAACCTCGTGGCGGACAAGTTTGTCGGTACTGCCGCCTGCAAGATGGTTCTTATCGAGCTTGGCCCCTTGCTTACGGCTATCGTGCTTTCGGGCCGCGTCGGCAGTGCGGTCGCAGCCGAACTCGGGAGCATGAAGGAGAAGGAAGAACTCGCTGCCTATACGGTGCTCGGCCTCGAACCCTACCGCTATCTTGCACTCCCGCGCTTTGTCGCTTTCATGACGATGATTCCCTGCCTCACCGCTATTTCGAACGCGCTCGCCCTCATCGGCGGCTGGATAGTGTGCGTACTCGGCCTCGACATTACGACCTATACCTACACGACGGGCATGCAGTACCTGTTCGACTCCATGGACTTGTGGTCGGGCATGATCAAGTCCCTCGTGTTCGGCGTGCTGATTTTCGTGCTCGGCTACTACCACGGGATTAACGCCCAGGCGGGTGCCCGCGGTGTGGGGCTTGCGACCATGAACGTCGTGGTCTCGAGCTGCCTCATGATTTTGATTTCTGACTTTATACTTGACGCTATCATGTTCTTCTAGTTCCAGGTGAAATTATGCCAAACGTAAAGATTGACCCGAACGATATCGCCATCCGCCTGAAGGGTCTCAAGAAGTCCTTCGGTCCGCAGACCGTCCTCGAAGATGTGAACCTCGACATCCGCCGTGGCGAGACCATGGTTATCATCGGCAAGTCCGGCGGTGGCAAGTCCGTGATTTTGAAGCACATGATCGGCCTGTTGCAGCCGGATGGTGGCGAAGTGTCCGTCGATGGCGTGACCATCAGTACCCCGAAGTTTTTCGACACGCATACCATCCGCCGTAAGATGGGCATGCTGTTCCAGATGGGCGCGCTGTTCGATTCCATGAACACCGGCGAGAACATCGCGTTCGCCCTCCGCGAACACCATCCGGAACTCTCCGAGAAGCAGATCCAGGACGTGGTGACCGAGAAACTCCAGATGATCAACCTCGTCCCCGAGTTCCGCACCAAGATGCCCTCCGAACTTTCGGGCGGTATGCGCAAGCGCGTGGCGCTTGCCCGCGCGATTGCCCTGAACCCCGAAATCCTCCTTTACGATGAACCGACGACCGGCCTCGATCCCATCACGAGCGACGTGATTAATGACCTCATCCTCGACATGCAGAGCAAGCTCGGCGTGACCTCGGTGGTGGTGACCCACGACATGGTGAGCGCCTTCAAGGTGGCCGACCGCATCGCGATGCTCTTGAACGGGCGCATCATCGAGGTGGGCACGGTGGACGAAATCAAGAACACGAGCAACCCTTACGTGCACCAGTTCATCACCGGGCAACGCAAGATTTCGGTCGAAGAATAGGGCGAGGAGCGCTTTTTAGCCCCAAAAAGCCGTTTTTTTTGTGTTTTCCTTCACGAAAAATTGTTTTTTGTGTCCGTTTTTGCAAAGATTTATGTAAATTTCTCTAGAAGAGGTTTTTATATGAACAAGAAACTTTTGATAGGTCTTTCCTCTATCGGCATGGCTGCCGGTTTTTGGGCCTGCGGTAGCGGTTCGATTGAACCCATGGCCGACGACACGGACGTCTTCGTCGAGGCCATGCTGAGCAATTTGGATTTTAGCACCCAGATTAACGATGCCATGAGCAAGTGCAACGAGGATATCGTTTGCATGAACGAGATGGCCAAGGCCGCCCATGGCGCTGTCGAACTTTCGTCGGAATCTACGCTTCCGGAATCGTCCGCAGATGGACAGCCGATCGTGAGCTCCAGCTCCGAATCCTTCTTCAAGTTCTCCTCGATTGGCGATGTTGGTCGCCTGTCCAGTTCTTCCGATGCGGGAACCGTAGTGAGCAGCTCCAGCGAACAGGTCGTAATAACGGGCATGGGTCGTTGCTACCCGCTGTCCGAAACGATTGAATCGAACGGCCAGGCTCAGTGGAAGGTGGAGTGGAACTCCAACTATGGCATAAGGGATGTCGCTGCTGCCACGTATAGCTGGGCTTTCGGCATGGATGCGACCCCCGATAATAATACTGCGGCGAGCCCGAAGGTCTCTTACTCGAAGCCCGGTCCGAAGTCCGCTTCTGTCGATGTCGTTATCGGCGGCCAGAAGGGGCACATCGACTGCGACAAGACTGTGAACGTGAACGGAGCCCCGATTACGGGATGTGTATGCTCTACGGCCGCCACTTCGGTTGACTTTACTGCGACTCCCGATGTAGTCTGGACGGTGGCCGGGTGCAAGTCGCAGGGACAAACGACGTTCTTCTATTCATGGGAGGGTGGCGCTGCCGGTGCAGAAGCCAGCTTTACCAAGACATTCACGGCTGCGCAGGCTGGATATGCCCCGAAGCTCAAGGTTAGCCATGCGGATTACTCGATACAGGAATTTCAATGTCCGGCAGTGAAAACGACCGATGGCCCGGAATACACATTTAAAGTTAGTCAGGATAAGCTTGATATTCCGGCAGGAACACATTCGGTGACTACGAGAGGAGATGCCTCTGTCACTCAGTGCTATTTTAGCTGCAATGCGGAGGGTAATATATCTGTAAAATTAAGCACTGGAGAATCGATGACAGGAAGTTATTATGCGGGAGGCCCTGTTTCAGCGGATGCTTGTAAGGGTACATTTGAGTTGACTTTAAGTGCTGCTGCAACCTGCACAATACAGTGGAATTAAAAGAGATATCAAACGTTAATGCGAATATTAAAGAAGCTCCCCGTCGGGAGCTTTTTTTATAAGTAGAAAGGTGGGATCCTGTTACAGGAACCAGTATCCGATGCCGGCCTTGAACGTCATCTGCTTGCCGCCGTCCATGGACTCAATCAGGTCGTTCTTTAGGGGATCGATGTCGGGGTAGACGTCGGTAAGTCCGAGGACGACCCCAGCATCAATGGAAAGGCGTTCCATCACGAAACCTCCGACTCCAAGGGCGATGCCGAATCCGAATCCGGCCTGGTCGATATCTTCCTTGTACTTGTAGTCGGTTTTCCCGAGGTCTCCGCCCAGGGATATGTCGTCTTGTTCGAGCGAGACTTCGCTGCTCAGGTTCAGCGAAAGCTGCACGCCGGCCGCGACATAGAAGCGTTCCTTGACGAGCGCCCGCACCATGAGGGGGATTTCGAGGTCCATCTGCTTGAACTTGTGGTCACAACCTTCCTCGTCCATGGAAAGTTGCGCATAGTGGAAGTTGATTTCTGGCGTGAATTGCAGGATGCTTGCCATGGGAATCCTGCCGCGGAGGCCTATATCGAACCCGATTCCGGAAGGAGCCTCGGCATCGTCTCCCAGGTACCAGTCCTGCGGAAGCCCGATGAGGTAGCTGTAGTTGAAGTCGGCATGCGCGCCGATGCCGGGTTTGCTGTTGATGCCGTCCTGGGCGTTGGGGGTGGCGCCGTCCTGTGCAAGCGCGATGGACGATGCGATTGCGCCTGCGGCGATGATTCTGGAAATCTTCATATTTCCTCCTTGTATGGGTGAAATATAGGAAATTTGCCTGTGGATTTATTGTCCATGAAACATGCTTTTGTATGTGAGCGGAATCACCGTATTGAAAGTAGTTTTGTATCAGGTGAAACTCTAACGGAGTGTTTGGTATGAAACATACTTTATGGACAAGCGTGTCCTTCGGTGTTGCAATGGCTCTCTCTGCCGTTGCGGCGAATGCATTCACCCTTACGGGTACGGTGAACGACGAAAGCGGCAAGGCCGTTCAGGATGCTGACGTTTCTCTCCTGAAAAACAAGCTCGATACGAAGACCGATGCGGACGGGAAATTCTCGTTCAACCATGAGGTTTCGGCCTTGGCTTCGTCCGGTTCGGCCGGGTATCTTTCCGTAAGCGGCGGCATCCTCTCGTTCTCGCAGAGTTCGAACGCTCCGGTGCAGGTGCAGATTTTCGACATGGTCGGCAACCGCCTGCTAAACGAGACCCTGTACGGTACGGGCACGGTAGACATGAAGGCTTCCGTGAAGGCCCAGGGCACGTATTTCGCCCGCGTCCGCGTGGGGAGCGCCCAGCAGAATTTCAAGTTTACTGCGGACGGTAGCTTCAACGCCTCGTTTGGCGACCGCTCGCCTGCGAAGGCCCTGCTCAAGCTGGACAACTCCGACATGTTGCGTATCGTCAAGGACGGTTTCGACACGCTGAGCGTGAGACTCTCCAATCTCGATACAAACGTCACGCTCACGCTCAAGAAGAAGGCCGCTCAGCCGCAGTACGCCTACGGTTGGGGCTTGAAGAACGATCCGGTGCCCACACGTGGTTGCGGCAAGACTTGGAACCGCGTGAAGAGCGGCAGCTACGAATTCCAATGGAGCAAGGGCAAGCGTACCATCCGCATCGATATTCCTGACAATTACGACAACAAGAAACCGTACAAGCTCATCTTCGGCATGCACTGCATGGGCGGCTGGGCCGGCGGTGTGCAGCAGGAAGGCTACTACGGGCTGAAGCCGCTTGATACCCAGAAGACGGCAATCTTTGTCGCTCCCGAAGGCAACGGAAACCAGGCTCCGTGGGGTCAGGATGACTACCTCCTGTTCGATGAGCTCCTAGCCGATTTGCAGAGCAACCTCTGCATCGATTCCAGCCGAGTGTTCTCTACTGGCTTCAGCTACGGCTCCATGTTCAGTAACGGTCTTTCCTGGAACCATCAGGATGTGCTCCGCGCAGTTGCCGTGTACGAGACTGCCGAACGAAACATTTGGCTTCCGCAGCGCCAGAACAAGGGCATTGGCTGGATGGGCGTGCTCGGCCTCGATGACAACCTCTGCACTCCCGAAATGGGCCGTGCTGCCCGCGATATCATCTTGACGCTCAACTCCGAGAATGGCAAGGCGAAGAATGAACAGGCCCAGGAAGCCCAGCGCAATGCGGCCCACAAGTGTTACGATTATACGACCGTTGAAGAACGCTTCCCTGTCCGCTGGTGCACACAGTCCGGCGGCCACATCTGGGACCACAAGGATCCGGGCCAGCAGAAGTCCTGGGTTCCCGAGACCACCTGGAATTTTTTCAGCAAGTTCTAAAAAATATCCACACATCCAAAACACCTTCCTGGCTTTACGGCCGGGAAGGTTTTTTGATTAACCCTCTCTTGTCTCATTTTCTATCTTTGTATATATGGAATTCAAGCGTTTTGAGGCCCTGATCGAGATGTTTCCGCAGGTGCAAATCTTTAGCACCGAGGGCGAGGACCTTGACCGGGTCATTACTCACTTTTTGAACCAGCGGAAGAATGTCTCCACGATGTCGGAAGCGATGCAGCGGAAAATCCAGCATGCGCTTGCTCCGTTTTTCCAGCAGCGGTTCATCAGCCTGCACGACGAGGAAGCCCCGCTGGTGCGTCACCTGCTGTTGAAGAAGAAATTCTTCTTGCAGACGGACCGCTACATCGACGACATGGCCTGGCCGGAGACGGACCCGGAAAAGCTGGGCGAGGCCTTGAAGATTGCCGACCTTTCCGAGGAAATTCTTGACCGCAAGTTGCTGAGCCTCTCGAACGGGGAACTGCGCCGTGTTCTCCTTGCCCGCATGTGGATGGAAAACCCGGAATGGGTCTACTTCAATGATTTGTTCGGAGGGCTAGATCCGGAGTACCGCAGGCACCTTGCCGCAAGCGTGGTGGAACTCTGCAGGCGCCCGGGCCTGAAAGTTGCGGTGCGCCTTGCCCGCGAAGACGAACTGCTGCCCGAGATTCCCGCATTCGTGTATGCGAACAAGACCTTCACGCAGTATGCGGGCGAGTTGCCTTCCGAAGTCGCGAAGCCGAAGTTCTCGAAGGCCGAACTGAAGGACTACGAAATCGTGGATCTCAAGGCGGAGAAAGGTGGTGCCGCAGGCAAGTTCGTTGAGTCTGCCGAAACGAATGGTGCGAATTCCGAAATCCTCTTTGACCTGAAAAACGTGAACGTGCAGTTCGGCGATACGACTGTGCTCAAGAACCTCAACTGGACGGTGCGCAAGGGCGAACATTGGGCGGTGATGGGCGAGAACGGTGCCGGCAAGAGCACACTCCTCGGGATGCTCACCGCAGATCACCCGCAAATCTACAAGAATGATATTACTTTGTTAGGAATGCGCCCGGGGCACGGCCTCAACATCTGGGACCACAAGGCGAAACTCGGGTTTTTCTCGCCGGAGCTCGCGCTCCAGTACCGCGAGGACTTGAACCTGCAAGAGGTGCTGTGCACTGGCTTTACCGCGAATTTATGCAAGGCGGAAAACACCACCTGGGAAGAGCGTGCGAAAGCGAAGGAATGGCTTACTTACCTGGGCTTTGACGATGTGGAGGCGCGCTACCGCAACCTCTCTCCCATCGACAAGCGCGTAATCCTCATGGCGCGTGCGGCAATCCGCCCGCCCGAGGTTCTGCTGCTCGACGAACCCACGCAAGGCCTCAAGGGCGAGTACCGCGAAAAGATTTTTAACTTGTTGCAGCTGCTTTCGAAGGAGACGACCATCATCCTGGTGAGCCACTACGAAGAGGAATGGCCCCCCTGCATGACGCACCTCCTCCGCATGCCCAAATTCTCGGGGTGATTATGCAATTGAACGAACAGAACATACTGAATGCCTTGCAGGCGGTCCAGGACCCTGACCTGCACAAGAATATCGTGGAACTGAACTTTGTCCAGAACCTGAAGATAGAGGGCGACAGGGTGAGTTTCGACCTGCGGCTCACGACGCCCGCATGCCCCATCCGCGACAGGTTCAAGGACCAGTGCATCGCCATAGTGAAGGGCCTTGGCGCAAGTGAGGTCGAGGTGACGTTTACCGCGCAGGGCCGCGTGGGCGAGGGCAATACCGCAGCGCAGGCCCCGAAGGTTTCTTACATCAATGAGGTTGCACACGTGGTCGCGGTAGCGAGCGGCAAGGGCGGCGTGGGCAAGTCTACGGTGACGGCGAACCTCGCGATGGCCTTGAGCCTTTCGGGTGCCCGCGTGGGTATCCTCGACGCCGACATTTACGGTCCCTCCATGGGCCTCATGTTCGGCATCGACCGCGCTCCCGAGGTGTTCGAGGACAACACGATTGCGCCGGTCGAGGCGAAGGGCGGCATCAGTATCGTCAGCATGTGTATGTTCGCCGATAGCGACAAGGCGACCATCTGGCGCGGCCCGATGGTCTCGCAGATGATCCAGCATTTTATCCACCACGTGCGGTGGGGCAAGCTCGACTACCTGCTGGTGGACTTTCCTCCCGGAACGGGAGACATCCAGCTCACCCTCACGCAGAACTGCCCGATGGCGGGAGCGGTCGTTGTGACCACGCCGCAGGAGGTGGCGCTCGCAGACTGCCGCAAGGGGCTCGCCATGTTCGACAGCGTGGGCGTTCCTGTGGTGGGCGTCGTCGAGAACATGAGCTACTTTATCTGCGACCAGTGCGGCAAGCACCACAACATCTTCCGCGAAGGCGGTGGCGAACGCATCGCGAAAAGCTGGGGCGTGCCGCTCATCGCGAAGGTGCCGCTTGAACCTGCAGTGGCGGGTTGTGGCGACGAGGGAACTCCGGCCGTGCTCCGGTACCCGAACTCCGAATCGGCGAAGGCTTTTATGCAGGCGGCCGATGCGACTGTCCGGGCGCTCTCGGTTTTTGAATCCGAAGGCGACGGCGTTCTCAAGACTTTCAATTTCGAATTCGCGGAACTTCCGGAGGAGGACGTATGATTCAGCCCAAGAAGATTTTCAGGACAAAGGACGGCAGGCTCGGGTTCGAGTGGAACGATAGTTCACGTGGAGCATGTTCCATACGCGAACTTCGCCTCGCATGCCCCTGTGCGCTCTGTGTCGACGAGCATACCGGCGAAAAACTGCTTGACGAATCCACCGTTTCTGCCGATATAAAATTGGTAAAGGTCCAATCCATCGGTCGCTATGCGGCGGGACTGACCTTTAGCGATGGTCACAACTCGGGAATTTACCCTTACGACAAGTTAAAAGAATTGACGAAAAACGCGTAAAAAACCATATTTGTTTGACCGAAAGGTTATGGAAGATGGATAGATAGGTGTAAAGGTTATGAGTGATTTTAACGAAGCGCTTTATTTTCGCGATTTGAATCGTTATCCGACGCTCTCCCCGCAGGAGGAGATGGCGCTCTTGACGATTATCAGGTCGGACGAGAGTGAAGAAATCCGCAAGTCGGCCCTGCAGCGGTTGATTCGTGGCAATCTCCGCTTCGTGGTCAGCGTCGCCCGCAAGTACCAGGGCCGCGGCCTCGCCCTCCTCGACCTCATCAACGAGGGCAACCTCGGACTATTCAAGGCGGCAAAGCGCTTCGACATGGATAAGGATGTGAAGTTCATCTCCTATGCCGTGTGGTGGATTCGCCAGTCCATCCAGAAGGCCTTGTTTGAACAGGTGGGCGCCGTCCGTATTCCGCCCAACAAGCTTGCTCTTGTGAACCGCTTCAAGCGCGCGCTGATGCTCAATGGCGGTGACTACGACAAGACGATTTCCATGGAAGAATTCGCCCCGTTCGAAAAGGACATCGTCGAGGTGATGGAAAAGATTGTCGATATTTCCCTGGATGCGCCTATCGGTGACGATGTCGGCGGAAGCGGAGCCGATTCCGTGAGCACGCTCATGGATGTGCTTGGTTCCGACGGCAACCAGGACGACGACATGGAGAAGGAAGAACGCAAGAAGCTCATCCAGGAAACGCTTGCTTCGCTCCCGCGCCGTGAAGAGGAAATCCTCCGCATGTTCTATGGACTTGACACCGTGGAAGACACGACGCTCAAGGATATCGGCGAAGACCTGCGCCTTTCCCGTGAACGCGTCCGTCAAATCAAGAACAAGACCTTGCGCCGCCTGCAGCGTAGCAAGGAACATAAAGAAAAACTTGTCGATTTCCTGGAGCTTTAATGTCTCGATCATCGTCGGCGGCTCGTAAGGCCGCATATTGGTTTCTGGCTGTATGCTGCGGAGCCCTCCTTGCTTTTGGCGGCTTCAGGCTCTATGAAGAATTCGGCCCTTCCAAGATTTCGGTCGATGGAGTCCCGTTCGGGGTCCCTGCGGGAACTACGGTAGTCCGTGGCGACACTCCCGACATGAACAAGCAGCTCGAACAGCTTCCCCTGCAGACCCAGACCGAAGTCCGTCGCGCTTTTGAACTTTCCCGTTCCGGTTCCAGCCGTCCCGCCTACGAGATTCTCGATGCGGTGGTCCTCCTGTTCCCGAGCCTGATGCCTGCTGTGTGGGGCGAAGTTAATACTTTGTTCGAAATGGATTCCCTCACGGAACAGGAAAGGGAACGCCTGAACCTGCTGGTGGCGCGCCTCCAGACGGCCTATCCCAATTCCGGCGTCGAGGCTTACCTCGAAAGCCGCAAGGCGTTCGCTGCAGGAAACTCCTCGCTTGCCATGCAGCTGGTCCGCGCTGCGGCAGAAAAGGCGCCTGCCCTTTACGAGGCGAGGCTCTGGTACGGGATGCTCCTGATGAACGAGGGACGCTATGCGCAGGCGGTCGCCGAGACGCGCACGGCCATCAGCCTTTCGGCGGGGAACTCCCCGCGCGCTTACGAGACACTCGCTAAACTCTATCACGACCAGGGCATGCTCGATAGCTGTTCTGCCGTTGTGGAATATGCCCTTTCGCAGTATCCCGTAGATGCGGAACTGATGCTGCTCCAGGGATACCTCGCGGAATACCGCGGGCATTTCGATGCGGCCGACAAGATCTATCAGCGCATCCTCGCGTTCCGCCCCGAATTCAAGAAGGCTGCCGCCGCATCTGCCACGCTCGGTGAAAAGTCTCCTCCGGGACCGGGCTCCGCGGTGAACCTCACGCCCAGGGACCGTGCGCAGATGGCCATCGATATCCTGGAACCGCTGGTGGACCGCTATCCTGAAAACCTGCCGCTGCGCGAAGCTCTCGGCCTTGCCTTTCTCAAGGGCCGCGAATTTGAACGTGCCCGCATCCAGTTCCAGGAAATCATGGGGCGCGATGCGGAATATCCCGATATCCAGTTGCGCCTCCAGGAAGCGAACGTGACGAAGCCTGCGCCGGTCTCGGGTTCCGACGGCCTGGCCGCGAACTTGAACCGTGCACTCGACAGCATCAAGGGCTCGACGGCGCCGACAAAGGAACATGACTTCACGACGATGCTTGGGCACTACCTTGTCCGCTACGGAGCGACTCCGGGTGAATTTTTCAAGAAGTACGCCATCAGCAATTTCCGCCCCATCAAGACGAACGTGTGGCAGGAGACTTTCTACGAGGCGCCCTACCGTCATACCTATACGGTGGTGTTCGATTCGCTCAACCATTTCCGCAAGGTCCATGTGACGGTTTTTGATTCCTCGTCTTCTTCGAACCATATCGGGCTTGCCCCCGAAATCTACACGCGGCTCCTGAAGCAGAACTCCCGCATATCGGGAATCGGCAGCAGCACGGGCGAGACGGTCTGCAGCGACAGCGTCGTTATCGATGCCGCCGTGTGGGAGACGCAGGATAACTTCGAAATCCTCGCCCGGTTCGTGGGGGTGCAGGCTGAAGTGCGCATGGTCCGTTTCGACAAGTCCGCGCTTCCGCCGGGGCTCAAGCTCTGCGACTATATTCCCTACCTGAAGGAATTCTAGAACTTTGCCGAAAATTGGCCACGTTGCCGGATAACGGCGGTGGCTAATTTTGTATTTTTACACATATGTTGCGCATCCGCTATATCGTGCTCGTTTTTGCCGCCTTTCTGTTCGAGGGCTGCACGTGTTGCGCATACCTGAACCACATGTTTAACGCGGAACGCCTGTACGACGAGGCGACCGAGATGCGGACGGCGCGTCTGGATAGCGTGCCCGATGCGGAAGCGTCTTCGCCGTCTAGCGAAGAACGCCAGAAATACGACAAGGTCATCGAGAAGGGCTCCCGCGTCCTCGAACGTTTTCCCAAGAACAAGAAGCGCACTGCCGAAGCCGTGTTCCTTATCGGGGAATCCTTCCGTCACAAGGGCGAATGGGGCAAGGCGATAATCAAGTACGACGAGTTTGAACGCTATTTCGCCGACCACGATTCCATGCGCACGGTGGAATACCAGCGTGCCTACTGCCTTTACAAGAACCAGGAATACAACATCAGCCGGTTTGCCTTGGAACCTGTCATTGCAAGCAAGGACCATCCTTACTATTTCCAGGGGCTGAACCTGCTTTCGCTTCTGGACGAAAAATCGGAACATCCGGACCAGGCCATTGCCGCCTTGGAAGCGGTGCTGGCCGATACGGCGGGGACGCCCTTCATGCGGGCGAAGGCGCACTTCCGGTTGGCGGGGCTCTACTACAAAAAGGAAAACTGGGACAAGGCGCGGGAACATTACAAGGCTCCCGAAATCGAACAGCTGACCGTGCGCGAAAGACAGACGGCGGGCGAACAGGCTGCGGAATGCCTCATCAACAAGAAGGAATACCTGAAGGGCGCCGACGAATACAAGGAACTCTACAAGAATCCGGAATATGAGGCGAAGAAGGGCGATTACCTGGTGCGTATCGGTGAGGCGACTTTGCTCGGCGACCGCTATCCCGACGCTTTTGTCATCTTCCAGAAGGTGAACACGGAATACCCGAAGTCGACGAATGCGGCCCGCAGCTACTTTAACCTCGGCGACTACGAGCAGACCAAGAAGCTCAATTACGAACAGGCGATGGTCTACTACGACAGCAGCTTTATCTCGAGGACGATTTCGGAATGGGGCAAGATGAGCCGCGAACGCCGCGATGCCCTGCGCAAGCTTGTCACGCTCAGGAACCAGAGCGATGACATGAAGCAGAAGGATTCGATTCCCAACATGGACCACTTTTTCGGCGTGGAGTTCGCGATTGCGGAACTGTTCCTGTTCAAGCTTTCCGAAGTGGACAGCGCGATTGCTAGGCTTACAGAAATTATCGAGACGACGGATGACTCGGTGAAGGTCTTGAGGGCGACCTATGCGCGTGCCTTTATCTACGACGAGTTCAAGGGTGACGAGGACAAGGCGGAAGAACTCTACAAGGAAGTTATCGAGAAGTTCCCGGGTACCGAGTACGCAAAGCAGGCGCAGGCGAACCTGGGCATGAAGGTGACCATCAAGACCCGCGACGACGAGGCCCGCGAAATCTACATGCGCGCGGAGAGCCTCTGGACGGTGGCGACGGAAATTCCTCTCGACCAGATGGAACTCGTGGATACGGCGTATGCGAATGCCTTTGCCGTATTCGACAGCCTCTACAACGAATATCCGGACACGGAATCGGGAATCCAGGCCCTCTACATGAAGGCTATCTACTATCGCATGAATCCGGAGCGCCTGGATAGCGCGGTGGCAATCTACAAGACCCTTCGCGACAAGCATGGCCGCACTCCGTGGGGCCAGGAAGCGGCGAAGGTCCTGAATACGAGACTCAAGACGTCGGATTCCGACCTCGAACGCTTGCGCAAGCGCGTGAAGGAAAGCGTCGAGCACATAGAGCAGCTTTCGGCGCAGTATTACCAGAACCTTAGCAAGAAGCCTGAAGAAAAGCAGGCCGAGGTCAAGACCAAGGAAGACGAGGTGCTCGAGAATACGTACAACAGCATGTACGATTTCGAGTAGGGTAGGCCTGTGCGCACTCTTCTAGTTTTCTTGGCATGTGTCGCGGTCCTTCTTTCGGGATGTGCGGCGGGCAATGCGAAAATCGCATCGCGCAAGGGCTACGTGCGGTTCCCCGAAAAGCATTACGCGTCTGGCGAAAAAGCCGAAATCGGCCTGAAAATTCGGGGGGAGGCGAGCTATTACGGCCCCGGATTCCATGGCAAGCAGACGGCGAGCGGAGAAATCTTTGACCAGGAAGACTACACCTGTGCGCACAAGAGCCTGCCCTTCGGTACAAAGCTGAAGGTGGTGCGCGTCGACAACGGCAGCAACGTCGTGGTGCGCGTGAACGACCGGGGCCCATACGTCGACGGCCGCATCCTCGACTTGAGTGTTGCCGCCGGGAAAAAGATAGGCCTTGACAAGGTCGGCCACGCCGAGGTGGTTGCGACCGTCGTGGAGTGACATTCCCGCCTCCGAAAACAAAAATCAGAAAATAATGACGAATGTCATTATTTGACATTGCGTGATTCTATATTTTACTGCACAGAGAAGCACTTATGCGTTTGTGTGCTCCTCTTCGAAAAAAAGAGGTAAAATATGGTTAAAAGAGTCAGTCCCTGGGATTCCGGTTTCTCGATGTTCAAGCGCCGCATTGGCGAACAGCTGCAACTGAACGGTTTTTCGGACGGCCTTGTCGATGATTCCGAACTGCTTTCGTTCTACCGCATGGGCGAAAGCGAAACCTACGTGCTTTCTGCACTCGGTTGCGCGGTTGGAATGTAGGGCCCTATTTAGCCTTGTAGCTGACGAAACGCACGTTTCCGCAGAAGTCCTTGTGGCTTCCGGTAAATTCGAGCCAGGGATATTGGGGGGCTTCCGCCTCGAGCATGGGGGCCTGTTCCGAACCGATTTCGAGGAAAATCGGGGCGCCCGCGTTCAGCTTGCCTTCGGTCTGCTGGAGCATCTTGCGCACGAGCGTGAGACCGTCGGGCCCGCCGTAGAGGGCGAGTTCCGGGTCGAACTTGTCCACCTCGGGCTGGAGTTTCCCCTTCTCGCTGTCGGGAATGTAGGGGAGGTTCGCGATGAGGCAGCTGATTTTAGGCAAGGTCGCTGATAAGGTTGGTGAGCCCGCCGAACCAGCCGAAGCGCCGACAATCTTCGCCACGATGTCGCCCGTTACGGCGTCAAGCAGGTCGCCCTGCGCGAAGGTGAGGCTTGCGCCTTCGGTGCTTTCTCCGAGCCCGTTCGCTTCTGCATTTTCGCGGGCAAGTGCGAGCGCGTCTTCGGAAATGTCCGTTGCGAGTACTTTTGCACCTTCGATTTCTTTTGCGCAGGCGATTGCGATTGCGCCCGTTCCCGTACCCACTTCAACCACGAAAGGGGCGGTTACGCCTTCCAGTGATTTCTTCGCCATGTCGACGAGTTCCTCGGTTTCCGGGCGCGGGACCAGTGCACGCGTGTCGCACTTGATGATGTGCCCGCGGAAACTCGTATCGCCAATGATGTGCTGCAGCGGCTCGCGGTTCGCGCGGCGCGCCACCAGCGGGCGGAGCGTGTCGAGTTCGGCTGCGGTCAGGGGCTTCTCGAAGTTCAGGTACAGGTCCATGCGGTTTTTCATGCCGAGACCATGGCTGATGATGTATTCCGCATCCAGCCGCGCATCGGGCACGCCCTTCTTTTCGAAGAAGACCTTCGTGCGATTGAGGATTTCAAGTACGGTCATTTGCGGCATTTTCTTGTTATGCCCGCGAAGGCGGACATCTCCTTTAAGCGGTGAACTTCCCGAGTTTCTCCTGCGCGTTCGCCATCTGGAGCCCGTTGATGATTTCATCCAGGTCGCCGGTGATGACCTTGTCCAGGTTGTACAGGGTAAGGCCGATGCGGTGGTCGGTCACGCGGTTCTGCGGGAAGTTGTAGGTGCGGATTTTCGCGCTGCGGTCGCCGGTGCCCACGAGGGCCTTGCGGCTGGCGGCTTCTTCCTGTTCCTTCTTCGCGATGACCGCGTCGAGGATCTTGGAGCGCAGCATTTCCATGGCGTGGAGCCTGTTCTGCAGCTGGCTGCGTTCGGTCTGGCAGCTCACCACCACGCCCGTCGGGATGTGGGTGAGTCGCACGGCTGAGTCCGTCTTGTTGATGTACTGGCCGCCCGCACCCGAAGAACGGTAGGTGTCCATGTGGATGTCGGCTTCGCGGATTTCCACGTCGACTTCTTCTGCTTCGGGGAGAATCGCCACTGTTGCCGCCGAGGTGTGGACGCGGCCCTGCGCCTCGGTCTCGGGCACGCGCTGCACGCGGTGCACGCCGCTTTCGAACTTGAGCGTGCCGTAGACGCTGTCGCCTTCAATGAACACGCGGATTTCCTTGTAGCCGCCCACGGTGCCTTCGCTCGCATCCTGGATGGTCATCTTCCAGCCCATGCGGCTGCAGTAGCCCTGGTACATGCGGAACAGGTCGCCCGCGAAGAGCGCCGATTCGTCGCCGCCGGTACCGCCGCGGATTTCGAGCGTCGCGTTGCGGTAGTCCCACGGATCCTTCGGCACCATCAGTATCTGCAGCTCGTCGGTCACGCCCGGCAGCTTCTTCTCGATGTCCGAAATCTCGGCTTTGGCCATCGCGACCATCTCGGGATCCGGGTCGCCGAGTGCCGCCTTGTATTCGGCGAGGTCGTTTACCATCTGAAGGTATTCCTTCGCCTTTTGTACGGCCTTCTCGATACCCTTGTACTGCTTGTGAATCTTGTTGTAGCGGGCCTGGTCGGCGAGAACGTCCGGGTTCCCGAGTTCCGATTCCAGTTCCTCGTACTTTTCGATCAGTTTTTGAGCCTTGTCTTTCATCGTGCCCAAATCTAAAAAAATTTATATACTTTAGTATAGGCCTATCTTGAAATGGTCGCTCGGAATCCTGCTATGCTTTTATAGACAACATCCCGACTATGAATTTGTAGAGGGTCGTTTCCGGTTCGATGAGCGGCATGGAAATCCTGAAAGGAGAAATAGTGTCGAACCCTTAATCCGGACGTCCAATGCCATTTTGGATAAAATAGATAATCTGGGACTTTCGAAAGAATTTGGCGCAACTCAGGGCCTCTTGCAGAATCAGGTGTCGAAAATGCTGGGCAGCTATGGAATGTACAATGGCGAGGATGCGTTTCGGACGTGCAATTACCGTGTGAATTGGCCTTGTCAAGACCGTAAGGATAGGACGTCAGGAGTGGATGGACCATAACGTGCTCTTCGGGGAAGGACTTACGGGAAAATATGGCGTAGCACTTGTAGGGAACGAGGATTTGTCCAATATCACCAGTGTGGCCATGGATCGGCTTTCGTACGCAGTCCCTAGCGGCGAAGCGAATTCCTGGTTCGTAATGATGGACCTGAATTTGCGGGCGCTGATCTATCAGGATTTTATCGAAAAACCTGACATCAAGGAAAATCATCGCGGGGTTTGCCCTGTAGGTTTTCATGTCCCGACCCGTGCGGAATGGGAGGATCTGATTTCTTATGTTGCCATGGATATGGTGAAATTCCGCAGCTATAGCCTGTTCCGCGATTATGCAAAAGCCTACGAAGCGGATGACACGAAAGCGAAGTCTCGGATCAATGACGAACTGGATGCGTCTTACAGCAGGTGGCGAAAGGGCCGGAAGGACGTCTTTGACTGTAGGCATGGAGAAAGGTGCCGCTTCAATGTATGGGATATGCAGTGTGTCATCGAGGAGGAAATCGTGAAACACCTCTGCAAGAAGGGCGCATGGCCGCTTGATGAAAACGGAAATGACCAGTGCCTGGATTCGTATGGATTCTCCATGCTCCCCAATAGCTTGACAGGAGGGGACATGTCTTATTGGACGGCGGACGCCAATATTTCGAAATGCAGGGATATCTTTGAAAAAGGCCGCCACCAGTGCGTGTACGATATCGAGGGCTTGGGCTTTACAGTAAAATACGGTGCCTCTGTAAAGAAAACCTGGCAGGGCTTTGAATTCTCGCGTATTGAACCGAGACTCGGATTTGCAAATCTCCGTTGCCTAAAAAACAGGGAAAATACCTATATTTCCAGGTAGGCGCTTTTGCGTTGAAGGTGGGTTAGAATGTTTTTTGGGAGCAAGAGGCTCGTTTCCTTATTCCTATTCTTTTTGCTTGTCGCATGTGGCGATGACGAAAGTTCCGGTGGAAAAACGGGAACTCCGGTTGCGACCGAGAGGACGATTTCGGGCGTGGTTCAGAAAGGCCCCTATGCGCAGGGCGCGTCCGTCTCCGTGCATGAACTTGATGCGGGCGTGCTGTTGCTTACGGGAAACCATTACGAAGGAAAGGTGCAAAACGATTCGGGAGCCTATTCGGTCACCTTCGACGAGTTTGAATCTCCGTATGCCATACTTGAGGCCAGTGGCCTTTTCAGGAATGAACTGACGGGCGCAAAGACCAAATCGTCTGTGACGTTGTATGCGGTGACGGATTTGTCCGAGCGTGATTCGGTGAATGTGAACTTGCTGACCCATCTGGAATACGCACGCGTGCTTTACCTTGTCACCGTGAAACACATGTCGTTCTCCGAAGCGAAAGCGCAGGCCGAACGCGAGGTGATGGCCGCATTTGGTATCAAGGGAGACTTTGGACTGGCGGAGGATCTGAATGCCTTTGGGAACGGGGATGGGAGCGCGGCTCTGCTTGCCATGAATGTGCTTGTGCTTGGATGCTTGAATACGGAATCCGGCCCCTTCAGCTTGGGGAATCCCAAAGGGGGCGCTGGTGAGGAATCGAAACTTTCGGAACGCCTTTCGGATATGGTTTTTGATATCGAGAAAGATGGCGAATGGAACGACAAGTCGACCATCGTGAAAATAGCCGACTGGGCGGCAAACCAGAGCATGGAAGGCGGTCTCGACTCAATCCGTGAAACGGTCGCTTCGTGGAAGATGTCCAAGAAGGTCCCGGCATTTGAAAAGTATGTGGACAATTTTTGGTGGATGGCTTATGGGTTCGATGTGTGCGATGGAAAACGCGAGAACGAGGCGCGACGCAATATGAACCCGAAAAGCGCAATGGAAGGTGTTTATTTTGTATGCCAAAACGGGAAGTGGGTGTCGGAAGAATACTTGGAGGATGATTCTGACACGACGGATGTCAAGGACACGGCGCAGGTAGCGGACACTTCGGTTGTAGATACCGCTGGCGTCGCGGACACTACGGTTGTCGATACCCTGAGCGATTTCGAAAAGGATACGCAGGGTCAGAGGTGCACTTACTTTGGACGGATTGTACATGGCGTTGTCGATACGAACAATGTGTACTTCTGCGATGGTGTCAAATGGAAACTTTTCGATGGTGATGAAAGTGCACGGTACTATAAGCTGATGGATAACCGTGATGGACGAATCTACCGGTATGTGAGGATTGATATCCAGAACTGGATGGCGGAAAACCTGAATTATGGCGATACTGCATATAGTTGGAACGAGGCGAAGACCGCGTGTCCGGCCGGATGGCACCTTCCGAGCAAGGAAGAGTGGGATTACTTGTTCAGGAGTATAGGTAGCACGTCACAATCTGAACTGGATAAACGCGGTTTTGCGGCAAGGCCTGCCGGACTGCTGGGCGTGAGTTATTGGACGAGTTCGTATGACAAGGATTCCCAGGGCAGATACCCGTATGACATCTTTTTTTCAAATACGGGAACAGGGTTGTCGAAGTTGCATGATTCGACTTCACGATTCCCGGTCCGTTGCGTGCAGGATTACGAAACGCTTTCTGCGTGCGATGAGGAAAATTTGCACAGGGTCGCGAGATATAACAACATGGTCTACTATGTCTGCGAAGAAGACGGCTGGCATATGATGAACTATGACGAATATAACGAGTTCAAGTGGACGGGTGCGGTGGAAGGCAAAACGCTGTGGGATGGCTCTGATCCGCGTATGTGCTATGTTTACGATAATGGTGCCTGGTATGAACGCGATAGTTCCAACTGCAAGTTAGGACTTGGTGGCTGTACTGCGGCGCGACAGGGGGAATTGTCGAGGTCGTCTAAATCCGTATGGTACACTTGCGATAATGGCACTTGGGTGGGGACAATGGATTCCACTGTGGACCAGATAATGTTGGGTACCGATTTCGACGAGGGCACTGTCGTGAAATGCCCGTCAAATGGCCGCTACTGTGTGTTTCAGGATGGCCATTGGCGCGAGGGAACCAAGATGGATAGCGTCCTCTATGCTTTGGGAGGCACCCCGTGCATGGTAGAGGGTGATACGTCCAAGGTGAAGTATGCAGGTGAATACTATGTGTGTCGCTACGTGTCGTGGCGTGCGGTTCACATGCAATGGGAGACGGCTCCGCTGATATACAACGATACCTACGAAGACCGGGATGAGTGTAGTGCGACAGGGCTATATGGTGATGGTACTTTCCATAACAAGCATGATAATGCGACTGGACGCGTCTACGTATGCGAAAATGGTGGATTCCGGTTGCCCACGGAAAGGGAAATGCGATTGAATTTAGGCTGTACCAGTTATATCTACGGCAAAAAAATCATGGTGAACAACACGCATTTCGTGTGCAGCGAAGAGGGCTGGAAAATAGATTCGACCGCGTGGGAATATGGCTCGTTCACGGATGCGCGCGACGGCAGGGTGTACAAGACAATTGACATCTGGGGCCAGACATGGATGGCCGAAAACCTGGACTACAGGGATTCTGTCGCAAATCCCGAACTGGAAGGAAACCGCTGGTGCTACGACAATGAGGCTGATCAGTGCGACACCTACGGCTCGTTCTATTCCTGCGAATTGTCCAGCCAGGTATGCCCTGCGGGTTGGCGTTTGCCGTCGATATCGGATTGGATGAACCTGTACAATTTTATAGTGCTTATGGGTGGTGACCCGCAGAATGGTTTGCGGGCGAAGGAAGGCTGGTCCGATAATACGGGACATAGCAGGAACGGAACTGATGTGCTTGGTTTTACGGCACTCCCTGGCGGAATCATGTATGAAGTGGGTTCGTATGGAGATGCTACGCGACAAGCGTGGTTCTGGTATGCACAGGACTGCTCGCTGAACGAGTATGAAGCGTTCTATTTGTCCAGCGAGGAAGTAAACTTTGTTACGAGCTCCGTTTCGGGAGGCGTGGTATCGGATGCGTATAGCATCCGCTGCATAAAGGATTAATGCGCTTCTAGCCAGTTTTCGCCGAAGCCGACGCTTGCGACGAGCGGGACCTTCAGCTGCATGGCGCCTTCCATCTCGGATTTCACCATCTGGGCCATCGTTTCCACCTGGTCGCGGGGGCATTCGAACACGAGTTCGTCGTGCACCTGCAGCATCATTTTGAGCGGAAGGTTTTCTTCGTTGATTCGCTTCTGGATGCGGATCATCGCAATCTTGATGAGGTCGGCGGCGGAGCCTTGCACAGGAGTATTCACGGCCATGCGTTCTGCCATCTGCGATTCCATGCGGTCGCTGCTGTCGATGCCCGCAATGTAGCGGCGGCGGCCCGATAGGGTTTCTACGTAGCCGTCTCGGTGGGCGGCCGCCTTGGTATCTTCGATAAACTGCTGTACACCCTGGTACATCCCGAAGTAACCGTCGATAAAATCCCTTGCCTGCGACATCGGGATTTTTAGGTCACGGGCGAGGCGGAAAGCCGTCATCCCGTAGAGTACGCCGAAATTCACCACCTTTGCATCGCGGCGCATATCGCTCGTGACGGCGTCGAGATCCACCCCGTAAATTGCTGCTGCTGTGCGGGCGTGAATGTCGATGCCTTCCTTGTAGCTTTCGATGAGCGCGGCATCGCCACTCAGGTGCGCAAGCATTCTGAGTTCAATCTGCGAGTAGTCTACCGCAAGGATTACGTTGTCCTTACTCTGCGGGATGAATGCTGCGCGAATCTTCTTGCCCAAGTCGCTGCGTACGGGAATGTTCTGCAGGTTCGGATCGCGGCTCGAAAGGCGGCCTGTCGCGGTACCCCACTGGATAAAGCTCGTGTGGATGCGGCGCGTATCCGGATTGATGAGCGTCGGGAGCACCGAAATGTAGGTGCTCTGCATTTTCTTGAGTTCGCGGTACTCGATGACGGCAAAAACAATCGGGTGTGGCGCCTTGTAGCTGAGTTCTTCGAGAACCACGGCGTCGGTACTGCGCTTCTTGATTTCGGGAAGCCCGAGTGTATCGAAAAGCACATCGCCCAGTTGCTTTGGCGAGCCGATGTTGAACTCGACTCCCGCCATGTCGCAGATTTCCTTTTCCAGGTTTTCGATGCGGCGGGCAAGTTCCTGTTCCAGCGTTTTGAGGGCCGGAACATCAATCGCGACCCCTACGGATTCCATCTGGTACAATACCTTCAGGAGGGGCATCTCCTGCGCGAAGAAGTACTTCACGTAGTCGAGCTTTTCGAGTTCCTGCTTGAGCGGCTTCCAAAGGCGGAGCGTGTAGACTGCATCTTCGGCGCCGTATTCGGTGGCGTCCTTGATGGGCGCGCGGTTAAACGTAATCTGGTTTTTGCCGCGGCCAATAAGATTTTCTATCGGGATCATCTCGTGCTGCAGGCGCTGCATCACCTGGTTGTCGAGTCCGAGGCCAGATTGCCCCGGCGAAAGCATCCAGGCGGCAATCAGCGTGTCGATGATGTTTGCGTTGTCGATAACGGATTGCGGAATCTTGAACGCGCGTGCGAGAACATGCAAGTCGAATTTTGCGTTGTGGAAAACGAACGCGCGCTGGGATGTCGCGCCCGCGAAAAATTCCTTGAACCACTCCTTCGCCTTGTTGAAGTCGAAGTTGCCGCCCTTGCCCGCGGGGAGCGAGAACCCGATTTCGTCGGTGTGCGCAAGGGGAATGTAGTAGCCCTTCGCAACCTTGCCATCGCTGTCGGCGGAGGCGAGGCACATTCCCACGAGGCCGCACTGCATCGGGTCGAGGCCGTCTGTTTCGGTGTCTACGCCAATCAAAGACGATGCGGAAAATTCCGCCTTCATCTGCTCGAAGACTTCATCGGTATCGACGCAAATATACGGGGGAGGAACATCAACTGCAAAATCTGCGCGTTCCACTTCTGCGTCCGTTGAATTATCGACGCCTTCCACGCCATCAGAACCTTCTCGCACGAATCCCGACTTGCTCGGAACTTTCTCAAGCAGGCGCAACAGGCTGTTGATTTCGTGGTCCTTGAACATCTGCGCCAAGGTGTCCACGTGCAGGCCGTTGTATTCAAGCGCATCTAAATTTCCGCTAAAGGCGCGCTTGGTCTGGAGCGTCACCAGTTCGCGGCTGAGGAAAGCCTTTTCGCGGTTGTTCGCCAAATTGTCGTGCAGGCCCTTCTTGGTAATCTTGTCGAGATTCGCGTACAAGTTGTCCATGTCGCCGTAATCGTTCAGCAACTGGATGGCCGTCTTGGGCCCCACCTTCGGCACGCCGGGAACATTGTCGCTCGCATCACCCATGAGCGCCAGGTAGTCGCGGATTTTCTCCGGCGGAAGCCCGTACTTTTCAAGCACCTGTTCTGGGCCAAAGTCAATACCGTCGGCACCCTTCGTCAGATGGAAAAGGTGAATCTTGTCGGTTACGATTTGCGACATGTCCTTGTCTTTA
Source organism: Fibrobacter sp. UBA2449 (assembly GCF_002342555.1). Classification (NCBI taxonomy): domain Bacteria; kingdom Pseudomonadati; phylum Fibrobacterota; class Fibrobacteria; order Fibrobacterales; family Fibrobacteraceae; genus Fibrobacter; species Fibrobacter sp. UBA2449. Next base: position 149,347 of record NZ_DDQF01000016.1, read on the forward strand.
CTGAGAATCACGACGCTGTCGAAACCTGCTTCGACTGCGGCTACCGCGGTACTTGCCATCACATCGTCCGCTTCGTAACCCGGTTCCGAGAGGAGTGGGATTCCGCTCGCTTCAAGGCTTTCTCCCAGCAGCGGCATCTGCGCCGCCATCTCTTCGGGCATGGGCCCGCGATTGGCCTTGTAGTCGGGGTAAAGTTCGTGCCTGAAAGTCTTAGTGTGCGCGACATCGCGTGCAATCGCAAAATGCGTCGGCTTGTGCTTGGCCAAAATGCGGAGCACCGCACCCCAGTAACCGTGCATCATGGAAACGTCTTCGCCTTGGCTGTTCTTGAGCGGGTTTTGCGAGTAGGCGTAAAACATGCGGAACGCAAGCGCGTAGGAGTCGAGCAATAGTAAAGTCTTTTCAGGCATGCTTTGAATGTAGAAATTTGTTATATTCGTGTTTGTAAAACAAGAGGATAAATCATGAAGAACTTTAGCGAAAATATCAAGTACATCGGTGTCGATGACCGCGATTTGGATTTATTCGAAGGCCAGTACGTGGTGCCCGAGGGCATGGCGTACAATTCGTATGTGATTGTGGACGAAAAGATTGCCGTGACCGACACGGTCGATGCCCACAAGGTGGGCGAGTGGCTTGCCAATCTGGATGCTGCTCTCGCGGGTCGCAAGCCGGATTACCTCGTGATTCACCACCTGGAACCGGATCATGCCGGCGGCATTGCGGACTTTGTCGCGAAGTACCCAGAAGCGACGCTTGTGGCGTCTGCAAAGGCGTTCGCACTGTTGCCGCAGTTCATGGCACTCCCTGAATCGGTCAAGAAACAGACCGTGAAGGAAGGCGATACGCTTGCGCTCGGCAAGCATACGCTCCAGTTCATTGGAGCTCCGATGGTGCACTGGCCCGAAGTGCTGTTCAGCTACGAGCAGAGTGAAAAGGTCTTGTTCTCGGCCGATGCGTTCGGCAAGTTCGGCGTGTACGATGCCGATCCGGACGACTGGGCGTGTGAAGCCCGCCGCTACTACTTCAATATCGTGGGCAAGTACGGCAACCAGGTGCAGGCGGTGCTCAAGAAGGCTGCCGCGCTCGACATCAAGACGATTTGCCCGTTGCACGGTCCGGTGCTCACCGAAAACCTCGGCTATTACATCGATAAGTACAACACCTGGAGCAGCTACGCTCCCGAAGACAAGGGCGTGCTTGTGGCGTATGCCTCTATTTACGGCGGAACCAAGAAGGCCGCGGAATTGCTCGGCGAAAAGCTCAAGGCAGCCGGTGTCGAAAAAGTTGTGGTCTCTGACCTTGCCCGCAGCGACATGGCCGAAGTTATCGAAGATGCTTTCCGTTACGATCGCATGGTGGTGGCAGCTCCCACGTACGATGCGGGCCTTTTCCCGGTGATGGAAGATTTCCTGAATCACCTGAAGGCAAAGAATTACAGCAACCGCAAGGTGGGTGTCATGGAAAACGGCACCTGGGCTCCGATGGCCGCCAAGAAGATGACCGAAATCCTCGCCACGCTCAAGAACGTGACGCTCGCCGAAACCGTGGTGACGGTGAAGTCGACGCTCAACACCGAATCCGAAGCGGCGCTTGACAAGCTCGTGGCCGAGATGGTGTAGAAAACGCCGTAGTTGTCTTTGTAAAATAAATTTTGAGAACATTTTGGGAATGGCGAATTTCTTTGAATTTCGCCATTTTTGTTTGTTTTATGGCTAATTACGGGCGAAAGAGCGGTAAAATGATAAAATTTCCTATTGACTTTTTCCTTTTTTGAATATAAATTTTGAGAAAAATTTTGAGAACAATGCGGGCGGGTTGTCCGCGACTCAAAAAAAGGATGGATGTTATGGGTTGTAATTCGTTGAAAATGTCGCTCTCGGCGCTGCTTGTGTGCGGGGCGACGGTTGTCGGTACGGCGACTTCCGCGTTCGCGGTCACCTCGCCGGATTTCCCGATGGCGGGATTTGCCACGCAGAATGGCGGCACCACGGGTGGCAAGGGCTATTCCGAGGTCACGGTGGACAACGTGAGTGACCTTAAGAGCTACGCCAAGGCGGGCAACAAGATTATTTATGTGAAGCCGGGGACGTACATGGGCCCCGTCGAGGTCGGCAGCAACGTGACGATTTACGGTTACCAGGGCGCCATCATCGCGCAGCCCACTTCGGGCAGCGCCATGAAACTGAGCGGCTCGAAGAACGTCATCATCCGCAACCTGAAATTCAAGGGCGTCGGCGCGCACGACGATGATGACGAGGATTGCCTCCAGGTGAATCACGAATCCAAGAATGTGTGGATTGACCACGTGGATGTCTACGACGGTCACGACGGCAACCTGGACATTACCAACGCCTCGGACTACGTGACGATTTCGTGGACCAAGTTCAGCTACACCTCGGCATCGACCGGACACCAGTTCAGCAACTTGATTGGCAACAGCAAGACAAAGACGAGCGACCGCGGACACCTGAACGTGACGATTCACCATACGTGGTGGGCGGACGGCGTGGTGGAACGCATGCCGCGCGTGCGTTTTGGCAAGGTGCATGTGGCGAACAACCTCTTCGACAGCAAGGACGCGAGCTACTGCGTGCGTGCTGCCATCGAGGCGGATATCCGCATCGAAAGGAATGTGTTCGTCGGCGTGCAGAAGGCACTTGACCTCTACACGAGCGACGGTGCCATCACTGCGGCGCAGATGATCGAAAATTACGAGGAAAACGTGAAGAAGCCGCAGTCGGGGACGGGCACGGCGTTCAAGCCGAGCTATTCCATGAGCCTCACCGACGTAAGCACGCAGGCGAAGGCCTATGCCCTGCGCGATTCCATTAAGTTGTATGCAGGAGCTACACTCCCGGATCCGGGTGCATCGTCTGTGGTGACTCCGGCAAGTTCCAGTAGCGCAAAGTCGAGCTCCAGCGTGGCATCGAGTTCTTCCGTGAAGTCGAGCAGCAGTGTCGCAAAGTCCAGCTCGTCGCAGGGGACTGTTGCGGGCGAGGCTAGCCTCACCAAGCATGGCTCGGGCAGTGCAAACCAGGAGGTTGCCCAGGGCGCTGCGGTTACGGAATTCTACTACACGATTGCGGGCGCGACGGGTGCCACAGTGACGGGGCTTCCGGATGGCGTGTCGGGTACGCTCAAGGGTTCTGACTTCTACATTTCGGGAACGGTCTCTGCGACGGCTGCGCCGGGTGCATACAAGTTTACCGTAACGACAACGGGTGCTACGACGAATGCCTCGAAGAGCGGGACCATTACCGTGACGGGGAACGGCACGGCGCCTGCATCGAGTTCCTCTGCAAAGTCCAGCAGTAGCGTCACACCGCAGTCGAGCGATAGCGAGACAAGTGTGTCCAGCAGTAGCAACAAGGTCACTGAACCTGCCGAAGTGACGTCCAGCAGCAGCGAGGCTTCCGATGCAATTCGCGGAACGGGTTTTGCCCCGCAGTTCACGGTCTCTACCGCAGGTCGCGTGTTGCAAGTCCAGAATGCAGCGGGCAATACGATGGCGATTTTCGACATGCAGGGCCGCCTGCTCTTGACCAAACGCATAGCGACTTCCGTCGAGTCGGCGCTACTCCCGCATACGGGGACGTTTATACTGAAAATCGGCCCGCGCACCATGCGCGTGAATGCCCGCTAAACGAAAAATTTCTCCTCCAAAATACCGGCGTCCGCGTAACAGCGGGCGCTTTTTATTACATTGTGTAAAAAAGGAGGACTGCTATGAGATGGAGAATTTTTGCCCTGGCTGCATTATTGTGTCTGGCCGCTTGCGGCGATGACGACAGCGATTTTGCGACACGTCCGGACGGGAAAGAATCTTCGTCGAGCGTCGTCTCTTCTTCGAGCGTCACGCCGAAGTCGAGCGATGGCGAGACAAGTGTGTCCAGCAGCAGTTCTGCGAAATCGTCATCGTCGAGTGTTGCTTCAAGTAGCTGTTCTAGCGGTGGCTACGTAAAGCCTTCCACTGTGGTTGTGGGATCTATGACCGACGAACGCGATGGCCAAACCTATAAGACTGTGACCATTGGTACGCAGACGTGGATGGCGGAGAATTTGAACTACGCATACACTGACGTTCCTTATGAATATGAGAAAGTCAAAGAGGTGTTCACCTCCGATTCTACTAGCTGGTGCTATAATGATTCTGCAGAATATTGTGCTAAGTACGGTCGCCTTTATACGTGGGCAGCCGCGATGGACAGCGTGGGCGAGTGGTCTGCAAACGGCAAGGATTGTGGCTATGGCAAGAGCTGTTCTCCGACTTATCCGGTACGTGGAATTTGTCCCAAGGGTTGGCACTTGCCGGATTTGACGGAATGGAGAACGCTGGCTACCGCAGTTGGACGAGCTGAGAGACTCAGATCTACTAGCGGCTGGGATGGTAGCGGCAACGGCACGGACTCCTATTCCTTCTCGGCGTTGCCTGCCGGCGACAGGGAGTACAATGGGAATTATGTCGGCGAGGGCGGTCGCGTAGACTTTTGGAGTTCTACTGAGAATAGCACGTACAGCACGTACCAGATAAACGTGAGCTACATCGGTACCTCCATGGGCATGGTCACCTACCGCAAGTGCAGCGGATTCTCCGTCCGTTGCGTCAAGGACTAGTTATTGATTAGTTAAACGCCTGCGGCAACGCGTCGATGACATCGCTCGGGAGCATGCTGAATGCTCCCATTTTTGTGCGGGCTATGCGGCCCGCTTTTTGATGCAGTAATGCTCCGAGCACGGCAGCTTCTGCAGTCGGTAAGCCTTGTGCGAGCAGAGCCGCGATGATTCCCGTGAGAACGTCGCCGGAGCCGCCCTTGGCGAGGCCCGAGTTGTGTGCGGGAATCACGAATACGCGACCGTCGGGAACGGCGACGAAGGTCGGCGCGCCTTTCAGGAGAATGACCTTCTTCGTATTGCGGGCGATGTCGCGAAGTAGTTTGGGTATGTCGATATCGTTTGTCGGGAGCGCTCCGAAAAGCCTTTCGAATTCCCGGCGGTGCGGCGTGAGAATTGCCGCTGCGGTCTCGATGCTGTGCAGGTAAGATGCCGCGCCCGAAGTGGGGCTTGCGGATGTCTTGTTGTGTGTGGCGATGGCGTTCAGCGCGTCGGCGTCGATGACTAGCGGGCAGTTGAGCTGCGGGAGTATTTCGATGACGGCGTCGCGCGTGCATTCGGCGCTCCCTAGCCCCGGCCCGATGGCGAGTGCCTGGTTGTGCTTCGCCTTCTCGAGAATTTGCGGGATGTGAGCGGGGGAGAGCGCTGTGGCGCGGTCGTCCGTGGAATCCGCATCTTGACCTGCGATATCTTGCAGGTTTACGAATACGGGTTCCGAAAGTTTCGCCTGCAGTACGGGCATCACGGCTTCGGGGCTTGCGAGCGTCACGAGGCCGGCACCGCTCCGGAGTGCTGCTTGCGTGCAGAGCGCGGCGGCTCCCGGCATATCGCCGGAACCTGCGACAATCATGGCGCAGCCCTGGGTGCGCTTGTCGCCCCAGTCGTCGCGCTCGGGCAACATTTGCGGAATGAGCGCCTCGGTGGCGAGGAACGTGTTCTCGCTGAACTGCTCGACGATGCCTGCGGGGTAGCCGAGCGGGGCGATGGAGGCTTCCCCGAATGCGGACCCGCCTTCGCGCGTGTATGCATCCAGCCGCGGGAACCCGAACAGGAGGGTTTCGCATGCGCGGGTACAGGGTTCCCGGCGCACGTGTTCCTGTGAGTCGTAACCGGTGGGTGCGTCGGCCGCGACAACCGCGACCTTCGACGCGGCAATGTCGCGGACCGCGGCTGCGTACAGTTCTCGCAGTTCGCCGTACGCGCCGTTCCCGAGCATGCAATCTACAATCAGGTCAAAATCCGCGAACCGCGGCGTGCGCGGTGCAGTTCCTGCCTGCGACAAACTTTCCGCTGCCGGCGAATACGGAATTAAACGGCCGCCTGCCTGCACAAAATCATCCAGAGCCATCTTGGCTTCGTTCTGGAATTTGTCCGCGGCAGCAAGTGAATACGTTGTGCAGGGGATTCCCGCTTCGATAAGCAACTTCGCGAGTACGAGTCCGTCACCTCCGTTGTTACCCCCGCCGACAAATACAGCCACCGATCGCGGTGCATTTCCAGCCCCGCGATAAGCATCTAAAACCTCGACCACCTTCTTGAACAGCGCGGCTCCCGCCTGTTTCATCAGTTCATAACCGGCCTCAATCGCCGCGCGCGTCTCACCTTCAATTGGGGCGTCTGTCTGGCGAACGTCCTTGGCGAGCGCTTCCTTGGCCGCCTTGTCAAGCGCCCTCATCCCCTCGGTCGAGAGGGCGGGCATGAGTTCCGTATAGCTGAACTGGTCGAGGTGTTTCATATCTTGAATATAAATTTATACAGCGGCCTTTGACAAGACCTCGATGGCGTATTCGCTGTACTTGACGCCGCCTTTTGCTGCATTGCGCTTCAGCCCTTCAATGACCCAAGTCGGCAAACGGAAAGATGCCATCTTCGTTGCTTCGCGGGCCTTGCGGGCCTTGATTTCCTTTACGGTTTCTTCCCAGGGGCCGTTGCTGACGATCGTTGTGCCATCTTCCAAACCCTTGCGGAATTCCTCTGCAAAATCGTGCTCGTTAAAATAGCGGAGTTCTTCTTCCGTCATGTCGGGCTTTTCCATTACTTTGAATGCCATAGATTTTCCTCGTCTTTGTGTGCACGCCTTGCCGTGACGACTGTGTACATGTCTTTTTCTAGTACGACTGACCATATTTTACCATCTACCTCTCCGATTGCTATGTATCGGTCTGGAAAAGAATTTGAACGCCTAAACAAACATCTGCCATGGACGAGTTTTGCTGCCATTTCGGGAGTGAATGTTCTCTCATCGAATTTTTCAAATGCGTGTTTTATGATTTTCATAATTAATATACAAATTGTATTACAAATTGTCAATACGTTTAAAAACCTTAAAATTATGCCAAAATACAATTATAAGTGCTTGCTTCTAAGAAAAAGTTTTATTGGCTCCCTCGTATTTGATGTCGCTTTTGTACTGTTTTTACTCAAATATAAATAAACAGAATGTCAAAACATGACATTTATAAAAAATGCAGTTGCCCAATATTTGCGTGATTGCGCTAGAACAAATCCAACGAACTGTCCAGGTAGATTTCTTCGCGCACTTTTAACTGGTGCTCGGGCTTGGTCATGTAGTAAAGCAGAAATTCCAGGATGACGGCGCTACCGAGGCTGCGTCCCTCGATTTTGAAATGGCGGAACCCTGCGGGCGCGTACACATTTTGGATGTCGTCAATCCCGATAAAGCCGGGGTTCTTCATCGCGTCGGAGAATCGGTAGCCCCTCTGGGCGGTGGGCGAGACGCATTTATGGTCTGCGCAATCTTCGCCGAGGCTTTTGCGGCTCACGTTCTCGTAGCAGGCCTTGCGGTCGTAACAGCCGAACCAGCAACATTCATTGCATAGGAACTCGACCTTCTGTTTTTGTGCGTCCGTAAGCGCGTTCAGCTTGCCGAATTGCTTGTTCAGGCGGAAATCCGGCACCACGTAACGGAATTCATCGCGGTTCAGTTCGGCGACAAACTCCTCGAAATCCGTAATCACCTTCGTGGTCGAAGAGACGAAATAAAAACCGGGGAACTTCGCCCTGATATAATCAAGCAGAAGGTCCGAGTGGATGATGATGCCGGCATCTGTGCTCTCGAACATCCTGCACAACTCGTTACACTGTGCATCGGCGAGGTGCTCTTCGCGAATCAGGGAATTGCTGAAGGTGAGCCGTGCCGAAATCCCGTATTCCTTCACGAGTGCCATAACCTTTTCCGGTTCGGCATCCCCGAAACCGACACGCCCGCCGCCCCAGATGCAGTCGCTGGGCGCCCCGTAAATGGAGCCGATTTCACACCAGTCGTAAAAGTATTCCCGGTGGTCGCGCCATAGCGGCAAAAAGGCCTTGTATAGGTCGTAGAACTCGAACAATCCGGGAAGGTGGTAAAAGACTTTTTCCAAGGACAATCCGCTGGGGCGCCATTGTTAGTCGTTGCAGAACGGTGCGTGCGCACCATGTGCGCAGGCGTTTTCGTGCCCACCTCCGCCATGGGATCCGCCAAGTAGTTCCGGTTGCGACTTAAGTTTGACGACCTTGATATAGGGTTTTTTGTATTCTTTTCATACGAGCAATGATAATTTTTTTGGGTGATATTGCAAGTGTTGCGTGTCACATTATGTTGCTTTGTAATGATGACAACATGTGTTTTTGTATTCACTTCACAAAAAAATACCATTCGATAATACCGGTGGTGTTTTGCGTTAGTCGGGTGATGGAAGGTGTGGCAAGTAGTTGCTATCTTTTACGGCATGAGCGAAAGTCTTGTACAGTGCGTCCGCACGGACGGATTCGAAATGGAATATGCGCGGTTCGGCAACGGTTCGCGTGCAATGGTTGTCATTCCCGGACTCGCCATCAAGAGCGTCATGAAGTCCGCTGCGTCCCTGCAGGTTCCCTACAAGATGTTTGTCGAGGATTTTACGCTCTATTTTTTTGACCGACGCAAGGATGTTGAGGCGGGTTATTCGCTCGAAGACATGGCCCGCGACCAGGTGCTTGCCATGCAGGCGCTCGGACTCAAGGATGTCGCCCTCTACGGCGTGTCGCAGGGTGGCATGGTGGCCCAGCATATTGCTGCGACGCATCCGGAACTCGTGTGGAAACTTGTTCTCGGTTGTTCGACTTCCAAACCCGAACCGCAGCAGCTCGAAGTAATCGGAAACTGGGCTCGCCTTGCCCGCGCGCATGACCGCGAAGGACTGGTGGATGCCTTCATCCGCGACTGTTTCTCGGTGAAGTTCGCCGAACGCTACCGTCGCGCGCTGCTCATGATGTACCGCGACGTTTCCGAGGCCGAAATGGACCGTTTTGCCATATTCGCCCGTGAATGCGACAACGTCGATACCGGCGATATGCTTGCAGATGTCAGGTGTCCGGTGCTGGTCCTTGCCGCAAGTGAGGACCGCGTAGTCCTTCCGGTTGCTTCCGACAAGATTGTAGACAAGCTAAACGCTGCGGGTGTCCCTTGTGAGTACAAGGTTTTCGAGGGGTACGGTCATGCTGCCTTCGACGAAATCAAGGAATACAAGGATAGGATTCTCGAATTTCTGAAACGCTGAATTTTCCGTTGCCGCTTATCGCGAGACCCTGATATAGTCCACGAGCATCTCGTTCGGAAACTGCAAATCGTCTACCTCGAATCCGGGCCAGTTGCCCGCGACGGCTACGTTCAATATGAAGAATTGCGGCTTGTGGAATGCTTCCAGGCCGTCCTTCGCGTCTTCGATGGCGATTTCTTGGTACTTGAAGTCGTCGACGTACATCGCGATGAGCTTTTCGTTCCAGACCATCTTGTAGTTGTGGAACTGCGTGATGTCGAGTTCCTTGCTCGTGCCGTAGTAATCCTTGGTGTTGTTGCCGTAGTCGGCTTGGTTCCCTCCGGCTTGCCAGTGGTTGGTGCCGTAGACGACGTTCTCGCTGTTTACCGCCTCGATGATGTCGATTTCGCCACAGGCGGGCCAGGAGACTGCGTCGATGTTTTCGCCTAGCATCCAAAATGCGGGCCAGATTCCCTTGCCTACGGGTAGCGCGATGCGGGCCTCTACCGTGCCGTATGTGAAGCTGAACTTGCCCTTGGTAATCATGCGGGCCGACGTGTATTTTGCGCCTTCGTAATCTTCCTTGTTCGCGCGGATGTGGAGGATGCCGTCTTGCACGAAGGCGTTCTCGCTGCGGCCGGTGTAGTATTGCCACTCGTTGTTGCCCCAGCCACTCGCTCCTGTCTCGAATGTCCATGTGGTTGTATCTATGGTGTCGAACTCGTCGCTCCAAAAGTACGGAGATTCGCTGCTACTCGACTCGACCTCTGTCACCCTGGAGTCGTCAGACGATAGGGTCCATGAGGAACAGCTTGACTCATCTTCTGTCACCCTGGAGTCGCTAGACGATAGGGCCCATGAAGAACTGGACACGCTTGTCTCGTTGTCACTCGACTGCGGTGTGACGAGGGTAGAACTGCTCGCGGGCGGTTCTTCTGCGGGGCCGGAACTGCTCGAATCGGAGGAACACGCGAAAAAGGCTGCACTTGCAACTGAGGCGATTATAAGGGGCGCTGTGAACTTTTGGAACATTCTTTAAATATAGCCTAAATTCCTGCGTCAGTGCCCTGGATACTCCAAATTGGAATAACGGGCGCGGTGAATGCTCCCTGCGAAAACGTGTTTTTGTAGTAGATTTCTTGCAAAAAGGGATGTTTATATGAAAGCTATTCTCAAGTATGGCCTGGTTGCCGCGTGTGCCCTGGCTGCAAATGCGTTTGCGCAGGATTTCTGCAACACTGCCGCCCATAGCGGGTCCAAGGTGGAGGTCTCCACGAACAATGTGGGTTCGTTCAGTAACGGTATCGGATACGAACTCTGGAACGAAGGCGGCAACGGTGGTTCCGCGACCTTCTACGACGACGGCTCTTTCAACTGCCAGATGACCGGCGCCAAGGACTACCTTTGCCGCGCGGGGCTTTCTTTCAATAGCGACAAAACCCATACAGAACTTGGCCACATGAAGGCGGATTTCAAGTTGGTCAAGAGCAATCTTTCGGGAATCCAGTATTCCTATATCGGTATTTACGGCTGGACCCGCGAACCGCTGGTGGAGTGGTACATCGTCGATAACACCGGCAGTGACTACATGCCCGGCGATTGGGTGGCCCAGGGATCCTCAGCAAAGAAACATGGCGTTTATGACATTGATGGAGCGAAGTATACGGTTTACGAAGGCGACCGAACCTCCTATTCCATCGATGGAGACAACAAGTACTTCAAACAGTATTTCAGTGTGCGTACCTCGAAGCGCGACTGCGGCACCATCGACATTACTGCACACTTCAAGAAGTGGGAAGAACTCGGCATGAAGATGGGCAAGATGCACGAGGCAAAGATTCTTGGCGAAGCGGGAAACTCCGAAGGGGCAAAAGCCAGGGGCGAGTATGATTTCCCCTATGCGAAGGTCTATATCGAGAGCGATACGCCGTCGAGTTCTTCTGTTGCTCCTGAGGTCAGCAGTTCGTCGACCACGGCTCTCCAGGGAATACGCTCCGTGACCGTCGGCAGCAATACGTCGCTCGTATTCGACGCCCAGGGCAAGTTCCTCAGTTCCTTCGAGACGGAAAACGATGCGGACTTGACCACGGCCATCAAGGCCAGGTTCCATTCCGGCGTTTACCTGGTGAAGCAGGGCTCAACGGTCCGTAGCATTACCGTAAAATAAGTGGTTAGTCCTGCGGGGCTTCGGGCGGGACTCTTGCAATCACGCCCACGGTTGCGCGGGTCGCCTTTACGAGGTCGGCAGGCGCGATTTTCAGTTGCAGGCCGCGTTCACCCGCGCTTACGTAGATGAACGGGAACTGCATCGCCGTCTCGTGAATAAAGATGGGAAAATTCTTCTTGAGCCCGAGCGGGCTGCAGCCGCCGCGGATGTAGCCGGTAAGTGGCGTCAAGTCCTTGAGCGGGACGGTATCGATTTTCTTGTTGCCACTGACCTTGGCGGCGCCCTTCAGGTCCACTTCGAGATTTCCCGGCACCACGCACACGAGGTAACCGATCTTGTCGCCGTGAACGAGAATCGTCTTGAAAACCTGGTTGATATCTTCGCCGAGGCTGTCGGCAACGTGCTGTGCGCCTAGGTCGTTCTCGTCGACCTTGTAGGGGATGAGTTCGTAACTGATTTTCTGCCGGTCGAGAATGCGCGCCGCGTTTGTCTTCTTGATGTCCATGTGGTAAAATATAAATCTTTGCGGTATGGCGTGCAATAGGCCTAAATTGCTATATTGCGCGGTATGGATACGCTCGTCTATACGGCAGATATTTCGGCCTTGAACGACCCGGCAGTTTTTGAAAGGCTGCTTGGGGAGGTGCCCGAGTATCGTCGCGAGAAGGCGATGCGTTTCAAGTTCCCGGGTGGCCGTGCGCAGTCGCTTGGGGTGGGCCTGCTGTTGCGTATCGCTTGTCGCGATTTCGGGATTGAAGGCGCAGACGCCCATGTGGTGCTCGGCGAGAACGGGAAGCCCGCTTTTCGCGATGAGCCGGATATACACTTCAACCTCTCGCATTCCAAGACGCGCGTGATGTGCGTTATTTCGCCCTACGAGGCGGGTTGCGACGTGGAGCGCGTGCGTCCGGGGCGTTCCCGCCTTGCGGAACGCTTCTTCAAGGAATCCGAGAACGCGTGGATACGTTCTTTCCCGGAAGGCGATGCGCAGGATATTGCTTTTTGCAGGCTCTGGACGCTGAAGGAATGCTACATGAAGGTGACCGGGCGCGGGATGGCGCTCTCACCGGACAAGTTCACGCTTTCTGTGACGCCCGATGGCATTATGCTCGATCACGAAGGCCCGCGACCGGAATACAGGTTCTTTGAATTGCCTGCCTGCCAGCTGACGGAAGGAGACCGCTACTGCCATGCGTATTGCTTGAAGGGCATGCCCGAGGGACATCGGGTGGTTTGTCGAGATGCTGACCTTATGGGAAATACTCCGTTCAATGAGGTTGCACGATGAAATCGTATAATGCAATCCTTGTCGGGAACGGCACCATGGGCAAGCGGCACCGCGCGCGTTTTGAAGCGTGCGGTGTGAAGTTTATCGCTGCTGCGGACAATCAAGAAGAATTTGACGGGTTTGCTGATAAATTAACGTGCGGGACTGCAGGTGGGCTGCCCGCAGACTTTGCGGTAATCGCGTCGCCGGCATCGACGCACTATGCCTACGCAAAGTTCTTCCTGGAGCGTAAAATTCCCGTGCTGGTCGAAAAACCGCTTGCCATCTCCGGCGAGGAGGCGCAGGAACTCGTAGACCTGGCTGCGAAAAACGATACCCTGTTGTTTGTCGCGCAGTCGGAATGCTACAACCCGATTTTCCTGAACTTCCGCAAGCATTTTTTGGCGGAACTGAACGCGCGTCTTGAAGCAGGCGATAAACTGCCCGCGGGCAACGTGCGCCTGGAATTTCGGCGCGAGCACAAGTATTCTGAACGTTGCCGCGACGTAAACGTATCGCTTGACCTGCTCGTTCACGACCTGAGCCTGTTCTTCACCCTGTTCCGGTATGAAGATGTCGATATCTCGTTCAAGACATCTGCCGAATCCCGCGATAGGGCAAGGATGTATTTGAAAGTTGCGCGCGGGCCCTACAAGGGCGTGACTGCAGATTTTTACGTGAACCGCGACAGCGACGTGGATGTACGCACGATTTCCGTGAGCTATGGACGGCAGGGCGGTTCCCCCGGCTCCAATTACACCGTGAGTCTCGCGCGATATCTCGACAACGGAGAAATTGCCCACATTCCTGACTCGCTCGAGAACGAACACAGGTTCTTCCTCAAGCTTTTGGACGGAGCCTGCGGTGACTGGGGCAAGCGCATTGCCCGGATTGCGGCGGACTGCGTGAAACTCGCCTCTCGGCAATAAGTAATTTTTCCATTTGCTTCGTATAGCTTCGTTTTTATAATAAGGACGAATCTTGCGCTTGCAAAAAAAAATGAATAAAAAATCCCGCGATTTCTCGCGGGACTTTCTACAGTCGTCATGTTCGCGTAGGCGAACATCTTAGATCCCCGGTCAAGCCGGGGATGACAAACGGGCCGATTACAGCTTGATGCTGCAGGGCTTGGCGTGCCAGATTTCCTCGGCGTACTGCTTGATGGTACGGTCGGAACTGAACTTGCCCATGCGTGCCACGTTGAGGATAGCCTTCTCGGCCCATGCCTTCTTGTTCTGGTATTCCTTCGCCACCTTGGCCTGCATGTCCACGTAGCTGCGGAAGTCGGCGCAGAGCATGTACGGGTCGTGGGTGAGGAGTTTGTCTGCAATGTGCTTGAAGAGGTCCGGACGGTCGGGGCTGAAGAAGCCGGAACCGATGAGGTCGATAACGCGGCGCAGGTCGTCGTCCTTCTCGTAGAAGTCGCGCGGACGGTAGCCCTTGGCGAGCAGGTCGGTGACTTCTTCGACGGTGAGGCCGAAGATGAAGATGTTCTCGTCGCCGACTTCTTCCTTCATTTCCACGTTGGCGCCGTCGAGCGTACCGATGGTGAGCGCGCCGTTCAAGGCGAACTTCATGTTGCCGGTACCCGAGGCTTCGGTGCCCGCGGTAGAAATCTGTTCGGAGAGGTCTGCCGCCGGGATAATCTTCTCGGCGAAGGATACGCGGTAGTTCTCGAGGAACACCATCTTGAGCTTGCCCTTGCAGACCGGGTCGGCGTCGATGATGGCGGCCACGGCGTTCGCGAGGCGGATGATCTGCTTGGCCATCCAGTAACCCGGAGCGGCCTTACCACCGATCATGATGGTACGCGGCAGGATTTCCTTGCCGTCCTTCACCTGGATGTACAGGTGAATGGCGTGGAGGATGTTCAGCAGCTGGCGCTTGTATTCGTGGATGCGCTTCACCTGCACGTCGAAGAACGTGTCGGTATCGACATCCACGCCCTGCGTAGCCTTGAGGTACTTGGCGAGGCGTTCCTTGTTCTGCTTCTTGACTGCCATGAATTCCTTCTGGAATGCGGCGTCCTTAGCGAACTTCTCGAGCTTCTTCAGGTCGTCGAGGTCCTTGACCCAGCTGTCACCAATCTTGGAAGAGATGAGGCTCGACATGGCGGGGTTGGCCTTGCGGACCCAGCGACGCGGCGTCACGCCGTTCGTCTTGTTGTTGAACTTTTCGGGCCACAGTTCGTAGAAGTCCTTGAAGAGCGTCGTCTTCAGGAGGTCGGAGTGGAGTGCGGCCACGCCGTTCACGGCGAACGAACCCACGATGGAGAGGTAGGCCATGCGGACCATCTTGCAGCCGCCTTCCTCGATGAGGCTCATGCGGGCGAGGCGTGCATTGTCGCCGGGCCACTTCATGCTGACCATGCGCAGGAAGCGTGCGTTGATTTCGTAAATGATCTGGAGGTGACGCGGGAGGAGCTTCTCGAAGAGGCTGACCGGCCACTTCTCGAGGGCTTCCGGCATCAGGGTGTGGTTCGTGTAGGCGAACGTTTTGGTGACGATGTCCCAGGCTTCGTCCCATTCCATGTTCTCGATGTCGAGGAGAATGCGCATCATTTCGGCGATGGAGATTGCCGGGTGCGTATCGTTCAGTTGGATGGCGACCTTCTCGGGGAACTTCTTCCAATCGCCGTCATGGAGCTTCTTGAAGCGCTTGATGATATCCTGCAGGGAGGCGGAACAGAGGAAGTACTGCTGCTTGAGGCGCAGTTCCTTACCGTTCATGGAGGAGTCGTTCGGGTACAGCACCTTGGAAATCGTTTCGGAGAGTTCCATGTCCTGCACGGCGGCGATGTAGTCGCCGTTGTTGAAGTAGCTGAGGCCGAAGTCGTCGGTGGACTTCGCGCTCCAGAGGCGCAGGTTGTTCACGGTGTTGTTCTTGTAGCCCGGAATCGGGGTGTCGTACGGGAGGGCGAGCACGTAGTCCTTCGTTTCCCAGCGGTTGCGGAGCCTGCCTTTCTCGTCCATCCAGCTCACCACGTAGCCGTAGAACGGGACCTTGATGGCGTTGGCCGGGCGGGCGATTTCCCAGGGGTTCGGGAGGCGCAGCCAGTTGTCCGGCTGTTCTTCCTGTTCGCCGTTCACAATCTTCTGGCTGAACATACCGTATTCGTAGCGGATACCCATGCCGGTGGCCGGGAGTTCGAGAGTTGCCATGGAGTCGAGGAAGCAGGCGGCGAGGCGGCCGAGGCCACCGTTGCCGAGACCAGCGTCAACTTCCTGTTCGCGGAGTTCTTCGAGGGTCATGCCGATTTCGTCGAGCGCTTCGGTGACGGCGCTTTCGACGTCGAGGTTCAGCACGGAGTTGCCGAGCGTGCGGCCAATCAAGAATTCGAGGGAGAGGTAGTAGACGCGCTTCACGTCTTGCTTGTAGTAGGTTTCCTGCGTCTTGATCCAGCGGTCCACGAGACGGTCGCGGACGGCGTATGCGACGGCGAGGAACTTCTCGTGGTCGGTCACGGTCACCTTGTTGCGGGCGAGCGTGTGGTGGATGTGGTCGGTGAACGCCTTGCGGAACGATTCCGCGTCGGTGCCGAGCACTTCGACTTCTTCTGCTTTCTTGGTTGCTTTTGCCATGACTAAGCCTATGGGTTTATGGTTCAAACTTGTTCGGGAAACCCGATTTTTTCGGGCTAAAATTTAGTAAAAATTATTTATCTTGACCCTGCGTGCGGATGTTTTCCATCAGGAAGTGGATTGCCTTGAGCCTGCCGTTGCATTTCTCGATGCAGTTATCGTAGAATCCCTTCGTCTTCTCGTCCCACTCGGGCACGATTTCGGAGGCGTACAGGAAGTGTTCGACGCAGATGGAAAGCTGGTCTGCTTCGCGCCGCAGGTCGTCAAGGTTCGATCTCGTGAAGAATGCCATGGTGGAAAAGATAGAAATCTACGCCGACAGCGTCCTAATCAGTTCCTTCTTGGTTGCCCCTAGGGCAAAGAACATCTTGATCATCAGTTCCAGCGAGACGCTCGAATCGGCGTGTTCCACCTTCGCGTATCGTGACTGGCTCGTCTTCGCAAGGATTGCGGCGGAGACCTGTGTTTCGCCACAAGCCTTCCGTTTGGCGATGAGCGCTTTTGCCAGGGCGGCCTTCATCTCGACAATCGCCATTTCGGCAGGGCTTAGCCCGAGATATTCGTCCACGTCCCCGATTTTCCAACCCTTCTTCTTCAATCTTTCTTTCTTCAGCTTATCCATAATCAATCCTCCGCATCGTAAGATTTCAATCGCTTGCGACATAGGTCTATTACTTCGTCAGGTGTTTTTGCCGTTTTCTTTTCTGCCCATAGGATTACGATTATTGCATCCGTGTCTATGCGGTAAAATAAGCGCCAGTTTTTGTTTTCGTCCCGAATTCGAAGCTCATGGCAGTGAGCTCCTATGGAAGGCATCGGACGGCTTTGTGGTAGCGACAAAGTTATCCCCGACTGCAGCAACCGTAGTAAATATCCTGTTTCTATCCTCGCTTTTTGAGATAGTGGTGGCGTTTGTGGTTGCTCATGCAACCAGACTATAGGTTTGTGTTTCGGACTCATAAAATATATATCAGATTTGACATAATGTCAATAGTTGAAGGGTGAAAAATTCTCCTTATATATTTGCAAGAATTGTGCCAAGCCTGAAAACGTTGATTTTGAACGAAAAATGGCAATGGCGGATTTTGTAATTGGATGATTAATTGCTTAAATCAGTGATTAATCAGTAGGAATTTGAGGTGTGAAATTTTTTTTGAAGGCATAAATCGTATATTTAAAACATGTCTAAAAGGCTGGTTTTCATCTTGATTGCTCTGGTGGCGGTTGCTGCGGTGGCGGCAGTTTCCTCTGTGACGGGAATGTTCATGGATTTGCGTGATGGCCACGTCTACAAGACAGCCACAATCGGCTCGCAGACGTGGATGGCGGAGAACCTGAATTACGAAGCAGACTATAGCCGTTGCTATGGGGGCGATTATGCTGCTTGCGCCAGGGAAGGGCAGCTGTACGAATGGAAAAGTGCAATGATCGCATGTCCTGCGGGCTGGCATCTTCCGAGTAAAAGCGAATTTGAGACGTTGTTCGAAGCCGTGGGCGGGAAGTCGGTCGCAGGGAAAATGCTCAAGTCAAAACATGGTTGGCGCGACATGTCGGGCAAGGAATCGGCTGGCAACGGCACGGATGCGTTCTCGTTCTCTGCCAGTCCCGATATCAGGAGGAGCTGGGACGCGAACTTCTGGATTTCCGAGGGAGATGACAACTTTATATACTATGTAAGCCTGAGTTATTATAGCGACAGTGTGTTTATAAACTATGCAGGTAGCCTGCCGAGGATTAGCGATTCCTGGTATAACGTTCGCTGTGTCAAGGATGAATCTGCGGAGCCTTTTTCTTTCAAGAAAGACAAAGGGTTTGTCAAGTTTATTCCGGATTATATTATACCGGATTTCCGCAACGGGCATCTAAAGGATTATCGTGACGATATGACCTACAGGACGGTGACGATTGGCGACCAGACTTGGATGGCGGAAAACCTGAATTACGAGGCGGATGGTAGCGCTTGCTACGAGGATAGCACGAGTAATTGCGACAAGTACGGGCGCCTCTACACTTGGGGGGCGGCAAAAGACGCTTGCCCGTCAGGATGGCGCTTGCCGAAAATGAACGAATTCTTTACGTTGTTTGAAAATGTAGGTGGGACATCGACCGCTGCCAAAATGCTAAAATCCAGGACAGGATGGCATTGGCATGTTTGGGAAAGCGACCATTATGTGAGCACAAAACCGATAAGAACTAGAAGGAAAAGCATAATGACGGACGGCAATGGCATAGATGCATTTTCGTTTACCGCCTTGCCCGAAAGCGATCGCGGCGAGAATGTGTGCTTCTGGAGTTCTGACGGGATTGATCCTGAAAGCAAATTCAAGTATGCCATGACAATGGAGTTTATGATGGATGAGGCGAGCTACAACTCTTTCTATACCGAAGATGACCTCTTTTGGGGTCCGTATTGGTGTGCCGTCCGTTGCTTCAAGGACAAACCTGCTAAAAAGACCAAGGAACCGTCGCCTGCAAAAGTTGAAAATGCGGTAAAATTTAAGATGGATGATTTTAGACTTGTAACGGATTATAACGTGACGGATTATCGTAGCGGGATTATGACGGATGAACGTGACGGGCAAAAATACAGGACGGTTGTCATAGGCAAGCAGACGTGGATGGCGGAAAACCTGAATTACAGGACGGAAGGAAGCTATTGCTACGATGATGACGAACTGACCTGTTTCCAGTATGGACGCCTTTATAAATGGGAGCCAGCAACGGATGCCTGCCCAGCCGGTTGGCATCTGCCGAGCTATAAGGAAATTCTGGACTTGAAAATAGAACTGAGCCATGAAGTGTACAATGATTCGGTTTCCGCCGACATGCTCAAATCCAGGACGGGATGGAAAAGTGTGGTCGACTCGTCGGGACCGATGTGCAAGATTCTTTTGAGGTGCGGAAGCGAACGGAAGGGAACGGATTTGTTCGGGTTCTCTGTGCTACCGACGGGATTCAGGGTGAGCGACAGACAATATAGTAGTAAGGAAATTCTTAATCTTCTGAGAGAGATTCATTACTTGCAAAAGTATGAATCGAAAAAACATGGCGATTACCGAGGCGAGGGTGAACAGGCGCTTTTCTGGACGTCCTCGGAGGTGTTTATAAGCAGGAATAAAGGAGGAAAAGTGCATCTCGCCTCTTTTGAATACAAGTATGGCGGAATTGGCCTAGAATATGGCGATAAAGATAACGGCTATTCCGTCCGCTGCGTAAAGGATTAAATTATAACAACAAAGGGATGAAACGATGAAAAAACAAATGCTGATGATTGCGATGCTTGCTGTCGGGCTTTTTGTGTCTGCTGCGAATGCGCAGGTTTCCGAGGACATGATTAGGCTGGTCGGCAAGAGGGAGGTAACCCAGGATGACCTGCAGGGCTATTCAGCTGCGGACCTGAGAATCCTAAGAAACTCCATCTACGCCGTACATGGACGTATTTTCAAGAGCGACGACCTCAAGAATTACTTTAGTCGATTCTCCTGGTATAAGCCCAAATTCGCGAACGTCGATTCCAAGCTTACTCCGGTTGAAAAGAAAAACGTCGCGACAATCAAGGCGCTGGAAGACGCTGGCGGCGTACCTCAGGGTGGTGGCGCGCAGGGCGGGACTTTTAAGGATCCTCGCGACGGCAAAATATATAGAGTCGTAAAAATAGGCAATCAGACTTGGATGGCTCAAAACTTGAATTACAAGACAGGGGACAGCTACTGCTATGATGGCGATGATGTTAATTGCATCAAGTTCGGTCGATTGTACGCTTGGAAAGCTGCACTTAAGGCGTGCCCTACGGGTTGGCGCTTGCCCCGTGATAAAGAATTTGAGATGTTGATGAAGACCGTGGGTGGAAAACAGGATGAGGAAGCCGAAGGGGTTTGGTATGATGCAGGCGTAAAGCTCAAGTCAACCATTGGTTGGAATGAAAATGGCAACGGTGATGATGCTTTCGGGTTCTTGGTGCTCCCTGCCGGTAGCCGGAATGACGAAGGGCTTTCCAGCGGCATGGGCAATGACGCTTTCTTTTGGAGTTCTACTAAGATCGGTAGCAGCAACGCGATTGACATGTATCTGGGTTTCGACGATAACCATGCATATCTAAGTAACTACAGTAGGAAGCACGCCTTCTCTGTCCGTTGCGTAAAGGATTAAATTTGTAGCATGAAAGTTGCGCTTTTTGGTTCGACCGGCCTGATTGGAAAAAATGTCCTGAAACTCCTGGTGCGCCTTGACCAGGTGGAACGCGTGTATTGCCCGGTGCGTCGCGTGCCCGAACCCGCTGAAACGGGTATTTTAGAGGGTGCCGCGAAAATCGACTTCGACGTGGTCGACTTTGAACAGGTGGACAAGTTGCGCGAGAAGTTTGCGGGCCTCGACGCGGCGATATGCTGCCTCGGCACGACCATCAAGCAGGCGGGTAGCAAGCCTGCGCAGGAGAAAATCGATGTGAGGCTCCCGCTATCGCTTGCGGCCGTCGCGAAGAAGGCTGGCGTGAGGCATTTTTTGTGCGTGAGTGCGCAGGGCGCGAATTCGCATTCGCCGTTCTTCTATAACCGCCTGAAGGGCATGCTCGAGGAAGGTCTCACGATGATGAACTTCGAGGCGCTCACGCTCGTGCGCCCGTCGCTACTGCTCGGCAAGCACAAGGACAAGCGATTCGGTGAAGAACTGATGCAGAAGATTTTGGGCAAGCATCTCGCGATACTGCCGGCAAGAATCCGCCCGGTGTTCGCGGAAGCCGTCGCGGCTCATCTCGTGGCCTCGATGCTCAAGCCGCCTTTCGACCATGTGTGTGCAAGTGACGGCGTGAAGGGCAAGCGCATTATATACAACCGCGTGCTTTCGAGCACGAATGCAGAAGGGTTGTTCTAGCGGACCGCTTACTTGAATTTCCAGAACTTGTAAAGGTATTTGGCGGTCTGGACGGGCGTCTTGAGGAAGGCACTCTTCTTGTACCCGCTCAGGGCGAATCCCTGCAGTACCTTGTAGAGGTCAATCTGGTCTTCGCGATTGATGGCGAGCAGGAACCTGCGGAACTTGTACTCGAAATCATGCGTCTTGCCGAAGTACTCGTAGCAGCGCTTTTCGTACTGCTTGAGGAAGTTGCGGCTGAGTGCCGCGGCCTCTCCGGAGGTCGCCTTCAATCCCTGGTCCACGTATTCGGCACAGAAGCGGCCGGCCCTCATCGCGGCAGCGATGCCACCACCCGTGAGCGGGTTGGTGTGGTGGGCGGCGTCGCCCACGAGGGCCAGGCGGTCGAGCGTGTAGTCCTTGAGCGTGCTGGAAACAGGTACGAGCCCGCCTACGGTATGGTTGATTTTTGCCCCCGGGAAGAGCTTTTCGAGCCATTCCATCGTGATTTCGAGAATGTTGCCTGCATGCTTGCCCGCGGCGAGGAACCCTGCGCCGAAGTTCGTGACGTTCGACTTCTGCTTCGGGAAACTCCAGATGTAGCCGTCGTTGATAAAGTCGTGTCCCTGCCAGAAGGTGAGGTAGTCGGGTTTGGTCAAGAGCCCCTGCACCTGGATGTCAACACCCGTGCACGTCTCGCGCGGGTCCTGGACGCTTTTGAGGCCCACCATGCGCCCGATGCGGCTTTCCACGCCGTCGGCCGCGATGACCATCTTCGCAAAAATTTCCTGCGTGCCCGTCTCGGTCACGCTACCGTCGCCGTTGCCTTTCCCAAGCACGACGCGCACCATGCGGGTATCGCCCTCGACATCGCCCACGAATTTGGCACGTGCGCAGGTCTCTACCTGGGCGCCGTCGTCGGCAGCAAGCTTTGCGAGCCACGGGTCAAAGATTTCGCGGTTGAGCATGATGCCCGTGTTCGGTTTCGGGACTTCGATGTTCACGCCGTTCGGGCCGTAAATGTAAAGCCCGTTGATGATGCTCTCGATGCAGCTCTCGTCGATGGGGCCGTATGTCTGGAGGTCGGCCAGCGTGGTGCTCGCCTCCCCGCACCGTACCGGGAAGCCGATGCGTTCGCGCTTCTCGAGGAGCAGTACCTTGTGCCCCGCCCGTGCTAAGTTCCTTGCGGCAACGGAGCCGCCGGGCCCGGCACCTATCACCACGACATCGTAACGGGAATCAAGCATCGTCCACCTCCGTAATCGTGAGCGCACCGACGGGGCACGCCTTCACGCAGATGCCGCAGCGCACGCATTTTTCGGAATCGATCTGCAGGTCGAGCCCGAACATGTCGAGCGCCATCTTGGGGCACACGCCAACGCAGCCCGCGCAGGCGAGGCAGATCTTACGGTCGTGAACGAGTTTTTTCATCTCTCCTAATATAACAAATTCTGCATCTCGTAGAACGCCATGAGCCATGCCTGGAGGCGGGTCCAGTCCTTGTCTTCGTCCCTGCGGATGCTGTCGTTGAAGTAATAGACGATGAAATCTTCAAGATGCTCGTCGCCTACCTGAATATAGCGGAGGTCCTTGTCAAAATTTTCGGCTAGTTTCAGGTCCGTGTCGCGGATGGTCTCGCCGTCTATCGCGATAGTCAGGTGCTTCTCGTGGATGACGAGCGAAACATGGTGACGATCCCCGTCGAGAACCTTAGCCTTACCGTAAATGGCATTATCGCTGGAGTCGGTGTCGATTCCGTTTTGGATTGTAGTGCAGATGAACTGGGCGTCCTTCTCGCACTGGGCAATCTTGAATCCCAGGGAATCCGTCCCTGCGGAGAAAATTTCAATGCGGTCGGAATTGTCGGTGGAGTCGACTGCCCCGGCGTCCAATTCAATCCAGAAACTTACTGCAAAGCTGGGTGTATGGAGGACGAATGTGGAGTCGAAGAACGAAGTGTGCGGCTCGATCTCGGAATATAGGTGCCGTATGTTGTTCCATTGCTTGTAGGGATATTC
Source organism: Fibrobacter sp. UBA2449 (assembly GCF_002342555.1). Lineage (NCBI taxonomy): Bacteria > Pseudomonadati > Fibrobacterota > Fibrobacteria > Fibrobacterales > Fibrobacteraceae > Fibrobacter > Fibrobacter sp. UBA2449. Next base: position 172,362 of record NZ_DDQF01000016.1, read on the forward strand.
ATGCTGGACCAAAAGCCAGTGGGCATCCTGTTCTTTTGTGCCAACAGAATCGAACATCGCCCAGTATTTCTTCTCGGCGGACTTGTCCTGTTCTGCGGTGAAGAGGTCAACGGTGCTGCCCCATCCATCGATAAGCAGGTCGAAATCCTTGTCCTTGGGGGCATAAACGGGGACGATGAGATTGTTCAGGGTCGGTTCCAGGCCTGCAGAATCCAGGAGGGCCTTTGCATTTTGGGGAATGGAGATGCTCAGGGCTTCGACGGAGGTACCCCACAGGGCTACAATCCCCGACCAGAAAAGGGTGTCTCCGGGGAGGATTCTTTTTGAATCATCGACAAATGGTGACGTGTGTGCCGTATCGTTTCTCCAGACGGTGTATTTGCGGACAAGGCCTGCGGGCATATTGCGGACGGTCATGTACCCGTTTTCGATGTCCTTCTCCGAGGTCGCTGCGCAGACGAAGGTGCCGTGGAAGCAGATGGAGTCGATATCGCTGAAGGCCCCTTGCAAGTAGATCTGTACGAATGCGGGTGCGCCTACTTCGATTTCGAAGTGGACGGTATCGGGCCACCCCGTATCCCAGGTGGAGTTGTAGTAGTCTTCAAAGCCGAGCAGGGTGTCCGATTCCGGGGCTGCCTTGGCGAGTACCCTGAAGTAGTGGCGGTCGCCCTCCGACTTCATGAAGAAGGTTCCGTCGTCTGCCGTTTCGGTCGAATCCATCGCGTAGGTGTGGTAGTCTACCGTATCGACGCCTGTCAGGTACACGCGCGCCCTTGCGAGGGGCTTGCCCTCGGTGTCGGTAATGATGCCTGCAATCGTCTTTCCCGATTCGGTTTCGGTCAGGACGCCCGCGGTATCTTCGCCGTTGCTGCACGCCATAAACAGCGACAGCAGTGCCGCCGCGCTAAAAAAGGAAATTTTATTTACTCCAATCATCCCTACTCCAAATTCGAAAACAGGTGGATGTTCATCTGGTAGACGCCGTCGGCATGCTCCTTGTCCTCGCCGATGATGCGCCTTGCCTTCGCCTTGAATTCCTGCAGTTCGGCCTCGAGCTTCTTGTACGCCTCGCTCGAGATGCTGAACGTGAGAGTGCTCATGACGGTCGGCTTCTTGGGCGGCGTGATGAGCGCCTGTTTCGAGAGCTCGAAACACTGCAACTGGTACTGCTTGATGAGTTCCGCGTTGTTGTACGGCCCGCTGCTGATGCTTTCCTTGGTGGGTTTCCAGAAGCCTTCTTCGTTCTTGCGGGCAAGCCCGAGGCGTTCCAGCAGGGCGAGCGAATCCTTCAGCTTGCCGAGCGGGACCTTCGGGAAAATCCTCTTCTGCACGGGCGCCATGTCGTCGCCCACGTCCATCGCGTCCAATATGGCGAAGAGCGCGCTGTGGTACCAGCGGCTATAATATTCGTAGGCGTCTTCATTTAATATATGCTGCGGGTTCGGGTGCAGTTTCAGCAGTTCCTGCATCGCGGCGTTGCGGGCGGCATCGTTTTTCGCCTGGTCGAATTCCACCATCGTTTCGAAGTACTTCGCCTCTTTCTTGTCGAGTTCGAGAACCTCGATGAACTTTGCCACCATGCGGGGGCTGACCTTCTTGCCCCTGAGGACATCGGCGAAGTAGCTGCGGCTCTTCTCGAGCCCGAGCAGGTTGCAGATTTCGGTACGCGTAAAGCCGGGTTCCGCCTTGGTGCGGGCGGTCTGGTATTCTTCCAGGAACTTGCGGAAGTGCGTAAACTGGTATATGTCTAGGTACTGGTTCATAGCTTTTGGGCCCGGTGTGGGCGCTTCCTATAATATAGATAAAAAACTTCAAAAATGAGAACTTTTTTGAGAACAAAAGGGGAAAGAGGCGTAGAAAGGCTTCCGGAATGCGCATCTCCTTGATACTCTTTGAGATAAAAGAAAAATAAAAGATTCCCGTAAAGAACAAAGATGCTCCATTCGGGCGGAAAATTCCGCCCATAAAGGCGATTTTTCTATCTTTTGGCGCGAATTTTATGAGGTAATCCTTATGGGTAATGAGGCAGAAAAGCCGAGTATCATTACGTCCTCGCTTGACTTCTTGGTCAACTGGGGCCGAACCAATTCCCTGTGGCCGTTCCCCTACGGTACGGCTTGTTGTGCAATCGAGTTCATGAGTACGGAAGTGGGCCGCTACGACCTCTCGCGTATCGGGTCTGAGTATGTGCGTTTTACGCCGCGTCAGTCCGATGTGCTTTTGGTCTCGGGTACGATCACCTACAAGCAGGCCCCGATCCTGAAGCGTATCTACGAGCAGATGGCCGAACCGCGCTGGGTTATCGCGATGGGAGCGTGCGCCTGCTCGGGCGGCTTTTACGACTGCTACTGCACGGTTCCGGGCATTGACCACATTATCCCGGTGGACGTGTATATCGGTGGCTGCCCCAGCCGTCCGGAAGCGTTCTTCGATGCGATGTTCGACCTGCAGAAGAAGATCAAGGACGAATCTTACATGAAGCAGCGTGCCGAACAGGTGAAGGACCAGCTCGAAATGATCAAGGCGAAGACTGCCGAAGCCAAGGCCAATGCGAAGGCCTTTGCCCAGGAGAAGGTTACCGACATCAAGGACTTCGTCGTTGAAAAAGAACAGAACATTGTTAAGAAAGCCCAGTTCTGGAAGGAGTAGAAGATAATGACTGCTGAAGAAATCTTCTCTTGCCTGGAAGAAAAGTTCGGCGCGAAACGCGAAACTCTCGACAAGTGGAGCGTGACTGCCGTGCTGAGCGCCACCTACCTGCGCAATGCGGTTGAATTCCTGAGGGATGGTGACGCCGCGAAGTTCGAGATGCTCGTGGATATCGCGGGCATCGACTACCTGACCTACCCGAACCACGAGGGCCCGCGCTTTGCGGTGGCCTATGCGCTCAAGAGCATTTCGAACCCGGGACTCCGCATCCGTCTGAAGGTGCTGGTCGGGGAGGATAACCTCAAGGTCCCGACCATTAGTGACCTGTATGCGAACGCCAACTGGTACGAACGTGAAGTCTACGACCAGTTCGGAATCGTGTTCGAGGGCCACCCGGACCTCCGCCGCCTGTTGAACCACGTTGAATTTGTCGGTCACCCGCTCCGCAAGGACTACCCGGCCCAGAAGCGCCAGTGGCTCTCCACCAACGACTACCTGCTCCCGGAACTTGAAAAGCGCCTGCAGGACCTTGGCTACAGGGTCATCCAGCGCAGCAAGGAAGTGGAGACAAACGATAACGAATTCTTGGAAGGGAGTATCAAGGAATGATTGTACTGGATAAGAATGGCGATAAGCTGAACCTGATGCCCCTGAACGTGGGCCCGAGCCACCCGGCCACTCACGGCTGCTTGCGCTTTTTGGCCGCGATGGACGGCGAGACGATTGTCGCGAGCGTAGAAGAAATCGGATACCTGCACCGCGGGTTCGAGAAGATGGTGGAACGCGGCACCTGGCAGCAGGTGGTCCCGTATACCGACCGCCTCAACTACTGCTCGGCCATCATGAACAACATCGCGTACTGCCGTGCGGTAGAGAACATGTTCGGCGTAGAAATCACGGAACGTTGCAAGGTGCTCCGCGTAATTGTAAATGAGCTCAGCCGTATCAACGACCACTTCGTGTGCGTCGCGGCGGCCTTCCAGGATTTGGGTGGAACGACTCCGTTCATGTACGCCTTTAACCCCCGCGAAGAAATCATGTGCATCTGGGAAAAGCTCACGGGTGCGCGCCTCACGAACAGCTACGCCCGCATTGGCGGCCTCTACCGCGACAGCTACGATGGATTTGAAAACGATGTGCTTGCGGCCCTTGGTTCTGTCGAGAAGGCCCTGAAGGACCTGCACGCATGCCTTGACCGTAACCGCATCTTCCTCGACCGTACGGTGGGAATCGGCAAGATTTCTGCAGAACGCGCCATCAGCTACGGCTGGACGGGCCCGTGCCTGCGCGCCTCGGGTGTCGCATCTGACCTGCGCAAGGATGAACCCTACTACGATTACGAAACCTACGACTGGGAAGTCGTGGTTGGCACGCAGGGCGACTGCAACGACCGCCTCCAGGTGCGTCTCGCTGAAATCGAGGAATCCGTGAAGATCGTGCGCCAGGCCCTGAAGCGCCTTACGCCAGGGCCGGTCGACATCGTCGACCCACGCATTCGCGTGCCGGCGCACAAGCTCGCCTACCAGGATATGGAAGGCCTCATCGGGCGCTTCAAGAGCGTGTACGAAGGCATCCGCGTCCCCGAGGGAGAATACTACTGCGGAAGCGAGTGCGCGAACGGCGAACTCGGCTTCACGATTGTTTCTGACGGCAGCGGCCATCCGTACCGCATCAAGGTGCGCCCACCCTGCCTCACGCAGTTTGCCGCATTCCACGAACTTGTGGAAGGTGGCCAGCTTGCCGACTCCATGGCCGTACTTTCGGGCCTCAACATTATCGCTGGAGAACTTGACCGATGAGAGAACATATTCAAGGTGCAGTCCAGTTCGTTTCGAACAACCGTTTAAAGTTCGACCGTCCCGCGCAGCCCATCGAGGCCCTGCCGGATCCCGGCCAGACGTTCGGTTATGTAAACAAGGAAGTTCCGCAACCCTCCCCGAAGGAAGTGCTCGCAAAGCTTGAGACTCCTGAAATCAAGGAACGTTGCGCTGACCTGCTTAGCCGCTATCCGGTGGGCCAGGGAGCCCTCCTCGAAGTGCTGTGGCTCGTGCAGGGCGTGTTCGGCTGGGTGCCGCGCGAAGGCATCCGTTGGGCGGCCAAGGTTTGCGGTTGCGCGCCGGCCCATGCGCTCGGTGTCGCGACCTTCTACACCATGTATAACCACGCGCCGAAGGGCAAGTTCCTGCTGCAGTTCTGCCGCAACATCAGCTGCACCATCAAGGGTGCGCCGGCTCTGATCGCGCACGTGGAAAAGTCCCTGAACATCAAGACGGGCGAAACGACGCCGGACGGCCTCTTCACGCTTTTGCAGGTGGAATGCCTCGGTAGCTGCGGCAACGGCCCGATGATGCTCGTGAACGACGACTTCGCGACCGACGTGGAAAACGACCAGCTGGTGATGAAGCCGGGGACGACGCTTACCGAAGAAAGCATTGCCCGCATCCTCAAGTGGTGCTATGCCCACGAAGACAACGTCCCGAAGCACGATGTTCTCGGTGGAATCGTGAAGGGCCACGGCGGCCACCCCGGCGCTCCGGGTGCTACGGCCAAGCCGCAGGTCGCCGACTACGCTCCGCCCTCTCCGGTTTTGAACGTGAAGGCCGAAGCCGACGAAAACGGCGCCACTCTCACCTGGAAGGGCGCTCCCGAATTCACGAAGATTGTGGTCGAAAAGAAGAACGGCTCCAAGTGGGACGTCGTTGGCGAACCCGGCGTGAAGGACAAGGCTTTTGTGGATGCTGCCGGCAAGGTCGGCGACGTGTACCGCATGATTGCAACTTCCGGTGAACGCACGGCGAAACCTTCTAACGAGGCCGTCACCACCCAGAAGCCGGCTCCGGTCGAGGAGGCTAAGTAATTATGGCTGAATGTGTAAAAGTTTGTACGCAGAATTTTGGCAAGGGTGCCCAGGACATCGAAGTCTACAAGAAACTGGGCGGCTATGCGAATATTTCTGAACGCCTGTTCAACATGAGCCAGTTCGAGCTCATCGACTACGTGCAGCGTTCTAACCTCCGCGGCCGTGGCGGTGCAGGCTTCCCGACGGGCATGAAGTGGAGCTTCGTTCCCCGCAATTCCGGCAAGCCCGTGTATATCGTGGTGAACGCCGACGAAGGCGAAGGCGGAACGTTCAAGGACCACTTCTTGATGATGGAAGATCCGCACCGCTTGATCGAAGGCCTGATTATTGCAGCTTGGGCTCTCGGTAGCCGTGCTGCCTACATCTACTGCCGCGGCGAGTTCCTGCCCTGCATCGAGAGCATCAACAAGGCGCTGAACCAGGCATACGCTGCCGGCTACCTCGGCGAAAATATCATGGGCACCAAGTTCTGCTTCGATATCTTCGTGCATCGCGGCGCCGGCGCCTACATCTGCGGTGAAGAAACTGCTCTTATCAACTCGCTTGAAGGCCAGAAGGGCCAGCCCCGCCTGAAGCCGCCTTTCCCGGCGGTGAGCGGCGCCTGGAAGTCCCCGACCTGCGTGAACAACGTGGAGACCATCATGGCGCTCCCGTGGATTCTGCAGCACGACCCGAGCGAATACGCCAAGATGGGTACGCCCCGTGCCGGCGGTACGAAGGTGTTCTGCATCAGTGGCGACGTGAAGAATCCGGGCGTGTACGAGGCTCCTCTCGGAACCCCGATGATGACGATGATTAACGAATATGCCGGTGGCGTCGTGGGCGGAAAGCTCAAGGCCGTGCTGCCGGGCGGTTCCTCGTGCGCTCCCTTGACTGCCGAAGAAGCGGCGGTCGCGACGATGGATTACGAATGCCTCGCCTCGATGAAGACGATGTTCGGTTCGGGCGCCATGATCGTGATCAACGATACCCACAACATGGTGGACCTCTTGAACTGCCTCGGCAACTTCTATAGTCACGAATCTTGCGGCCAGTGCACTCCGTGCCGCGAAGGTACGGGTCTTCTGCACCGCATGCTGAATCTGATTGCCGAAGGCAAGGGCCACGACGGCGACGTGGAACTGATGCAGAGCCTCTGCGGCGGTTTTGGCGGCGTGACGATTTGCCCGCTGTCCATTTCGCTTGGCGGCCCCGTTTCGAGCTACACGGCGAAGTTCCGTGCGGACTTCGATGAATATATCGCAAAGAACCCCGACCACGCCAAGCCGCGTGTTCAGGAAACCTATCGTCCTGGAATTTTCTGGTAATAATATGAGTAACTACTACAACATGCCGAAACTCCCGACCGAGAACAGCCCGAAGGTGGAAATCTTCGTGGACGACAAGCCGGTGATGGTTCCTGGCGATACGAACCTCCTCGAGGCCCTCAAGGCCGTCGGGATTGAAACACCCCACGTATGTTACCATCCTTACCTCCCGGTATCGGGTAACTGCCGCCAGTGCCTGGTGGAACAGGAAGGTCCCCGCGGCCGCATGCTCGTGATTGCCTGCTACACGCCGGTTGCCCCGGGCATGAAAATCTACACGCCTGCCTCCAGCGCCCGCGTGAAGAACGCCCGCAAGGCCACCCAGGAATTCATGCTGGTGAACCACCCGCTCGATTGCCCCATCTGCGACAAGGCCGGTGAATGCACCCTGCAGGAAAACTACATGGAAGCGGGCCAGAACGAATCCCGCATGCGTCCCGAATACGGCAAGAACTACCACGGCAATCCGGCGCACCAGTTCATTGATGCCAAGGGCCAGCTCCGTGGCGGCAAGCATGTGGACTTGGGCCCCCGTGTGTTGCTCGACGAAGAACGCTGCGTGCAGTGCGACCGCTGCGTGCGCTTTATGCGTAGCATCGCAGGTTCGGAACAGCTGCAGCTCGCCGGCCGTGCCGACCACACCTACATCACCACGTTCCCGGGCGAAAAGCTCGACCACGAATACGACCTGTGCGTGACGGACGTGTGCCCGGTGGGCGCCATGACTGCGAAGTACTTCCGCTTTCAGAAGCGTGTCTGGCTGCTTTCCCACACGCCGACCATCTCGATGGACGATTCCCTCGGCGCGAACATCTGGCTTGACCATGCCGATGGCCGCATTTACCGCGTGATGCCGCGCTGCAACCCCGAAGTGAACCGCAGCTGGCTTTCGAACACGAGCCGCCTTGCGTTCCAGCAGTTCGACAAGAACCGCTTGCCGGCGATGGGCTTCCGCGTGATTCAGGAAGTCATTTCTGAAACCAAGTCTGTCGGGGGCAAGGTCGCCCTCGTCGCGGGTGGCGCCTGCACCATCGAGGATTTGGCTGCGCTCCGCATGCTCAAGGATTCCTTGGGCGACTCTGCCGAACTTTTCGGCGGGACCTTCAAGAAGGTCGGTGCCCCCGACGGCATCGCCATGAGCGGTGACCCGATGGCGAACCGCATGGGCTTCAAGCTGATGGGCGTGCCCGATGACAACCTTGCCGATCTCGTGAAGCGCGCCGGTGAATTCAAGGTGCTCGTGACCGTGAACGCGGACCTCTTCGGTGAAGATGCCGCCGCGGCTTCTGCCTTGGAAAAGATTCCGAGCCGCATCGCGCTCTCGGCATTCAACGATGCGACCGCCGCGAAGGCGACTCTCGCATTCGGCATCCGCCACTGGAGCGAAATTCAGGGATCGATGGTGAATAGCCTGAACATCCTCCAGAAGCTGAATGCATGTCCGGTCTGCCCCGACGAAAAACTCCGCCCGGCCTACGAGGTGCTCTCGGAGCTTGCCGGAGCAAAGTTCGGCTGCGCATCCGAGGCCTTCAGACAGGCTGGCGCATACGCCCCGGCCCTCTCCGGCCTTACCTACGATTCTATCAAGAGCACAGGCAATCTCCTCGAAGGAGGTAACGCATAATGGATATTATCGAATCCAAAACCTGGGTGGAATGGCTCATCACGATTGCGAAGTTCGCCTTCTGCTTCGTGCCGGTCCTCTACATCCTGTTGCTGATTCCTATGGAACGCCGTGGCGCCGGCTTCATGCAGGACCGCCAGGGACCTAACCGTTCCTACATCAAGATTCCCTACTTCGGAAAGATCCGTCTGTTCGGCTACGTGCAGAACATGTGCGACGGTACCAAGCTGTTCTTCAAGGAAATGTTCGCCCCCGCGGGCGTGAATAAGGTGCTCTACTACGTGGCTCCGGCAATCCCGTTCGCCATCGTGTTCCTCTCACCCTGCGTGATTCCCTGGTTCGGCCCGATGGTGTTCGAATGGGGCGGCAAGATGGTCCGCATCCCGGGATCCATCATCGATTCCGACGTGGGCGTGCTCCTGCTGTTCGGTTTCAGCTCGCTTTCCGCGTTCGGCGCCGTATTGGCCGGTTGGGCGTCCAAGTCCAAGTACAGCTTCCTCGGTGCGCTGCGTACGAGTTCCATGACCATCAGTTACGAAGTGTGCCTCGGCCTTTCGATGATGGGCATCCTGCTCCTCGCGGGTTCCTTCAACCTGACCGATATCGTGACCTGGCAGGAACACCACGTGTGGGGCATTGTCGCCCAGCCGGTGGCGTTCTTCTGCTTCCTCATCGCGAGCATCGCTGAAACCGGCCGTGCCCCGTTCGACGTGGCCGAAGGCGAGCCCGAACTTGTCGCCGGCTACCATACGGAATATGGTGCCATGCAGTTCGGCCTCTTCTACATGGGCGAATACTCGCACATCTGCATCAACAGCTTCCTTATCGCGACGCTCTTCCTGGGCGGCTACGCGGTTCCGTTCGTGACGACCGAGACGATGCAGGCCCACATGGGCGGCTCGCTTGCGGTGCTCTGCGGCATCCTCGCGTTCCTCGCTCTCGCGTTCCTCCACATGCTTCACCGCTACTCGAAGAAGCTTGCCGCTACGACCCAGACTCACCGCTTCGAGGTGCTCCGCGAATACAAGCTCTACAATATCATTGCGTGGGCTGCCGTTGCGGTGTTCGTCATCCTCGGCGTCTGCGCCTGGTTCTTCTACAATCCGGCGAACATGGTCGTGAATGGTGTTGCCGTGGGCAGCCTCGCGACGGCTCTCGGTACGGCGCTCATCCACCTGCTCGTGCTCGTGGTGAAGAGCGTCATGTTCTGCTGGGTGTGGATCTGGGTGCGCTGGACTCTTCCGCGCTTCCGCTACGATCACGTGATGAACCTCGGCTGGAAGATTATCCTGAACATCGCCCTCATCAACCTCGTGGTGACTGCGGTCATCGCTAAACTCGTAGGGGGTAACTAATGCGTGTTATTAGACAGAAACCCATGACGTTGGGCGAACGCCTCTATATTTTCGAGGCCCTTCGCGGTCTGTGGACGACTCTCAAGCATGCCGCCCGCGGCCTGTTCCGCTATGAGACGCTTCCGACGATTTCGTATCCGGAAGGAAAGCCCGAAGTCCGCAATACTTACCGTGCCAAGCATCGCCTGATGCTTCGCCCCGATGGCACCCCGCGCTGTGTCGCTTGCGGCATGTGCGCAGCGGCCTGCCCCGCGCACTGCATCTTTATCGAGGCTACGGCCAGTGACGACCCGCGTATCGAGAAGCGCGTGATGCGTTTCGATATCGACCACCTCACTTGCGTGTTCTGTGGTCTCTGCGCCGAAGCTTGCCCGGTGGATGCGCTCCGCATGGATACGAAGGAAATGGTCTTTGAACACCGCAACCGCGATGACTTTGTCGCCCACCTCTACGATCTCACCAACTGGGATCCGAAGGATTATCCGGACGACGAACAGAGTCAGGTGGCTCCCGGTGGAACCAAGAATGCCGAGGCCCTCAGGGTCTGGGGAATGGAGGTTAAGTAATGCTTGCCCTTATTTATTTCATCATTCTCGCGGTGATTGCTCTCGGTGCTGCTACCTGCGTACTGCTGAGCCGTCATCCTCTTTACGGGGCGCTTTCGCTCGTCGTTTCCATGGTGTCGCTCGCCGGCATCTACGGCCTTCTCGGTAGCCCCTTCCTCGGGGTCGTGCAGGTTATGGTTTACGCCGGCGCCATCATGATGCTCGTGACGTTTGTCATCATGGTGCTGAACGGTGCCCGCGATTCCCGGACGCCGATGTTCGACAAGGTGTCGCTCTTCATCATCCCCGCGGTCCTCGTGCTTGCGGCGCTCGTGGGTGTGGCTCTTGTCCGTGCCCCGCTCGGCTTCGATGCTGCGACAATCCGCGGCTCCGTGGCGGTGACGTCGGAAACTCTCTTTGACGTGGCCCAGGGCGGCCCGGGTTACTTTATCCTGTTCGAGGTGCTTGGCCTGCTCCTGCTCTCTGCTATGGTGGCGGCCGTGCTCATGGCCAAGAAGCGCCTCGGTTCTGTGGATTCTGAAAACGTGGAGGAAAAACACTGATGGAACTCCAACCCATTTTCATTCAGATTCTTGCCTTGGCAATCTTTGCCGTCGGCATCATTGTTGCCATCTCGCGTCGCAACCTGTTCTTCGTGCTGATGGGCATTGAACTTGCCTTGAACGCCGTGAATCTCTCGTTCGTGGGGTTCGCGAAGACGCTTCCTGCCGAAGCGAGCCTTACGGGCCAGATTGTGCCTCTGTTCTCCATCGCCATTGCGGCTGCCGAAGCGTGCGTGGGTTTTGCGATGGTCATCCTGATCTTCCGCAACCGCGAAAGCGTCGATGCGGATTCCTATTCCAACATGAGGGGCTAAGCGATGACAAATTTACCTTTGTGGCTCATTCCCCTGTTCCCCCTGCTGGGAACGATTCTCCTCGGTACGATTGCTGTCGTTTCTTCCGGTAGCAAGAAGGGCGCAGCCGAAAACATCGTGGGTGGACTTGCCGTCATTTTCCCGGCCATGTCCTTTGCCTGCGTGACGGTCCTGGCCTGTGGAATGCCGGAATCCGGAATCCGTGAAACCCTCTGCAACTGGATCGATTTCCCGCTTCTGCATGTGGATATCGGATTCCTGTTCGATGGGCTTTCCCGCATCATGCTCCTGTTCGTCACAGGAATCGGAACGCTTATCGCGCTCTACTCTATCGGCTACATGCATGGCGACCGCGGCTTCGCACGTTTCTTCGCCTACATCAACCTGTTCCTGTTCAGCATGATCGTGCTTGTGCTTTCGGACAACCTCCTCCTCACGTTCTTCGGTTGGGAAGGTGTGGGTCTCTGCTCTTACCTGCTCATCGGCTTCTGGAACAAGGACCTCAAGAACTGCAAGGCGGCGAACAAGGCGTTCATCGTGAACCGCGTGGGCGACATTGGATTCCTTCTCGGAATGCTTTGCCTCCTCTCTATTGGCGGTGCCGCGGTCCTCAACTACGACATTTTCAACCAGTTCATGCAGATGATTCTGAACGGCGGCCATCTTGACCTGGTGTTCACGCTTCTCACCTTGACGGGTGTGTTGTTCTTCGTGGGATGCACCGGCAAGTCCGCGCAGATTCCGCTCCTGACCTGGCTTCCTGACGCCATGGCGGGTCCGACTCCCGTGTCCGCGCTCATCCACGCGGCGACGATGGTCACGAGCGGTGTGTACCTGGTGGCGCGCATGGGCAAGATGTTCTGCATGCTGCCCGAGGTTTTGCTCCTCATTGCGTTTGTCGGTATGTTCACTGCGCTCTGGGCTGCCATTACGGGCCTCTTCCAGAACGACATCAAGAAGGTGCTTGCCTACTCGACAATCAGCCAGCTCGGCTACATGTTCATGGCGGCGGGCGTCTGCGCGTTCGATGCCTCCATCTTCCACGTGTTTACGCACGCCTTCTTCAAGGCAGCGCTCTTCCTTGGCGCGGGTGCGGTTATCCACTCGCTGGCCGGGGAACAGGATATGCGCAAGATGGGCGGCCTCCTGAAAAAGACCCCGGTCACGGCTTGCGTCATGATTTTTGCGTTCTTCGCGATTGTCGGGTTCCCGGGTTTCGCTGGCTTCTGGTCCAAGGACCTGATTCTCGAAAAACTCGTTTCTAACGGCCCTGTCATTGCGATGCCTTTTGCTCTCGGCGGCTCGGTGAACGTGCCTGTCGGAATGATTCTCTATGTGGTTGGCCTTGCGACGGCCGTTATCACGGCGGTCTACATGGGACGTCTCATTATCATGACCTTCTTCGGTGAATACCGCGGAAGCAAGGAGAGCGAGGCCCATATCCATGAGGCTCCGGCCGTGATGCTCATCCCGATGGTCGTGCTCACGTTCGGTTCCATCTTCGCGGGCTACCTCTGGGCGGACATGATCGGCATTACGTTCTTCAAGGATTCCCTCGCTGCGGCCCTGGGTGGTGCCGAGGCGGTTGGCGAAGGCATCCTGTCGGCGCATCACGTGAACCCGGTGCTGTTCGCGGTACTCGGCACGCTGGCTGCCCTACTGGGTATGTTTATCGCCTGGCGCGTCTATGCGAACAAGAAAATTCCGACCCCCAAGGATTCGGGTGCTCCGGAAGGTTCTGCGGCGGCATGGACGTTCGTGTGGGACTACATCCATGTTGGATTTGTTTTCCCGGTGCGTGTGATTGCCTGGATTTGCGATGTCGTTGTCGACAAGTTCCTGCAGGCGTTCCAGTGGACGCTTGGTGCAATCGGGGAAATCCTCGGTGATGGCGCGAGTACTTTCCAGGTCCGCAGGGTGCGTCTCCAGCTTGCGCTCAGCATTACGGGGGTCGCGCTGATTGTGCTCGTCGCCCTGTTTGCCGAAGGCATCGTCGGTATTCCGGACTTTGTCTTTAAACTCATCGATAGTGTAAAATCTCTTCTCGGGAGGGTAATCTAATGCTTTTACATCTCCTCGTCTTTGCGCCGTTCGTTGCGGCCATCCTGATGGTTCTCAACTCCAAGGAGGATTTCAAGGCCTCGACGCACATGGCGATTCTTTTTGGGATTGTTTTTGCCGGCATGTCGGTTGCGCTGGTCGCTAATGGCAACATGGCGACGACCCCTGTCGAGTGGTTCCATATTCCGGGTTGCAAGGGCCCTGCCTACTACTATCTCTATAGCCATGGCCTGGGCGCCTGGATGGTGTTCCTGTCTTGCGGGCTTTCGCTGGTCGCCCTTATCTCGGCGCGCGGACACCTGGACAAGAACTACCGCAACTTCGCTATCGGCATTTTCGCGCTCATGGGTGCGATGAACGGAACGTTCCTCGCTGCCGACGCGGTGCTGTTCTTCTTCTTCTTCGAGGCCATGGTGATTCCCGCGGCGCTTCTCATTGCGGGCTTCGGTGGCGAAAAGCGGAAGCAGGCTGCAATGACGTTCGCGATTTACACGCTGGTGGGTTCTGCCCCGATGATGGTCGCTCTCTGGTACCTATTGACCATTGCCGACAATTCGCTGGTGCTTTCTATCGTGCTCGCGGTCCAGACGATGCCCCAGAGCGCACAGCTGCTTGTGTTCTTGAGCTTCCTGCTCGCATTCCTTGTGAAGACTCCGATTTTCCCGTTCCACGGCTGGCAAGCGATAACGTATTCCGAAGCTCCGGCTCCGCTTTCGGCTATCCTTACTGGCGCGATGAGCAAGGCGGGCGTTTTCGGTTTTATCGCCTGGATGCTCCCGATCTTTACGCTTGATGTGCCACAGATTATGACGGTCCTGTGGCTTGGCCTTATAACCGCGATTTACGGGGCGCTCATGGCGCTCCGCGCGACTGACGGCAAGAAACTGCTCGCCTACAGTTCCATGAGCCATTTGGGCATCGCGGTTGCTGGCGTATTCAGCTTCTCCGAGTCGATGCTTACGGCTGTCCTCGTGCTCCTGGTGGCGCATGGCATTTCTGCCGGTGTTCAGTACTTCTTGCTCGGGGTTGCCGAACGCATGACGGGGACTCGCAATATCGAGGAAATGGGCGGACTTTCGCATACGAATCCTGTGTTCGGATTCCTCTTTGGCGCTGCGGGCGTCCTGGCCCTCGCGGTTCCCGGTACGGCCGGGTTCATCGGGGAATTTGGCGTCCTCCTTTCTGTTTGGGACATGAACCCGTTCTGTGCTGGCGTCGTGGGCTTCTGCATGATTCTCTCGGCGGCCTACATGCTGCGCTTTATCCAGAAGGTCATTTTTGGAACGCCTGCCCGCGAATACAAGGAAGGCCCGCGTGCGAGCGCGCTTGAAGGTTTTGCCTATGGCGTGATGCTCCTGCTCCTCCTGGTGTTTGGTTTCCATCCTGCTTTCGTGACGAACGCTCTGCATGATCTCAACGATTCCACGGAACAGACGGCGGCCATTGACGAAGAAGCCGCTGTCGATGAGGCTTTGCCCGATGCGCTTCCTGTCGAGGATGAAGAAACTGTGGAGGCGGAACCCCTCGAATCGCACATCGCGACTTCTGCCGACGTGGCGCAGCTCGATTCTTCGCTGACAGCAGCCGGATTCTCCGAAGAGGAGAAGAAGGAACTGATCCGTCAGGTAATCGAAACCGAGGCCAATATGGCGAAGGCGACCGCAGCCGCTCTCGAAAAAGAACAATCTGCTCAACCGACCGTAAAGGACGAGGAGGCTTCCAATGACTAGTCTTGTGATGTTTATGCCGGTAATCGTAGTGGCGCTTGGCGCGCTGGTCTCGCTTGCCGCAGAACCGTTCCTGAACGACGAAAGCAAGCACAAGGTCCTTCCGTGGGTTGCTGCGGTGTTTGTCGCGCTTGGCATGGCGGCGTTTGCCTTGGTGAAGGTGGATTGCGTCTACGATCTGTTCGCGGTGGACCCGGTCCGTCGCTTGCTCGGTGTCTCTGTCCTCCTTTGCGCCTTGCTCGGCATTGGCGGACTCCAGTGGATGCTCGGCCGCGAGAAGATGAAGGGTGGTGAAGCCTACGGGCTCATGCTTCTCGCTTCTTGCGGTGCCCTGCTCATGACGCAGGCGATAGACTTCCTTTCCCTCTTCATTGCCATGGAACTCACGAGTTTCCCGGTCTATGCCCTTGTCGGCATTCGCCGTAAAGACCAGAATGCGGGTGAAGGCGTGTTCAAGTATTTTGTTTCGGGCTCCATATTCAGCGCCTTCTTCCTTTACGGGGTGGCCTTGATTTATGGCGCTACGGGTAGTACGCACATGTTCTCTGCAGTGCTTGAAGGCCGTGGCTCGATTTATGCGGTGGGTATCCTGCTTGTCGTGTTCGGTCTCCTGTTCAAGGCAGGCGCCGCCCCGGTACATTTCTGGGTGGCCGATGTCTATACGGGTGCATCCGTTGCCGTGACTGGCTTCATGGCTGCTGTCGTGAAGGTGGGTGCGTTAGCGGCTCTCGGCTCTGTATGGGTGGGAATCCTCGCGACCCGTGCCGGAGCTCCTGCTGCATGGAACCTTGCAGAACCGGTGAAGTTTGCATCCCAGTCTCCCGCACTTTATTACGTTGTCCTGGTTGTCGCTATTCTCTCGATGGTGATTGGCGCCTTCAGTGGCCTTGCCCAGAAATCCATCCGTCGAATTCTTGCGTTCTCTGCCGTGATGAACGCGGGCTTCATTGTGATTGGCCTCCTGCTTCCGAACTACCTCAAGGAAGGCTCCGTGCAGCTTGGCTCCATGTTCTTCTTCCTGGTGACTTACGCCATCGCAAGTGCGGGCGCCCTGACGGGAATTGCCTACCTTGCCGGTAAAGAAGACAAGAACGAGAACCTGGAAGACATTCAGGGTGTCGGCCGTCGCCGTCCGTTCGTTGCGCTCGGTGTTGCGGTCTGTCTTGCTAGCCTTGCCGGACTTCCGCCTGTCGCGGGCTTCCTCGCGAAGTTTGCTCTGTTCGCAGGAGCCTTCTCTGCGGGAATGACGGCTACGGCCATCTTTGGCTTTGGCCTTTCGCTCGTGGCGGCGGTTTACTACCTTCGAATCGCCTATGTGCTGTTTGCTCCCCGCAAGGAACCTTGCCAGTGCAAGTGCTGCTGCCAGACGGATCCCCATTATGGCTATATGCTCAAGTTTACCGTATCGCTTGCTGCTCTTGCCCTGCTTGCGATGAGCGTGCTTCCGGCATCTGCCCTCATCGGCTAGTCTTTAGAGGATAAATCTAAAAGGGAATGCCCTGCCGGATTCGGCGGGGCTCCTTTTTTTATCTATCTTGTTGCACAAGAAAGGGGTTTGCGAAGATGATTTGTCCGGAGTGCGGTGAAAGGTACAATTATTACGAGCCGCTGTGCCCGTGGTGCGGTGCGGCAAAGCCCGTAGAAAAAGAGAAGCCTGACGAGGGGGCGGAACCTTCCGGTTCTCAAATTGAAAATGCCCCGGAGAAGGAAGTATTCTTTACGTATAACAGCAAGAGGAAGCATGCCGGGAAATTAAAGATTATTTTCCGGCACATCGTTGCGATAATCTGCATACTGATTTCTATTTCTTTTGGATTTATCATCTGGGATGCGTTTGATTCTCGTGGCGTTACCTTGTCTGTATCCTTCTTTGTTGGTGCCGTAATGATTTTCTGGGATGCCTTTTATTCTGCAAATGTCGTGCGAAAAATAGAATGCCACAAGGATGAATTCGTGCTGTACGGCTGCTATGATAGGGTTACCCTCCCGTTCGACAAGGTGGATATGCAGAAAAGGAGAATCAGGTGGGCTGGCCGTCGAGTCCTTGTTTTCCGCATGAACGAGGGAATTTTCTTCGTCGACGAACACGATTTCCCCGAAGTTGCCGAAACGATGGACAAACTTTACTTTGGAGAGGAATGAATTATTTAAATTTGTGTGAAAAAGATCCCCGGTCGAGCCGGGGATGACAAGGAAGGTTCACTTATGGATAAGATTTATCGTTCGGGTATCGGTTTTGACGTTCACAAGTTGGTGGAAGGCCGCAAGTGCATCATTGGCGGGGTGGATATCCCGTACGAGAAGGGCCTCTTGGGCCATAGCGATGCCGACGTGTTGCTGCATGCGATAAGCGATGCCCTGCTGGGTGCCGCGGGCCTCGGCGATATCGGCACGTACTTCCCGGATACGGACCCCGCCTTCAAGGGAGCCGACAGCCTGGAACTGTTGCGCAAGGTGGGCGAGGAAGTCCGCAAAGCCGGCTACGAGATTGTCAATATCGACAGCATCGTGATGTGCGAACGCCCGAAGGTGAACCCGCACAAGGACGCCATGAAGGCAAACATCGCCCGTGTACTTGGGATTGACGTAATACAGGTTGGCATCAAGGGCACCACGACCGAAAAGCTCGGGTTTACGGGCAGGGGCGAGGGCGTTGCCAGCCAGGCTGTCGCGATGGTAAGAAGTCTGTAATTATTCCGGTAGCTTTCATGGTTATCATCCCCCGGTCCAATGTGACTGGGGAATTTTTACTATTTGGAATCGGTCATATTTTTTCTATATTTACGCTAGCTCTAAAATAAACAATTCACCGCCATGAGCCCGAACTAGCTGAAAGGCAGCGACGATGATCCGGTAGTGGCGTTCCGTAGGAATGTCCTATGACACTTATGATTCTCAAAATGATTGGTTGCCTTGCGCTGCTCATGTTCGGCATGAAGACGATGAGCGAAGGCTTGCAGAAACTCACCGGCGGGCACCTCCGCGCAGTCCTTGGCACCATGACCAAGCACCGTATCGGAGGCCTCCTCACAGGCATGTTCGTCACGGCCTCGGTGCAGTCTTCTACCGCTACGACCGTTCTTACCGTAAGCTTCGTTAATGCTGGCCTGCTCACATTGAGTCAGGCCATTCCTGTTATTATGGGCGCGAACATCGGTACCACGGCCACGGCTTGGATCATGTCCATATTCGGGTTCCAGTTCAACATGAGCTCGGTGGTGTGGCCCTTCTTCGCCCTCGGCATCATCCTTTCTTACACCAAGAAGAACTCGACCAAGAGCCTGGGCGAATTCGTGTTCGGTTTCGCGTTCATGTTCCTGGGCCTTACCACGCTTCGCGAAAATGCGGTGGCGATGGACCTGGCCCATAACCAGACGGTCATCAACTTCTTTGCGACGACCGGCGGTTGGGGCATCTTCAGCACGCTCCTCTTCCTGTTGCTGGGGAGCATCCTTACGATGTGCGTGCAGTCGTCTGCCGCCATCATGGCGATTACGCTCTTGCTCTGCAGTAGCGGCGTGCTCCCGATTTACCAGGGCATTGCGCTCGTGATGGGCGAAAACATCGGTACCACGGTGACGTCGAACCTTGCGGCCCTTTCGGCAAGTACGCAGGCGAGGCGCGCGGCCTTGGCGCACATG
>NZ_DDQF01000016.1:191071-215745 GCF_002342555.1 Fibrobacter sp. UBA2449
TTCGTGCCGCATACCGAAGAAGAAGTTGCCCAGGCGAGCGTCCGTGTGACCTACGCGCTTTCGGCATTCCATACGGCGTTTAACCTCTGCAACGTGCTTATCCTCATCTGGTTCATCAAGCCGATGGAAAAAATCATCTGCAAGATTATCCGCGAGAAGGAAGACGGCGAGGATTTCAAGGTCAAGTTTATCAGCGCGGGCCTTATGAGCACTGCAGAACTTTCGCTTTTTGAAGCCCGCAAGGAAATTAACTTGTTTGCAGCCCGCACGCAAAAAATGTTCCGCATGGTGCCCGAACTGCTCGAGATGAAGGACGAAAATGACTTCGTCAAGCTGTTTGCCCGCATCGAGAAGTACGAAGGCATCAGCGACAACATGGAAATCGAGATTGCGAACTACCTTAACAAGGTTTCTGAAGGCCGCCTGAGTCCCGAAAGTAAGACGAACATCCAGTCGATGCTCAGGGAAATTTCTGAAATCGAGAGTATCGGCGACTCCTGCTACAACATGGCCCGTGCCATCAACCGCAAGTTCCGCAGCAAGGAAGACTTTACGGAGAACCAGTACGGCCATATCAAGCATATCATGCAGCTGTGCGACAATGCGCTTACGAACATGATCGATGTCATTAGCGATCTGGCATCGGCCGATGCGAACCGCACGCTGAACCTGGAGAACGAAATCAACGACTACCGCAAGCTCCTCAAGGAGAAGAACGTCACCGATATCGAGAACCAGGAATACAGCTACCAGATGGGCGTGCACTACATGGACGTGGTGAACGACTGCGAGAAGCTGGGCGACTATGTGGTGAACGTGGTCGAGGCGCATACCAACAAGAAGTTCTCCTCTTAAAGACGGGAAACTGTATTTTTTCTATCTTGGGCATCAGTCAGTTCGAAACCCATCCTGACTCTAAACAAAACTAGGAGCCCCTATGAAAGACGCATTGCTCGTCCTGTCCGGCGGAATGGACAGCACCACGCTGCTTTATGAGCGTGCCGCCGATATTGCACTTGCCGTTTCGTTTGATTACGGCAGCAACCACAACGACAACGAGATTCCTTTCGCCCGCTTCCACTGCGAAAAGCTGGGAATTCCGCATGTGACGATTCCGCTCAAGTTCATGCACGACTATTTTGAGTCGTCGCTGCTGTCGGGTGCCGATGCAGTCCCTGAAGGCGACTATTCTGCCGAGAACATGAAGTCGACGGTCGTGCCTTTCCGCAATGGCATCATGCTTTCTGTTGCGGCGGGCCTTGCTGAAAGCCGCGGCCTTGAGAAGGTGATGATGGCGAACCATTTCGGTGACCATGCCATTTATCCGGATTGCCGCGAGGAATTCGTGAAGAACATGTCGGCGGCGATTGCGGCGGGCACCTACGCCGGTATCACCATTGACGCACCCTATACGAATATCTCCAAGGCTGATATTGCTCGCAGGGGAAAAACTCTTGGCATAGATTATAGCGCGACCTGGTCCTGCTACAAGGGTGGTAGAATCCACTGCGGAAAGTGCGCAACCTGTCTGGAACGCAAGGCGGCTCTCGCCGAAGCGGGAATCGACGATACGACAGAATACGAGGCCTGATATGTACAGAGTCATCAAACGAATCGAAATTTCCGGAGCTCATAAGCTGTCGCTTCCGTACGAAAGCAAGTGCCGCGGGCTCCACGGCCACAACTGGATTATCACGGTTTTCTGCCAGTCCGAAACTCTTGACGAGAATGGGATGGTGGTCGATTTCTCGCGCATCAAGGAAATTGTCCACGGCAAGCTGGATCACCAGTTCTTGAACGACGTGGTGGATTTTAACCCGACGGCCGAGAACATGGCGCGCTGGGTCTGCGAGCAGGTTCCGCACTGCTACAAGGTTCAGATTCAGGAAAGCGAAGGCAACATTGTCGAGTACGAACGCTAGGGACAGGGCCAGCCATGAAGGTGTGCGAGATCTTTAAGAGCATAGAAGGCGAGGGCCTGCGCATGGGACAGGCCGCGGTCTTTGTGCGGCTTCACGGCTGCAACCTGCGGTGCGCCTATTGCGACTCGATGTATGCGGTCGAAGGTCATGACTACACACAAATGGATGTAGACGAAGTCTTGTCGGCTGTAGACAAATACCGTAGCGAAAGCGGGGCCGGTTGCGTGACGCTCACCGGCGGCGAACCGCTGATTCATGAAGGCGTCGACGAACTGCTTTCGAAGCTATGCGGTGCGGGCTTCGAGGTCAATGTCGAAACCAATGGCACAGTTCCCTGCAAACGGTGCTTCCCGTCGCTTTTTTATACCATGGACTGGAAATGCGGCAGTAGCGGGATGTCGGGCAGGATGCGCATGGAAAATATCGCGACGCTTGGAAAAAATGACGTACTGAAGTTCGTTGTTGGGAGCGTCGAAGATCTGCGCGAAGCAGAACGCGTGGTATCGCAGCTTTCGTTGCTGCGGAAAAGTCCTGCATGCGACATGCCTCATATTTTTGTCTCGCCAGTTTTCGGGACGCTGCCGAACGAAACAATCGTGGATTGGATGCTGGATAGCGAAACCATGACGCGGAATGGCGCCCGATTCCAGGTGCAACTTCACAAAATCGTGTGGGACCCCGAACGTCGCGGCGTGTAGGCCCTGCTGTTATATTTGACGTTATGAAAAAGACGAAAATCCTCTTTGTATGTCACGGGAACATCTGCCGTAGCCCCATGGCCGAGTTTGTCATGAAGGACAAGCTTGCGAAGGCGGGACTCGAGAATTTCGAGGTGGCAAGTGCCGCGACAAGTACCGAGGAAATCGGGAATCCCGTATATCCGCCCGCAAAACGTATGCTTGCAAGCCACGGAATCGATTGTAGCGGAAAGCATGCGCGCCAGATGACGCTGCGAGATTACGAATACTACGACTATATCGTGCTCATGGATAGAAATAACTTGAGGAACCTGCGCTGGATTCTGGGCGAAGGGCATGACATGTCGAAGGTGTCGCTGCTGATGGATTGGACTGGTAATCCGCGCGATGTGGCGGACCCGTGGTATACGGGTAATTTTCAGGCAACCTGGGATGACGTGAACGAAGGTTGCGAAGCCATCATAGGGAAGGTGGCAAACCGCCCGTCTCTTTAAAATTGCTATTTTTTGTCATGTAAAGTTCCTGCGCGAAGTTGTGCGGGATAATTGAAATTTAAATGAGGAATCTATGAGCGAAAATTTTGCAACCCGTCCTGTCCGCGTCCGTTTTGCCCCGAGTCCGACGGGCTACCTGCATGTGGGCGGTGCGCGTACCGCTATCTACAACTACTTTTTTGCCAAGCACATGGGCGGTACGTTCTACCTGCGTATCGAGGATACTGACCGCAAGCGTTACAACGAGACTGCCCTGCATGACCTGATGCGCGACCTCAAGTGGCTGGGACTGCAGTGGGACGAAGGTCCGGGTTGCGAAGGCGACTGCGGCCCCTACTTCCAGAGCGAACGCCTGGACATTTACCACCGCGAAATCAAGAAGCTCTTGGACGCGGGCTGTGCCTACTACTGCTTCTGCACCGAAGAGCGCCTGCAGGAAGTCCGCGCCGAACAGGAAAAGTCTCATGTGCCGGTCACGGGTTACGACCGCCACTGCCGCAATATCAGCCGTGAAGAAGCCGAGGCCCGCATTGCTGCCGGTGAAAAGGCCGTCATCCGTTTCAAGGTTCCCGAAACAGGTGTGACTGAATTCGATGATATGATCCGTGGCCACATCAGCTACCAGAACGAACTTTTGGACGATCTCGTGCTTATCAAGCGCGATGGTTATCCGACTTACCATTTTGCAAGCGTTGTGGACGACCACCTGATGGGTACGACGCATGTGCTTCGCGGCGACGAATGGATCAGCTCCACGCCGAAGCATGAACTCTTGTACAAGGCCTTTGGCTGGCAGCCGCCCGTATGGTGCCACCTGCCGGTGATTCTCGACAAGAACGGCGGCAAGCTTTCCAAGCGCAAGGGTGCCGCCTCCGTGGGCGATTTCCGCGACCTCGGCTACCTGCCGGAGACTCTCGTGAACTACCTCGCTCTCCTCGGCTGGAACCCGGGCGACGACCGCGAAGTCATGACTATCAAGGAAATGGTCGAAAGCTTCACGCTGGAACGCATCAACCCGAAGTCCGCCAGCTTCGACGAAAAGAAACTGCAGTGGATGAACGGCCAGCATATTCACCTGTGCGACGACGCATTCCTCAAGGGTATCATGAAGGAAGGCCTGGCCGCCAAGGGTATCGACCTCTCGAAGGAACCGGAAGAACGCCTCGACGAAATCGTGAAGCAGCTGAAGCCCCGTGCCCACTTTGTGCAGGATTTGGCCGACATGGCGGTGTACTTCTTCGTGGCTCCGACGACCTACGACGAAAAGGGCGCGAAGAAGCACTTCGGCGAAGGCTCCAAAGAAGTGGCGACGCTCGTGCGTGACATGCTCGCTTCCATCGAAGATTTCAAGACTCCGGTGATCGAAAAGGGTTTCTACGACCTGGCTGAACGTTGCGGTCACAAGGTGGGTGAACTCGTCGGTGCTCCGCGTCTCGCTGTCTCTGGCGTGACTGCAGGCCCTGGCCTCTGGGAAATGTTCGAACTCATCGGCAAGGAAGAAGTGCTCCGCCGCATCGATGTCGCTCTCCCGTTGATGGGGTGATCTTCGCTGACCCATGCGAAATCTCTTTCCTCATAGGATCCATACGCAGAAGTTGTTCTGCTGCCGTTGTCGTCAGGTGCTCGATCACGGGGTCTATGCACGTGAACCTTATTCCACTTATGGAGGAATGAAACCGCATCTTCCGCTTCTCTGCATGTGTGAAAGGTGCTCGGCTGCGTTTGTCGGCTTTTCGAACGAGTTTGCCTTTTCGAGGCCGATTGATGCGGGCGATTACACCGCTGTGTATGGCTATAGTCGGATTTCTCCGGGAAATTGGCTCTATTTCAAGGAATCGGTCAAGCCGGGGAAGGTCAAAAGCTATTTCAGGACAAATGAACAAGAAATCATTGTCGTGAGCTATGATGGTGGCCAGGACATGAAATTTGTGTTCGACCATCCCGCTCCGGTTCGTGAAAAATCGGCCGAAGGCTATCGCCTACTTCCGGCGCAGAGCGCCCAGACTTTGCTTGGCGATAATATTTACCACACTTTGCGAGATAAGTTTGGTATTGCAGTCGGGCTCGTGAAAGATGGCGACAAGGATAAGTTGGCGACACTGCTCGAAGATGGTTCCGTCTTGTTTATAACGCTTCCGGAACAAGCCCAGAACATCCCTAACGACAAGTTGTCCGATATTGTTCTCAACAAGTTGCGCCAGCTTTTCCCGGATGACGTAAGCAGGGTCTCGGTGACGGTTGGACAGGGCGTTGTCTACCTGGATGGCCTTGTCAGGAGCGTCATGATTAAGCGCTCGCTTCGGGCTTGTATCAATAACATGCCTCGCGTTCGTGGCTGCGTTGACTTTACGAAGGTTATTGCGGAGCCTGGCATGACGGATAAGCGGATAGAAAACGAAATTTACATGTTGCTGGAATCCTTTGGACGAAATGTCTTTGATTACAAGGTAGAAGTAGCAAATGGAAAGGGTAGTGTGTCCTTGTGCTGCTTCGAAGGCCTGTGCCCTAAGGATTTGGAAAATAGGATTGCCGAAGTTCCCGGTTTGCAGGATTTGAACTTCTCGATGGTGTCGTTGCCGGAAAGGGAAATGCGGAATCGAGAAACCTGCCTGGAAATGGAACACAGCTATTCGTTGAATTCTTTGCTCCAGGGGGCCAAGATAAAGGTCTCGTTTGTCGATGACAAGTATTTGCTGGAAGGAAGGGTCCATTCGGCTTTTCAGAAACAGATTGCCCTTGTGAACGCGGTAAAGATGACCCTTTCGACGGCTGTGGAAAATCGCTTGCGCGTGGCTGGAAACTTATAAAAAAGGAGTGCCTATGGCTTCAGGATACGAAAAAATCAACCTTATTAAGAATAAACTAAAGAATCCGATGACCGTGACGCAGTTGGCCTTGGCGCTCGGGTGTGGCATCCGCACCGTTTTCCGTCATCTCGATGTCGTCCAGAAGGAAAACTGCGGTCTTCGCAAGTACAAGAGCGAGGGCGAGACCTTCTATGTTATCCAGCCCGACGAGAAGGTGAACTTTAACCAGAATATCGTCAAGCAACTCGATAAAATCAAGAAGACGATGGCTGCGAATTCCGCTCCCGAAATAAAGACGATAAAGCTTTTGGATAAGGTAATAAGCCTGCTGGAAACGACGGACCCGAACGAATTTAAGCCCGAAGCCATTTCGACAGACCCGGATTACGTGCTGGATTACGGCCCCTTCTGCGATGATAAATTGCAGGATGCGCTTGTCAATCGGGTTCTCAAGTCAATCCACAGCGGAACGGCCATCAGGATTCACTACCGCCATTCGACGGACCATTCCTCGGTCGCCGAAGAAACGAAGGAAGTCTTTCCGGTCAAGGTCATCATGCGCATGGACACGCTCTACCTTGTCGCGGGCGAAGTGGACGACAAGGGAAATCAGGTTTTCAAGAACTACCTTTTTGAACAGATTGACAGCGTGACGGAAACGAACCATGCGTCCCCGAAGTTTGCCTTTGATGAGAAAACGCATTACAAGTATGCTTTTGGCAAGTACACGGGTCGCGACAAGGTGGAAGATGTCTCGCTCGAGATTAGGACGAAGTGGCTGCAGACGCAGTTCGAACGCTCGCATTTTAATCCGCCGATTTCAAAGCGTTTCGACAGGAACAAGAACATGATTGTCGATCTGAAACTTCGCATTACCCCGGATTTCGAAAGTTGGCTGATGGGTGTCACCAACGATGTGCGTATTCTGAAACCCGCCTCGCTGAAGGAAAAGATTAAGCAGAAACTCAAGAACGCACTGTCTGATATGGACGCCTGAGATGCAAGAACATAACCTCTCCGATTACACCTTCGAATTCCCGAAGGAACTAATTGCTACCCGCACGGCGGGGAAAGGCAAGACGCGTATTCTGCATTGTCCCAAGGATGGCGGGCCGCGACGCATCATGAAGGCTCCCGAAATTGTGGAACTGTTCCGCCCTGGAGACTGCCTTGTGGTGAACAATACCAAGGTGATTCCTGCGCGCCTTTACGGTCACACGTTGCACGGCGGCGAAGTCGAAACGCTACTCGTACAGTCGCTCATTCCGGCAGAGAACGGTGATGCCCGCTATGAGGCGCAGGTCCGCCCGGGCAAGGCCTTTAAGATCGGACGCGAACTCGAAATTGCAGGTGTCAAGGCGACGGTCGAGGATATTCACGAAGATGGAGCCCGCGTGCTCCGCTTTGCGACGACCCCCGTGGAACTTGAAGCGGTGATGAATCGCGAGGGCCACGTGCCGCTCCCTCCCTACATCAACCGTCCCGATGACGAGGACGACAAGAAGGCATACCAGACGATTTTTGCAAAGTACTCGGGTGCAGTTGCTGCCCCGACGGCGAGCCTGCATTTTAGTGAACAGATGCTTGCTGACCTCAAGGCGAAAGGCGTGTACGTTGCCGAGGTTACTTTGCACGTAGGGCCAGGCACATTCCAGAATATCTCGGTCGAGGACTTTACCCAGCACAAGATGCACGGCGAGCATTACGAACTCACGAAGGAAAACGCCGAAATCATCAACAAGGCGAAGCGCGAGGGCGGGCGCATCGTTACCGTGGGTACTACGAGCACGCGCGTCGTGGAGACGATTGCCGATGCGAATGGAATCGTGAAGGCGCAAAAGGGAATCACGCACGCGTTCTTCTATCCCGGCTACCGCTACAAGATTGTAGACGGCCTCCTCACGAATTTCCACTGGCCCAAGAGTTCGCTCATCCTGCTGGTGTCCGCATTCTACGGGCGCGAAAACACCCTCGAAGCCTACAGGATGGCCGTCGAGAACAAGATGAAACTGTTCAGCTACGGTGACGGAATGCTAATTTTATAACCGAAGGCGAAGTATTACTTTGTCGTGGCCGCATGAGCGGTCGAATGAAAAAGGAAAAGACATGAAGATTGCAGTTATCGGCGGTGCCGGCTACATTGGATCCCACACGACGCGTGAACTCCTTGACCGCGGACACGAGGTTTGCGTCTTTGACAACCTTTCGAGCGGTTTGGAACAGAACCTGTTCCCCGAAGCGGGCTTCGTAAAAGGCGATATCCTGCATCCCGATGAAATCGGCAAGTTCCTGAACGAATTCAAGCCCGAAGGCCTCGTGCACCTGGCCGCATTCAAGGCTGCCGGTGAGTCGATGATTAACCCCGAAAAGTATAGCGTGAACAACATCACGGGCTCCATAAACATCCTGAATGCTGCTTCCGCTGCCGGCGTGAAGTATTTCGTGTTCTCGAGTTCCGCAGCCACCTACGGCGCCCCGAAGTACCAGCCCGTCGATGAGGAACACCCGACCGAACCCGAAAACTACTACGGCTACACGAAACTCGCCATTGAGGGGTTCCTCAAGTGGTACGATAAGCTGCGCGGAATCAAGTTCGCGGCTCTCCGCTATTTTAACGCCGCTGGCTACGACGTGAAGGGCCGCATCAACGGTCTCGAGAAGAATCCGGCGAACCTCATCCCGGTGGTGATGGAAGCGCTGCTCGGCAAGCGCAAGGAACTGCTCGTGTTCGGTAACGACTACGATACGCCCGATGGCACGGGCGTGCGCGACTACATCCACGTGAACGACCTCGCGATTGGTCACGGGATGGCGTTCGACTACCTGCAGAAGAACAACAAGAGCCTCATCGTGAACCTCGGCGTGCAGCAGGGGAGTTCCGTGCTCGACGTCATCCACATGGCAGAGAAGGTGAGCGGACGCAAGTGCCCGTACCGCATCGTGGAGCGCCGCCCGGGTGACCCCGCGACGCTTGTGGCGAACCCCAGCAAGGCCCACGAAGTTCTCGGCTGGAAGGCGCAGTTCAGCGACCTCGAGACTCTCCTTGCGACGACCTGGAAGGCCTACCTCGCCAACGAGAAGTAGCTTTTAGGCTCCGGCTTTTTCCAGCAGCCTCTTCGCCTGCTTTGCGATGAGGTCGGAATCGTTCAGTTCAATTACCTTCTGCAGCCTTTTCACGCCTTCTTCGGGTTCTATCCCAAAGTTGACCCTGAGCTCTCCGATATTGAACAGGGCGCGCCTTGCGAGCGTTGCGTTCTTTTCGGATTTCAGACCTTTTTCGAGCAACAGCAGAGCCGTCTCGGTAAGGCCCTTCGCCTTTGCCGTGTCGCCCCATTCTAGCCACTGCGTGCTTGCGACATCGATGAACAGGTTCGGGTTCGTCATCCTTTCGGCAAATTTAGTGACGGTTTCCTTGTCGGCGGGCTGTTCCTGCAATATGGCTGTCATCGCCTGGCAAAGCAGCTGGCGTGCGGCGTCGTAGTGCCCCTTCTTCGCTTCCTGGAATCCTTCGTCCATCTGGTTCCGTGTCTTTTGCCTGCGCTCGGCGGCGAGGTTGCGGTTTGCGGTCCGGCGGAAGCGCTCTTCAAGGGCGTCTGCCTTCTTTTCGGCTTCGCTTTTCCTGCGCCTCGGAATCTTGAATCCGGCGAGGGCTCCGAGCCCGAAGGCGGGGATGGAGGCGGTTACCACGGCGGCGAAGATACCGCCGTTCACGAGTGCGTTAACGGCTGCGTCCAGGAGGGCGCCCATGATGGCGGTCCCGAGAACCCATCCCGGTATGGCGTCCTTCCTTTCATCGAACGCCGAGGCGCCCAGCATGAATGCGAGGGCGATGCTTGCGCCCATGTAACGGTCCATCGTGTAGTGGTCAAAGAAACTTGTAGAGGTCAGGATGTCGGTAACGAATCCTCCGGCAAAGATGAATGCAAAGAAAAAGCCGAGTGTGATGGCGGCTCCCCAGCGCTCTGCCAGCAGGAAATAGGCGAATAGGAAAAAGACTGCGAAAATGATGTAGTTCCAGGCGCTCGGGAACAAAAGCCAGCTGGTGAACAGCCGCTCGTATTCGCCGTCCTTGGGTACATAGGCGAGGCTGTATCGCACGAACTTGTCCGTATAGTTCTTGATGAACTTGTGACATTCGATTTCGAAATGGGCTTCCTTGGGGTAGAATCCGTGCTCGTCGGCGAATTTTTCCTTGCCGCCGCCGATTTCCCACCATTCGCGGAATTCCTTCCTCATGGCCGCCTTGCGGTCCTCGATGTCGAAGGTCTTTCCGGCCGAAAGGATTCTGTCGCGGTACTGCACGAATTCCTGGAGCTTCGTCTTTTCGTCGTCGGTGAGGCCCACCGTGCGGAACTGGGCGGCGCCTTCTTCGGCCCACCACTTTTCGAACGACTTTTCGATGTTGCTCTCGAGTTCCTTCTGGCTGATGACAGGGGAGAGGGCGGTCGCCGCATTGAAGATGCCAATGCCGAGGACAATGGCAATGACGATGTAATGGTGCACCCGGAGGCGCTTTGTGATTCCCTTGATGGTGTCTTGCAGGCTGCTCATAGTCATTACCTTTTGCCGTATTCGCCGAGCTGGTTCCAGAGGAAGTCCGTGTTTACGTCGCGGTAGCCCTGCGCGTTGACCTCTGCGCGCAGCTTGTGGGCGATGTCGAAGAGGTTCGGGGTGTTCTGCATGCGTTCGAAACTGTCGAAAATCGTGAGGTTGTCGATCCACTTGCCAAGTTCGGGAAAGCGGCTGTCCTCGAAACGGTTCTCGCGTCCCGTCTTGAGGTATTCGAGATAGCGGTCCGTAATCTTGTAGCCGTCTTCCGTGAATATATCCATCGCGCGCGGGAACAGCTTGTAGCCCGTGAGGTATTCGTGGACGATGATGCCGAAACTGAAGTAGTCGACCGATGACGAAAGGTTTTCGCCCATGATGGCCTGCTCGGGCGCGCTGTAGCACGGCGTGAGCTGGCCGCCGTATTCGTTCACCGTCTCGCGGAGTTTCGCCTGTGCGTAGCCGAAGTCGCAGATGAGGATCTTGTGGTTGTTCTTGTGCTGCGGATTCTGGCACAGGAGCAGGTTCTTGGGCTTCAGGTCCTTGTGCACCACCTGGTAGTAGTGCAGCTGGCTGATCGTGTTCGCGAGGTAGGCAATCTGTGCTACTCGCTGCAAAATCTCGTCGTCGGAAAGCTTGGTCTTGAACATCCTGTCGAGCGAACAGCCCTTGATGAATTCCATCTTCAGGTAGGGGTGCCTTCCGGCGAGTCCGCCGCCAAAGCTCTGCACCACGCCCTCGATATTCGTGGCGCGGATGAGGTTGTTGATGCGGATTTCGTCCTGGAACGCGCTCAGGAGCATGTTCAGGCGGTGGAGCCTGTTCTTGCCCGGTGCCGCCCAGAACTTGCATATCTTCACGACGATCTCGCGTTCTCCGTAGTGCTTCTCGTCGTTCGCGTGTTCGATCCAGAAGTTCGCGCGGTAGAGGTTGTTCGTGCCCTCGAGAGTCAGCGGCTCGACAAGCTCGATTTTCTCCATGGCGCCGCTGTGCAGGAATTCCGGGTTCTGGTCGAACCACCGCTGGTATTCCTGCATGCTATAGTGAGGGCGCAGCGCGAGGTTGCGCGACACCCTGTCCAGTACTTCCGCCAAGATATTTCTGAGCATGCCTTAAATTTAGCTAATCGGGGGTACAAAACAAGGTGTCGCGTGGCGGCACCTTGCAAAATAAGTTTTTGGGCAGTTTTTATTCCATGGTCTTCTCGAGCGCCTTCGTGACGACGTTGTAGGCGTCGTCGACAGTGTCGCAGAAATGGAACAACTTGAGGTCTTCCTTGTCAATCATCCCGGTCTCGGCGAGGTAGTTCCAGTTGATGACCTTGTTCCAGTACTTGGAGCCGAAAATCACCACGGGCATGCGGTCGCCATATTTTTTGGTCTGGATGAGCGTGAGGATCTCGAACATCTCGTCGAGGGTGCCGAAACCGCCCGGGAACACGACCATGGCCTTGGCCAGTTTCATGAACCAGTATTTACGGATGAAGAAGTAGCGGAACTGCAGGTTCAGTTTGTCGTCGATATAGGGGTTCGGGTGCTGCTCGAACGGAAGCCTGATGTTGAGGCCGACGGAAGAAGTTCCTACGTCATTGGCGCCACGGTTGCCCGCTTCCATGATACCCGGACCGCCGCCGGTCATGATGGCGAAGCCCTTGTGCTGCTTGTTGGCCCAGCGGCCTATTTTTGCACCCAGTTCGTGGGCGGCATCGTAGTATTCCGCCACGGTTTCGAGCCTCTTGAGGCGCGCGAGTTCCTTTTTGTCCTTGCAACCCTTCATGCGCTTCTTGATTTCGCTCATGGGGAGCGTACGGGCCGAACCGAAGAACACGATAGTGTTCTGGACGCCTTCCTGCTGGAAAATCTGGTTGGGCGCCATGAATTCGGCGATAATCCTGATGGGACGGCCACTGTCGCTGTCGATAAAGTCCATGTTGTGGTAAATCATCTTGCCCGGAATCGTCGAAATCGCATTCTTCTTTTTTGTAGCCATAGGAAACTCCTTTTTTGTCCTTTCCTTGACAAAATACCTTAAGAAGGGACAAAAAGCAAATAAAAAACGCTTTTTTTTGCTTTCATTCGAAAAAATCGTTATATTTGAGGTATGCTAGTAAAAATTTGGACTGACAGCTTTATCATTACCGGCGAGATCGACACCCTGCGTGACGAGCGCCTTACGGACTACATCCGCGAGAACAAGGACTTCATCGCCGTGACCCAGGTGCGCGTGAGCGACAGGAGCGAGAAGGACCTCTTCCGCACGCACTTCCTCAACGTGAGCACGAGCCACATCGAGATTATCCTGCCCGCGGAATAGCGATAGGACAGAACCCATATAAAAGAAGCCGCCCCCGAAGGAGCGGCTTGAATTGTATAGTTCCAGGTCCGGATTACATGAAGTACCAGGAGAGGATTGCGCTGGCCTTGAAACCGACGTCGAGGCGTGTGTCTTCGTAGTTAGCAGCGCCATCGACGCCTTCCCTATCAATGTAGTCGAACCCGAGGCCGACCTTTCCGGTCAGGTAGAGCCCACCTACCACGTTTGCGTGGATTCCGGCCATTGCGTTGAGGGTGAACTGGTTGTTGTCCTCTCCCCAGTGGCTGATGAGGAACTCTCCGCCGATGGAAAGCGGCAGGACGACCTGCATGAAGTAGTAGTCGAAGCCTACGCCGATTTGAATTTGGGTGTAATCGTCTGCACGATCAACTTCGGTTGCCGGGGTGAACTGGGTGGCTTCAGTTTCACGGGTGGTTTCGCCGTGATGGTACAGTCCGAGGATGGCGGACAGTTCCATGTTGGGGGCGAACTTGAACGACACGTAGAACTTTTGGATTCCCTCGTGATCAAGGGCGTCGACGAGGTCTAGTCCCAAGGCCAGGGTTCCTGCTCCGGACTGCACAGGGGCTGCCGCCGCACTGCTTTCGCTTGCTGCCGGGGCGCTGCTGTTTGCAGGCGCGCTGGATGCCGCCGGGGTGTCCTCTTCTTCGTATTCGTCTTCATCGTCCTGGGCGTAGCTGTAGCTGCAGAGTGCCATGGCGGTGAGGGCCGCTAGGAAAATCTTTTTCATATTCCATACTCCTTGTGAAAATTACTATAGAAAACAATATAGTTTCAAAATACGGATACGTCCAGGATTTTCAAGGAAAAGACGCGATTTACCATTCCATGCTGACTTTCGCAATCAGGAACCGCCTGGAAACCTCGTCAAGCTTGGCGGGGTCGATTTCGAACCCGAGAAGTCCCGCGTAGATTACGAACGGGCTCGCCGTACAGCCCTGGTCGTTGCACTTTACCTTCACGAAGAGAGCTCCGTTTACAGCGTCGATGCCGAGCACGTGCTCGTTCAAATCGATTTCCTGCCCGCGGTGGTTCTTCACGACGGGGAGCGCCTTCGCGTTGAACCGCTCCATCAGGTCGGCGGGGATGCTTTCGGGCGTGTGGCGGTAAACCATCGCCTTCGGGAAGTGCTTGCTGAGCTTTTCCTTCAGCGGCTCGATGTTCACGATTTCCATGCCCCGCGGGAACGGCGCGCTCAATTGCGCCATGAGTGCGGGAAGGTTCTCGGGCGATATGTCGAGCTTCTGCAGTAAGTCCACGCTGATGATTTCACAGTAGGTCTCGAGGCCCAACGGGAGCGCACCCATGTTCGAAATGCGTGGCTTGGGGCTGAAGCCTTCGCTGAACTTCACGGGGATGCCCGCACACAGGAATGTGCGCTCGAAGAAGCTGAGCATGTTCTGGTGGGGCAGGAAGCGGCTGAGGCCGGTCTTCTTGAAGGTAATCTTGTAGCTGAAACTTTCCGTCTTTTTCGGGCGACGTTCCGCGACGAGCTTCTTGATTTCTTCGGGAGTGCGGCTCGGAGCCTTGTGGCGCACGGGGTCGTCGGCGAGCCTGATTTCGTCGCCGAACCCGGGGATGCCGCACTTCTGGCAGTCGCCCCACTTGCAGTTGGGGACGGGCGCGCTGTTCGGGTCGAACGCCTTCTCCCACTCGCGCCTCAGGTACTGCTTGGTGGTGCCCGCATGGATGAAGTCCCACGGGAACACCTCGCTCTTTTCGCGCTCGCGGTATACCCAGCTGGTGTCGTAGCCCATCTTTTGCCAGACGGCTTCCCACTTGGCAAAGTCGAACCGGTAGCTGTCGCTCTCGAAGATGATTCCCTGCTTGTAGGCCTCGTAGATTACGGGCCCGAGGCTGCGATCGCCACGGCTGTAGATTGCCTCGAGGAAGCTCGTTTCCCAGCTGGCCCAGTTGATTTTCACGTTCGGGTGCTTGAAGAACTTTTCGCGCACGAAGCGGATATGCTTGAGCGCGGTTTCCTTGTCCATGTAGGGTGCCCACTGGAGCGCGGTAAAGGATTTCGGGATGAGAATGCCGATGCTGACCGCAATCTGTATGCCGCGGTTGTACTTGCGTCCGATTTTTACGAGATTGAAGATGAGGTCGCAGAATGCCTGCATGTCGTCGAGGTTCTCGGTCGGGAACCCAATCATTGTGTACAACTTAATCTTGTTGAACCCGCTGCTGAACGCGTGCTCGGCGGCATCGTACATGTCCTGGTCGCTGATGGTCTTGTTGATCATCTTGCGGATGCGCTCGGAGCCCGTCTCGGGAGCGAACGTGGCGCTGCGGCCACCCTTGAGGGCTGCAATCTTGCCGGCGAGCGTCTGCCCGAAACTGTTCACGCGGATGCTCGGGAGGCTCACGTCCACCGTATCGAAGAACGGGTCGTCGATGATGCTGTCGGTGAGGGCCTCCACCGGCTTGTAGTCGGCGGTAGAAAGGCTCAAAAGCCCGAGTTCGCGTTCGCCGGTGGCGCGGATGCCCGCCTTCGCGATGTCGAGGACATCGTCCGGATTGAGTTCGCGGCACGGGCGGTACCAGATGCCCGCCTGGCAAAAACGGCAACCCTGCGCACAGCCGCGCATGACTTCCACGCTGAAGCGGTTGTGTACCAGCTGCATGTTTGCGATGAGGTTTTTGACCGGGTAGTCTTTCGGGTCCATTACCGGGATGAATAGGCGGCGAACCCCGTTCGTGGTGGCGTAGGCGCCGGCGGCAGGTTCCGCCGGCACAATCGCGCCGAATTCGTTCGTGACCACCGGGCGCAAGCTCGGCACATAAACGCCGTCAATCTTGGATAAATTCTCGAGTATTTCGGCGCGACTGAGGCCCGCCTTGCGGCCCTCGCCTACGCACCGCAGAAAGTCAATCATGACTTTCTCCCCGTCGCCAATCATGAACGCGTCGAAGAAGTCGGCGACGGGCTCGGGGTTCGCCATCGAGGGCCCGCCGGCAACCACGATGGGGTCATTCTCCTTGCGGTCCTTCTGCCACGCGGGAATGCGGGCGAGTTCCAGCACGTAGGGCACGTTCGTGAAGTTCAGCTCCGTCTGGAGCGTCATGCCCACCACTTCGAATTCGCGTACCGGCGTGTAGGTCGCGTAGCTGTACAGCGGAATATCGTACTTCGCCATCTCGCGGGCCATATCGTCCCACGGCGCAAACGAGACTTCGCAAAGCAGGTCGCTCTCGCGGTTTATCACGTGGTACAGGATGCGGATGCCGTTGTTGCTCATCCCGATTTCGTAGGTATCCGGGAACACGAACGCCATGCGGCAGAGCATCTGGCTGTGGTCCTTTACCACGCTGTTCGCCTCGCCGCCCATGTATCTTGCTGGGGATTCTACGGCGGGGAGGGCAAGTGCAATCTTTTCGAGGATGGTCATGTCCCCAAATTTAGAAAATTGCATTTTATTTCGTTTATTTTTCATTTTTATCGAGACGGATGTCCAATACTTTTGATAAATTTAAGGCATGAGCGTTCTTTCTTATATCTTTTGGCTGATCGTCTTTGTCGGAGGCGTCGTTGCCGCCTATATGGTTCCCGACAACACGCTTGCCCTGCATCTGAAATTCGTCCTGATAGGGGCTTGGGGCTCCGTTCTCGGGCTCGTCTACCACAGCCTCTGCAACCGCAAGTTGCGCGAAGCCGAGGAAAATTTCACGGAAGCCCTCAACGACCAGCAACGCAACAATTCTCCCAAGACAGAATATATTCCCGTAGTCCCGTCCATTGGAGATGAACCTCAGCCCTTCGAGGCTCCCGCGGCCAGGAAACCATTTGATAGCATCCTTCCGCCCGAAAATAAGCCCGCCTCTATCCAGAATCTGGCCGTTCCTGCAAAGATTTCGTTCCCTCTCGAAGCCTGGGAACTTTTCTGCAAGCCGATTCTCAAGAACCGTCCTTTCCCGGAGGTCGTGGAGGCCCTGGAAAAGACTCTGCCCGAACTTTTCCCGACTGCGGCCGGGATCCTTTACATGTATGGAGGCACGCAGACGGAACTGCACAAGATTCTTTCGTTTGGTGACTATGTCATCAGTGACGATACCATCATGCCCGCCGAATGTGCCAGTTTCAATCTGGGCGAGATTGTCATTACCGATTTTGCCTCTAACGAGATGAATGGTGGTTGCACCCACCTGCATCATCATCCCCAGGGAATTTCCTTCTGCGCCCCAATCGAAGGGCTCGAGGAACATTTCGGCATCCTTTCTATCCAGCTCGACAAGATTCCCGATGGCGAAACGCTTGACTTCTGGAAGACGAAGGTCGGCATCGTTGCTGCGACATTCGGGCTTTATGTGGCAAACCAGAACTTGAATATCCGGTTCCAGCAGCACAGCATCCGCGATAACCTCACGGGGCTGTTCAACAGGCGCTACATGGAAGAATCCCTGCGCCGTGAAGTCTCTGCGGCCAACCGCCACGGCACTCCCATCGGCATCGTGATGATCTATCCGGACCAGGTGGCGAATATCCAGAAGGAAAAGGGCCACCATGCTGTCGAGCAGATGCTCTGGGAATTGGGTCAGCGCCTCCCGAATTTCATCAGGACCGAAGATATCCCGTGCAGGTACGACGGGGAGGTCCTCTGCGTCATTTTGCCTGGTGCCGACAAGAAAATTACCCTCGAACGTGCAGAACGCATCCGTCGCGAGATTTCTCAGCTCCAGGTCGCCTATGGCGATGGAATCCTGGCGACGACTCTGAGCCTCGGGGTGTCCGTGATGCCCGATCATGCCATTGACGAAGGGACGCTCATTTACAATGGCCAGAGGGCGCTTCAGCTCGCTATGGAAAATGGCGGAAATAGGGTCGTTTCTGCGGACGCCGTTCGCCAATATTGATTCCTGCAAGCGAAATGAGAAATGAAAAACACCCCGTCCTTGCGGTCGGGGTGTTTTTTTGGGGTTAGGAGGAGAACAAAGAGTTCTTGAACATAAAGATAACAAAAAGGGAGGGGGGAGGAACATTTTTTTTGAAAAATCGAATTTTAGTGTAGAGAAGTTCTCATCACCTGGGTGATTGTGGAACAAAACTGCCCGTTTTTGGCTAAATTCAAGCTGTGCAGGCCGCTAGGCCCCGGACTCCCGGGCCCGTCGCTCTTCTTTTTTCTACATTGTGGACGTATGAAGAAATTTCTTGCTCCTGTTATTCTTCTTGTTGCTGTCGTGGGGCTTCTTGCCTACCTGATGCTTGATTTTTCCGGCGTGAAGTCCTCTTTTGATGCGGATGCCTACTTGCAGGCTCGTAGCCGGATCGATTCCCTTGAAGTCGCTCTTTTTGAGGCTCACGGTAACCCGGATTTGCAGCTCTCCCTGCGCGGAGAACTTGAAAAATCGTGGGAGACTCTTGCAGAACTCCGTACGGAAGCGCCTTCTGCCGCTGACCCGACTACGGAAACTATAGGCGGTTTCTCTAAAGAAACGGTCATCTGGATCGCCGGGGGCGTTGCCGCGGTCATTCTCTGCGTAGTCCTCCTGTTCGCGCTCTCGTACCGCCGGAAAGTATTGACTCAGAGGATGGAGGCCTTGAAGGCGGATCAGCGCTTCAAGGAGCCCAAAACCGGTTTTGAAAACGATGCCACGATAGCTCCCCGTCCGCGTCCCCAGAAGCGCTCCATTATCGAGGAGGTGTCCGAGTTTGCCGCGTCGCAACAGGCCGATGCCCCTGCTTCTGCCCCGAAGGTCGCGTTTGAAGACGAAAACGGCGTCCCCGAAAATAAAATCCTGTCGACGGACCTGGATGCTCCGCAGCGCCCACCTCTCCGCCCGACGGCCAAGGAACGTATTACGTCT
This sequence comes from Fibrobacter sp. UBA2449, assembly GCF_002342555.1. NCBI lineage: Bacteria > Pseudomonadati > Fibrobacterota > Fibrobacteria > Fibrobacterales > Fibrobacteraceae > Fibrobacter > Fibrobacter sp. UBA2449. The sequence goes on from NZ_DDQF01000016.1 coordinate 209,680, forward strand.
GCCATGCAGTCGCTTTCCGATGTGCTACGTTCGCCACGCGGAGTCGCTCGTGAACGCACCATGAAGATTCGCGCCCAGAGCCACAACATGACGGGCGACCCTAATTTGCAGGCGAGCAGTCCGCTTAAGACAAACCGCTTCGATCGGGAATTCACGGAGAAGGCGAAAATTATGCAGATGCACCGCCGTGGCTATCCTGCGTCGACGATTGCCTCGCAGCTCAAGGTTCCCCAGGACCAGGTGGAATCCATTATCAGGGAAGCGCTCGAATCGGGGAGCTGATGCGCTACCGTTTCCGTTGCGAATATCTGGGCAGCGCCTTCTACGGTTGGCAAGAGCAGAACGAGGCGGGCAAGACCAAGTTCGTGACGGTTCAGTCGTCTCTCGAAGAAGCTTTTTCCATAGCGCTTCGCTCTCAGGTTCGCATTGTGGGTTCCGGACGGACCGATACCGGGGTCCATGCCCGGGGCCAGTGTGTTCATTTCGATTTCGATGGAGAACTGGATCCTCGCAAGACGGAGCGTTCCATAAACGGCCTTACCAAGCGGCTAATCCGCATCCGGGACCTGCAGCCCTGCGCTCCGGATTTCAACGCGCGGTTCGATGCGCTTGAACGCTACTACCAATACACTATCTACACGCGTCCTGTCGCCCTGATGCGCGATTTTGGCTGGGAATGCGGTTCGCTCTCGCTTGACCTGGATGCGATGGAAGAAGAAGCTCGCGCCTTTCTGGGCGAACACGACTTTATCGACTTCTGCATTCCTCGGAATGACGGCAAGTCGACACTCTGCACGTTGACCGAGTTCCGTCTCGAACGCCTGAACGACTGGAGCTGCATGTTCCATATCAAGGGAAACCGTTTCCTGCACAGGCAGGTTCGTGCTATGGTGGGAACTTTGTTCGATGTCGGCCGCGGTCGCTATCCGCTCGGAACGGTCGACCGCATTTTCGCGAAGGATTTTAGGGGCGAACGCACCTGGGCCCCTCCGCAGGGGTTGGTGCTCCAGGATGTCCGGTATGCCGATTACTAGGTGCTTGCGCGGCGGATAATTTCGACCATTTCGCCGACCGCGTCCTTCAGACCGACGAGTACGGCCTTGCCGATGATGCTGTGGCCGATGTTCAGTTCTTCGATTCCTTCGATTGCTGCGACGGGCTCTACGTTCCTGTAATTGAGTCCATGGCCCGCAATGACGCGAAGGCCGTATTTCCTCGCGAGGACTGTCATGTCCTGGAGGGCCGAGAGCTCGTGGTTTACTTCCTGGATGCTGCCGAGATCGCAGGTCGTTGCGTATTTGTTCGTATTGAATTCCACGAAGTCGGCGCCGACTTTCTTGGCCGCCTTTACCTGTTCGGTTTCCGGATCAATGAAAATGCAGGCGGCGATATCGTTGTTCTTGAGCGTCATGACGAATTTGGAAATCTCGTCGATCTTGGCTGCAACGTTCATTCCGCTTTCGGTTGTGATTTCCTGGTGGTTCTCGGGAACGAGAGTGACCATGTCGGGCTGGACATTGATGGCGAACTGCACCATTTCCTGGGTGGGGGCGATCTGCAGGTTGAGCTTGGTGGCGACGGTTCCCCGAAGGAGCTTGAGGTCGCGATCCTGCACGTGGCGCTTGTCTTCACGGAGATGGGCTACAATACCGTTGCAACCTGCCAGTTCGGCAATGACTGCTGCGGCTACCGGGTCCGGTTCGCGGACCTTGCGCGCTTCACGGATGGTGGCGATATGGTCGATGTTGACTCCCAGTTTTACGGTCATGGCAGCTCCTTGTTTTTTTTCATAAAGGTAGATAAATAGATGAGGGTGGTGCCTTGGGCAGTCGCCTTTTCCTTCATGGACTGCACTTTTGCGATGGATTCCGTGCTCAGGGGCAGAATCATGGCCCCGATTCCGTTCCTGAAGGCCCCTCTCAGCTTTTGGTGGATGTAGTCGTCCAGCGTGCTGTTGGAGGGGTTGTAGGGTGCAAGTATTTGGCAGTCCTGGCTCGATTCCTTGCAGAGCTCGTTCAGTTTCGATTTGTTGTTCATGGAGAGGTCTAGGAACCAGAGCCCGTGTTTGCTCGCTGCGTTCAATACCGTCTGGAGCAGGGGCTTGTGTTCCATGGCCTGTTCTGCAAAACGGGTCGCGATGCCACTTGCGGAGGGCACCAGCGCCTTTGCGCTTGCGATGATTTCTTCGATTTGTTCTTCGGTATGGTGGCTGCGGATGGGACGCATCTTGTTGTGCCTGGAGTCTAGGCTGTGCGATTCCATCAGAAGCCATAGAACCAGTTCCTTGTCCTTGATGCGGTCAAGGTCGGGGAAAAATTCAGAGGACATGCCAAATGGCGTAATCAGCAGGTCGTATGGGAAATCCAGTTCGTTCAGGGCCACGATTAGTTCGGGCGAAAGCCTTGTCACCTGGAAGGCAATCGAGAGGTACGATGCGTTGTCGCGGAAAATGCTCGATGAAACCTGGAGCTTGAGGTGCAGCGTATCCCCATCGGGAGAAAGGGCGTCGAGCTTGGCGGACTGCGATACGGTCGGGTCGTTGAAAAGTTCTTCCATGTAGAGGACTTTTCCTCCGTTCTCGTCCAGGAACCTCTGGGCTTGGAGCAGGTAGTAGACGATTGTCCTTCCCTTGCCGAGCGTCCAAATGTCGCGCTTCTGGACTTTGGAATACTTGGCCTGGATCACTTCCAGTTTCGCTTGCATGCGTTCCACGAACGGCAACGTATCCGGAATGGCAAGGGTGTCGCTTTGGATGACGGCAGGCTCAGCCTCTTTTTGCGAGAGATTAGGATCCAGTCCCAATTTCGGCAAGATGTAGGCTCCCGTTGCTATCAGTACAAGGACAATAAAGATTGCCAATATGTGTTTGAATTTGTTCATCCCGCATAAATATAATTATATTGTCGAACATGCCAGTCCTCTTTGCCCTCGTTGGAGCCACAGGAATAGGGAAGTCGAGTCTCTCGCTTGAACTTGCCGAACATTACAATGCCGAAATTATCGGCGTCGATTCGCGGCAGATTTACAGGGGGTTCGTGATTGGGACTGCGCAGCCCCCGCTCTCCGACCAGCGGAGCGTGGTGCACCATCAGGTGAATTTTCTTGATCCTACGAGCGTCTATTCGGCGGGCTCATTCTGCTCCGATGTTCGTCGCCTGCTCGCTAGCCATCCGGACCGTTCGTTCATTCTTGTTGGCGGAACGGGACTCTACCTCCAGTCGCTCATGCTCGGCCTTCCGAAAATTCCGAAAGTGGATGCCCACGTGCGAGAAGAACTCGAGAAATCGTCGCGAAAAGAGGGGCTGAATAGTTTGTTCGAACTTGCGCGGAATGTGGATCCCGAAGCCATGGCGGGAGTCGATCCCAACAATGCGCAGCGCATTATCCGTATCCTTGAAGTCTGGAAATCGACCGGCCGCAGGCTTTCGGAATGGCAGAAAGAACGTGAAGGCGGCATCGGCAGGGTTCCCGTATTCTGGCTGCAACGCGAACGCGAAAACCTGTACAGACGGATCAACGTCCGCGTAGACCAGATGGTTGCCGATGGCTGGATGGACGAAATCCAGGCCCTTGCGAAAGTTGTCCCGCTAGACGCTCCTGCGTGGCAGAGCCTCGGCTACCGTGAACTTTTGCAGGCTAAGTCGACATCCGAAATTGCAAGTGTCATCGAGGATGTCAAAAGAAAGACCCGCAACTACGCGAAACGCCAGCTGACGTGGTTCCGCTGGCAGGTGGAATCCGTTCCTGTAGATCTTGATAGGGGCGAAAAGCCTGCATCCGTTGTCATGAAAGCGTTGAATGGAGCGTGACGTGTTCTATAGATTGTTCCTTGCAGTTCTTGCGGCGATCCTTCCGTCTTTTGCCTACGATTGGGATTCTCCAAGTGATGTGGTGTTTTCGCCAAAATCTTTGGAACAGCGAACCTCCATACTGCAGACGCAAGAAAAATGTATCCGAAGTGGCGAATGCCTCGGAGATTCCGCTTCGAAAACCTTGCGGGACGCGTTTACTGGCCTCGAATCTACCATCGTTGCCGAAGATCCCCATGCAACGCTCTTTTCCTACGACGAACTCTTCTTGCTGTATGTGTATAGTGCGCAGGTTTCCCTTGACAAGTCCGCGTCGTGGAAGGAACTTGTACGCCTGTTGGAACATTCCAGGTCCATAAAGGATAGCCTTGCGCATCGAAACTATCCGTTTGCAAAAGATTCGACGCTAGTCGATTTTCTAATCGATTCTATCGATTACCATCAAGCTGAATTTGAGTTCTCCCTTCTCGATGTCCCTCGCGAACTGAAAGAATCTTTCCGCATCGTGCTGGAGGCAATTTTGGTATCCAATTCTCTGGCGAAGGCATGTGAAATAGGGCAGAATTCTCACGGGACATCCATGTATGGGGCTTCTGTCGAGTTTATGGAAACGGCACGGGACAGGTTCCTTAGACGCTACCCGCAAAGTGAATACGGGGCCCTTGTCCGAGAATACGTTCCCGAAGGATTTGCCGCGCGTGAAAAAAGAAATGTTGCATCCGAACAAAAATGGTTGGCTTTTTCGATGGGACTTGGTGTCGGTTCGGTGTTTATGGGCGGGAACCTGGGTGAAACAGTGAGTGTCCCTTTCGAAATTCCGTTCTATGGCGAATTTCAGGTGGGGCGCGCGCTGGTGGGCTTTGGATTTGGCATGGGGCTAGGACAGAAAAAAACGTTGTGGAAGGGAACGTCCGATGAAATGGAGGGACATGGTTTTGGAATTGTCATGGGAGGCCTGAATTCGTACATCGGCGGGGTGCTGCTTGCGCATAATAGCCTTTCGCTTGATTTGCTTGTGGGAATTGTCGTGTCGGACTACACGCCGACATCGGATAGCGACTATCTCATTCAGGGAATAGGATTGCAAGTTGGAGGCCAACTCGACTTCAAGATTCCTCTGACGGATTTTGTCGAGATGGTTGTCCGCGCCCGCTACTTTTTCAGTTGGGAAAATGCCGAACTCTATATTCCCGATGCGGTTTACGAAAGAAGGCCGGAAGTCGACAACTTCCCGTCCTATGGGCCGGAAACAGGCTATGGTCATCGGGTGGAAATCTTGCTAGGCTTTAGGGCGGGATTCCCGAAATCCATGATGAAGGAACCCGTGAAATGACAAGTTTGTTTGTGAAAGTAAATCATGCCTTCTGGAAGTTGGCGATTCTTCTTTTTCTCGCTGGTTGCGTGGACGCTCCGCCTCCGTTGTCGGATCCGCTCGCGATAGAAAATCCGAGGTGCGAATCTTGTGTCTATAGTGAACGTGAATTGCAGGGTGGGTGGGCTTCCGTTCGCGGCGTGAAAATTTTCTACTCGGAACCTTTCTTGGACAATTACGAAATGTTCGAGGCTGCATGGCCCAAATATAGGGGAGATTTCGGAGAGTGGTTCGGACATTACTTCAGGAAAAATTTTGAGGCGTCCATCGCGCAAGTCTCGTCAGCGAACGCAGGCGGAAAGGAAATCAGCATCGAGATGAAGGACGATTCCTTCTGGAAATCTTCTGCACGAACCTTGTCGCGAAAGCGTCCGTCCCTCGCGGATAGCGTTGTCCTGGAGGGTTTGCTCCTTCCGCGCGAAAGGGAAAATACGGATGACGGAAGCGTCGAAATCTACATTACGCCGATAAATGTTTTTACGCACAAAATAAAGGAATCGCTTGCGGTTACCTATAAGTGCGGCGTGACGGTGCTGGATTCGAAAGACGGGTCTGTTATTTTGTATGCAATCCTTGAAAGCAGGGGCTCCTTGCACGGGGCTCTTTCGCAAAAAGACGCCGGGAGGACAACTGCTCTCGGCCGTCTCGTAGAGAAAATGACGTCCCTTATGCGGTAACGGACGGGTTTGCCGGTCTTTTTTTGGCTTTTTCCAAAAGATAATCCGCCTATGCTTTAACATGCTTGTGAATAGAATGTTTACAAAGTGTGCCGCAGGTGGGTTTGGGCTGTTTTTATCCCGTTTTTTCAAAAAAAGTGAAAAAAAGTGAAATTTTTTCGAGAAAAACCCTTGACATTCTCCCCGAAAATTCTATAATTGGCCTCAC
>NZ_DDQF01000005.1:0-219716 GCF_002342555.1 Fibrobacter sp. UBA2449
TACAGAAAGAAATTTACATCTTCACCTTTTTAGCAAAACAAAAAATTTGAATCAATCTCTTAACGAGATAACATTTCTTCTAAAAAATTTCCTTTTGGGGTAGTATCAATATATTCATCGGGTTTCAATTGTATTTTTCCGCTATATATATCGATTTTTATTTGGCCATATCTGCTAGAGATGACGTCTTTCTTGCAAAAGTCATAATGACTCAACAAGGTGTGCACCCGATATTTGTCCTCATCTATTTTTTCAACAGACTTGGCTATGCGAAGCAACATATACTTTGATGATAAAAAGTACAATAGCATCATGAACAATATGAAAAAGACATACGCTTCAATAAACTTACTAGCATAAGGGCTTGTAAAATAGACTACTGATGTATACGCAATTATTGAAATGATGACAGCAGACCATACCGCAAAGAAAAACCAAACAAACTTCAGCAAACCTTGTTTTAGTACTAACATTATTTACTCCGGGTAACACTCTATACCCATCCAATCATAGGAAATTTTAGGCGGCGTGGGCCAGGTTTCTATTCGGCCCAGTGGTTTCCGTTGTAGTTCTTGGCGGTGTCAGCGTCCATGCCGATTTGGCGCACGAGGTCTTCCATGCTGGCAAATTTCTGTTCGGGGCGCAGGTAGGCCATCAGGTCGAGCACCAGGTGCTGCCCGTAGATATCCTCGCTAAAATCGAGAAGGTAGGCCTCGATAGCCATCTGGTGGGGCCCGGGCGCAGAGGGCTGCACTCCGATATTCACCACGGCGCGGCAAATGCGGCCATCCGCAAGCCTCGCGGATGCCACATACACGCCGGATTTCGGCAGAAACTTGTACTGTTCCACCTGCAAATTCGCGGTCGGGAACCCGATGGTATGCCCGAGGCGCTTGCCCACGACTACGGTTCCGGAGAGGCGGTAGGGTCGCCCGAGGTATGTCTGCGCGCGGGAAACGTCGCCGTTCAATAGCGCGTTGCGCACGGCGGAAGAACTCACGCGTTCGCCCTTGTGCAGCACGATGGAAAGCATCTGCGTGCTGAGTTCCGGGAACGCGGCGGTAATCGTCTCGTAGTTGCCCTTGCCGCCCGCGCCAAAGCAGTGGTCGTGCCCGAAGAACATGGAGCACACGCCGCGTTTCTCAATAAGTTCCTTACGGACAAATTCATCGAACGGGAGTTTCGCGACTTCGGGCGTAAACGGCAGCACCAGAAATTCGAGCCCGAGACTTTCAATGAACTCGCGTTTTTCTTCGGTGGTGGTGAGGAGCAGCGGATCGCCGGGGCCGCGCAACACGTAGTTGGAATGGGGTTCGAAGGTGATGACGGTCGGAATCCAGCCGTTCACTTCGGCGACGGCCTTCAGGGTACGGAAAAGCGCCTGGTGTCCCAGATGGCACCCGTCAAAATTTCCCATCGTCACGGCTCTTTTCTGTTTCTCGTTCACCAACATTCGTTCCCTACCTTGTCATCCCCGCGAAGGCGGGGATCTTCCTTACTCATCTTCCCCTAGATATATCTTCGGACAGATTCGGCCCGGTTCGTAGCGGCACACGCTCAGCACGTTGCCGCTTGCATCGGCGGCGAACACGAGCCTTTCGCAGTCGTCGCCACGTCCCTGCTGCCTTTCGGCACCTTCCACGGGCTCGCGCCACGGAATCCAGTTGCCCTTGCGAATAACCGCCATCTGGTCTGCATCGAGCTTCACAACCGGAAAATCGAGCACCTGTTCCACAGACTTGAGGTGTTCGCGCGTCAGGTCTTCCCCGCGCACGGCGGATTCCACGGAAACCTTCCCGATGCGGTGGCGACGAATCTGCGAGACGCACCCGCAAGTCCCGAGAGCGCGGGCAATGTCGCGCCCGAGCGCACGCACGTAGGTACCCTTGCTGCACACACACTCGATATCGAACGTCGCAAATTCCTTGCCGGAGCAGCCTTCGGTTAAGCCGCCCTCGCCCACGACCCTAAGCGATTCGATGTGAATGCGGCGCGGCTTCATCTCGAAATCCTTGCCGCGTTCGGCCCAGTCGCTCGCGCGGCGGCCATCAATTTTCACGGCGCAATAGCGGGGCGGAACCTGGTCTATGTCGCCCGTGAACTGCGGGAGAATTGCTTCCAAATCTTCACGAGTTAAACCGCCCTGGATCCTTCGACTACGCTGCGCTTCGCTCAGGATGACACTTTCATCGTTCTCCTCTTCGGCTCCAGGATGACAAGACTCATCCTGTTCCACGACGTCTCCATCCCATTCGAGGGTGTCGGTCTCGTAGCCCAGATGCAGGCGGAACGTGTAGCACTTGTCCTTCGCCTCCACGTAAGGCAACAGGCGCGTCGCACGCCCGGTGGCGGCGATAATCAGTCCCGACGCCCGCAAATCGAGCGTTCCGGCATGCCCCACGCGCTTAGTACAAAAGACCCTTTTCAACGGGAAAAGGGCCTTGAACGATGTTTCGCCGGCAGCTTTGTCCAGCAGGATGAATCCCGAAGGAGCCAACTAGAGTTCCCCTTTCTGCTTCAGCTCGGCGAGGATTTCCTCGATGTGCATCGCATGTTCCAGGTTCTCGTCCAGCACGAACTTCAGTTCGGGAATCTTGCGTATCTTGAGCGACTTGCCCAGCACGCCGCGGATAAAGCCCGCGGAATTGTTGAGGCCTATCAGGGAATCGGTCTTTTCCTTGTCGGTACCCATGACGGACACGAGAATCTTCGCATAGCTCAGGTCCTCGGTAATCGTCACGCGGGTAATGCTCGCAAGGCTGCTCACGCGAGGATCCTTCAAGCCTTTCTGCAAAAGCTTTCCGATTTCCTCGCGGAACTGTTCGCCCAGTCTGTCTGTTCTGCGGCTCATTAGGCGTCCTTTTCCTCGGCAGCCTTCTTGGCCTTCTCTTCGGCTTCTTCGCGGGCGACGTCTTCAAGCGTACGGGCAACCTTGACTTCCTTGAAGAAGATGAGGCTGTCGCCTTCCTTGATATCGTCGTAGCCCTTGAGGCCGATACCGCACTCGAAGCCACGAGCGACAGACTTGACGTCGTCCTTCATGCGCTTGAGCGACTGGACCACGGTCGTACCGAGTTCCACGCCGTTGCGGTACACGCGAACGTGAGAGGTGCGGTCCACTTCGCCGTCGGTAACCATACAGCCGGCGATGAGGCCGATCTTCGGAATCTTGAACACCTGGCGGATTTCGGCTTCGCCCGAAAGTTCCTCGCGCATAATCGGCTTGAGGAGGCCTTCCACGGCGTTCTTGATATCCTCGATGCAGTCGTAAATCACGCGGTAGTTGCGGATTTCGATGCCTTCCTTCTGCGCCATCTCGCGGATAGAGAGCGAGGGCATCAGGTGGAACGAGACGATGATGGCAGATGCGGTCGTCGCAAGCAGGATATCGGATTCCGTAATGGTACCCACACCCTTGCGGATGATGTTGACGCGCACTTCCCTGTTGGTAAGCTTTTCGAGGGATGCGGCAAGAGCTTCGGCAGAACCACCCACGTCGGCCTTGACGATGAGGTTGAGTTCGGAGAGCTTGCCTTCCTTCTTGTCGTTGAAGGAGTTCTCGAGAGAAACGGTCTTGCGGGCGCGCAGGTCGCGTTCGCGGGCCGCCATGCGGCGCTTGCTCGCGATCTCACGTGCCGTCTTTTCGTCGTCGACCACGATGAGGTCGTCACCGGCCTGCGGCGTACCGTCGAAGCCGAGCACCTGGCAGGGGCTGGAAGGCGGCACGGCCTTGAGCTGCTCGCCACGTTCGTTGAACATGGCGCGCACGCGACCGGCGTAGATACCGCAAACAAACGGGTCACCCACATGGAGCGTACCGTTCTGCACAAGGATCGTAGCCATGGAGCCCTTGCCCACGTCGAGCTTGGATTCCACGACAGCGCCACGGGCGTGAGCGTCCGGGTTCGCCTTGAGTTCCTGAACTTCGGCTTCGAGCGCGAGCGTTTCCAGGAGTTGGTCCATGCCCTGGCCCGTACGGGCAGAGACTTCCACACAGCTCGTCTGGCCACCCCACTGTTCCACTTCCACGCCGCGTTCAGCGAGCTGGGCGCGGATCTTGTCGGGGTTCGCCGTCGGAAGGTCAATCTTCGTGATGGCGACAACCATCGGGACCTTCTCGCGCTTAGCAAGTTCAATACATTCAACCGTCTGGGGCATCACCATGGAGTCGGCAGCCACAACGAGCACAATCACGTCGGTCACCTGGGAACCGCGGGCACGCATGGCGCTGAACGCCTCGTGACCCGGAGTATCGAGGAAGGTCACCTTGCCCTGGGCCGTCGTTACTTCGTATGCACCGATGTGCTGGGTAATGCCACCCGATTCGCCAGAAACCACGTGGGTCTTGCGGATCCAGTCGAGGAGAGAAGTCTTACCGTGGTCCACGTGGCCCATCACGGTCACCACCGGATGGCGCGGCTTCAGGTTTTCCTGGGATTCCTCTTCCACGCCGAGAGCTTCCTCTTCGTATTCTTCCATGAGCTGGGCCTCGTAGCCGAACTCGTCTGCAAGAATCTGGATGGTCTCGAAATCGAGGCGGGCGTTGATGGTCACCATCATGCCCATCTCCATGCACTTCGCAATCACGCGGGCGGGCATCTGGTCCATGAGGCCGGCGAGTTCGCCCACGGTAATGAAGTCGGAGGTCTTGAGAATTTTCTTCTCTTCGCCGGAATCGTTGTCGTTGTGTTCCTTGCGATAAACTTTCTTGACAGGCTTCTTGGAAAGGTCGGCCATCACGCGCGAGACGTTCTGGCGTACCATTTCCTGCTGCTGTTCTTTCTGCTGTTCCTGGCGGTCACGGCTGTTGCCACGGCGGTTCTTGTCGTTGCCGTGACGGCCATTCTGGCCCTTGCCCTGAGCGTTGCCGCCCTTGCCGGCATTCTGCGCGCCCATCCCGGATGCGCTCGCGTTGAACGCCTCCTGCATGGAACCGCTGGAGAACCCGCCGTTACGGCCGGTGTAGCCGCCGCGGGAGGAACTTGCATTCTGGCCGCCTTGGCGACCGCGGTTGTCGTTGTTGCCGCGCGGGCCGAACGAACCGGTGTAACCCTGGGCATTGCCCTGCGGGCGTCCGCCAGGACGGCGGTTGCCACCCGGACCGCGGCCACCCTGCTGTTGCTGCTGGCTCTTCGCGATACGTGCGAGGATTGCTGCATCGGGCTTGAAGACCTGGGCCTTCATCGGCGGCTGCTTGAGTTCGGTATTGGCCGTCATCATCGTTGGCGCGGCCGGTGCCGGAGCGGCAGGCTTCGGGGCGGGAGCCGCAACAGGCTTGGGATCCGTCTTGGGCGCCTCTGGCTTCGGCTCGGCCTCGGCGACAGGCGCTGCAACAGGCTTTTCGGGAGCAGCGGGTGCGGGAGTCACCGGAGCCGGCTTTTCGGGAGCCTTCTCTACGGGCTTTGCGACGACGGGTTCTGCAGCAGGAGCCGCATCCGGCTTCGGAGCGGGAGCCGCGGGCTTTTCGACCGCAGGCTTTTCTGCAGCGGGTTTCGAAGGCTTCGGCACAGCGGGTTTCGCAACCTTCGCAGCCGAATCCTTCTTGACTGCAGCCTTCTTGAGGCTTACCTTCACGCCGTTTTTCGTCGTCGATGTCGTCGTCGGCTTCTTCTCGGCAGGGGCTGCGTCAGACTCCGAAGAAGACGCCTTCTTCAAGTTCTTCGCACGGGAGTCCTGCTTCTGCTTTTCGGCAGCGGCGGCCTCTTCAATCTTCTCGAAATCGGCGGCATCCACCTTGGACACATGGGTACGAACGGTGACTCCCGCATCACGCAGGAGCTTCATGACCACGTCTACCTTGAGTCCGTGCTTGTTCGCCCAATCGATCGGTTTAATTTGTTCTTCAATACTCATCAATTAGCCTGTTTATAAAACCCTTTTCCTGAGATGCGACTACTCGTTCTCCTGAGCTTCGGTCTGAGCTTCCGCCACAGCCTCTTCCTGAGGTTCGGCAGCAGCGTTCTCCTGCTTGGCGGCATCGCCAAAGAGAGCATCGGCCTTGCGGGCGGCGGCACGGCGCAGTTCCTGCGGGCGCGGAGCGAGCACGAGAGCCTTAGCCTCGTCATCCTTCTCGGACCATTCCTTCTCGCCGAACACGTCGAGGTCACGTTCCACAAGCTGGGAAGCGAGCTTCACGTTCTGGCCGTTCTTGCCGATAGCCTGCGCGAGATTGTCGTCATTGATGACCACCACCACACGGCGCGTGCCCGGGACTTCGGAAAGCTTCACGACATTCGCCGGAGCGAGGGCACGGGTAATGAACACGTCCATGTTCGGATTCCAGTGCACGATGTCGATGCGTTCGTTACCGAGTTCGCGGACAATCGTCTGCACGCGAGCACCCTTCATGCCGACGCATGCGCCGACCGGGTCGATCTTCTCGTCGCGGGAGTATACGGCAATCTTTGCACGGTACCCCGGTTCGCGGGCGACACCCTTGATTTCGACGGAGCCATCGTAAATTTCCGGGACTTCCTGGCGGAAGAGTTCCTTGAGGAAGTCGCCACTTGCGCGGGAAAGAACGACCTGTGCGCCGTTCTTCGCGGAATCTTCAACGCGGGCGATGACAGCCTTCACGGACTGGCCCTGCACGAGGCGTTCGTGACCAATCTGTTCGCGGGGAGGAATCATGGCCTCGGTCTGCTTGCCCAAGGAAACAATCACGTTGCGGCCTTCGAGGCGGAGCACTTCGCCGCTGATCATCGTGCCGATGCGGCCGCGGTAGGTGTCCGTAATCTTCTGGCGTTCGGCATCGCGGATTTGCTGGGTCAGGAGCTGCTTGGCGGTCTGGATGGCCTGGCGACCGAAGGAGGTGGTCGGAACTTCCATTTCGAGGAAGTCACCCGGCTGGGCATCTTCGTTATATTCCTGGGCCTCGGCAACAAGCATGTAGCCTTCGTCCATCTCCTCGACTTCCTCGGCGGTCATGTTCGGGTCGTAGTCCGGATAGTCGTCCACAACTTCAACGCGGAGAAACACGTGAATTTCGTTCGTTTCCTTGTCGATGTCGACTTCAATCTTCTTGTCGATGTGCAGGTACTTGCGCGCAGCAGAAATCAACGCCTGCTTGAGGGCTCCCTCGATGACGGAGTCGTCCATGTTCTTGGCATCCATCACTTCCTTGAGCACTTCAACCAAATTGACCTTGGGTTCTTTAATTTTAGCCATTCTAGACCTTCCTATTATATTTGTACATCCACTTTCGCCACAAGCACCTCGGAGCGCGGCACGACGATATCGCCGGCATTTCCCTTGAGGGTGAGCGTCAAACTTTCTTCATCGCAAGCCTTGAGCTTGCCTGTCACGGGCTTTCCGGTGCTGCGGGTCACCCGCAAAAAACGACCAATGTTGCGTGTAAAATCAGCGACCGACTTGAGGGGGCGGTCCAACCCGGGAGACGACACTTCGAGCGTGTAGGCCCCCTCAATAATCTCAGGGTCAAGGTCAAGGGCGTCAGAAAGGTGACGGCTCACGTTCGAGCAGTCGTCAATCGAGACCCCTTCGGGTTTGTCTATGTAAAGGCGCAGCGTCTTGCGCTTCCCGGCACGGAACATGTCCTGTTCCACTAGTGTCACGCCAGCAGCCTCGCAAGCCTCGGCGATAAGCGTATCCAGTTTCTGGTTAACCAAATAGACCTCGTATAATAAACGGCGTTCGTATACGGCCCCGAAATCTGCTCATTTAAGCCGAAAACGGGTCCACGAACGTCAAGACGCACCAAATAGAGAAAAATTTTTTGCCTTAGGCAACCCAAAGAATCAAAAACAAGCGGCAAACGGGGCTATTAACGGGCCAGCACGAACTTCTCGATAACCTCGGTGATTCCCGAATGGTTGTTGTCGTTTACCGTCACGTAGTCGGCAATGTCTTTAGCCACCTGCGAGGCGTTTGCCATCGCGACACCGGTACCTGCCGCCTCTATCATCGGGCAATCATTCTCTTCGTCGCCCACCGCAATCGTATCGGCAACCGGCACCTTGTAAAAGTCGGCCATAAAGCGTACCGCAGCTCCCTTGTTGCTCTGCATGTGCGAAAACTCGAGCATCTCGGGCTTGCTGAACACGTCAAAGAGCTTGCCCTCGGTAGTCTTGCGCATCTCGGTGCGGAAATCCACGAGGCCAGAATGTTCGAAAGGCGTAATGATATTCACCTTGATGGGCGGCTTCACCACTACATTGACGAACTCGCCGTAATACTCGCGGATGTTCTTCACGACAACGTAATCCATCTTCATCAGGCGGCAATACGTCTTGAGCTGTTCCGTCTCGTATTCCGAGACAACGAGGTCGCCCGAGTAGGTGTGCGCGTGCATCCCGCGGGCGTGCGCGGCATCCATGATGGCCTTGACTTCGTCGACGGGAATGTACCGCGTGAGAATCGGCTTCTTTTCGCCGCAATCGTAGATGAGCCCGCCGTTGAAACTCACGAGGAAGAATCCCGGTTCCAGGAACCCGTACTGTTCCGCCAACTGCTTGACGCTCGTGAGCGGCCGGCCCGTAGTCATCACGAACTTGTGGCCCGCATCGATCATCGCGCGGATAGAGCGCATGTCGGTTTCCGAAATGCGCTTGTCGTCGGTCAGGAGCGTGCCGTCAAGGTCTGTGAACAGGATTTTCATCGCGGGCAAATATAGAATTAGTCCTTCACGCAACGGACGGAGAACCCGATATCTTTATAGTGAAAAAACGGATGCACAAACTCATAAGCATAGCCCAAGTAAATCGAGTACGCATTTTTTTCAGCATATTCCGTAGGACCATCGTATTCTATAGAAGTCCAGAAGTGCAACTCCTTACCCTTTGCTTGAAATTTCCCATATTCGTGGGAACGGATTCCTGCAGGAATAGCCGTGAAGCCGAATTCATCCGTTCCGTTGCCACTCTCATACCACCCGGACGTAGACTTGAGTTTTGTGCAGGCGGTCGATATACCCCCGACTGCAGCGGCCAATGTTTCCCATTCCGCTTTGCTCGGCAAGTGCCATCCCTCGGGGCATATACCACGCACAGGGTCAGTCGGCGAGCATGTCGAGCCATAACCACAACCCTTGCCGCTCGTACTCCAGGTGCCTACGCTGTCCATGGCAGCCGCCCAAGTATATAAGCGACCGTAATCGGAGCAATTCTTTGCAGCATTATCGTAGCACCAGCTAGTTGAATCAGAGCGGTTGAAGCCAAAGTCATAGGGAACGTCTGTGTATGCATAGTTGAGGTTTTCTGCCATCCATACCTGGTCACCAATCTTCACCGTCCTGTAGGTCTGACCGTCACGGTCGTCCTTAATGCAGTTCTTATCTGTTTCGACATTACACTGATTCTTTTTTTCTTCAGAACCCGACGACTTCGCCGAGCTGCTGGACTTGACTGAAGAAGACGAATCTCCCGAAGGCTTCGTCGCAAAATCGCTGTCATCATCGCTACAGGCGACAAAGAAAAACGCCAAGAAAAGTGCAAATGCAAAATGTATGGATCCTCGCCTTCGCGAGGATGACAACAGTCCAGGATGACACCATAAATTTGTCATATTTCCTCCTATTATATTTCAAAAATATAATAAAGAGGAATTTAGAGTCAAGAGCAATCAGAAAAACATATCTCCAAAGCGGACGATGACGCCGGCGAACACGACGCTCACCATGGTCATGAGCTTGATGAGGATGTTGAGCGAGGGACCTGCGGTATCCTTGAACGGGTCGCCTACGGTATCGCCCACCACAGCAGCCTTGTGCGTATCGGAGCCCTTGCCACCATAGTTGCCCTTCTCGACAAACTTTTTCGCGTTGTCCCAGGCACCACCCGAGTTATTAAGCATGGTGGCAAGCGCAAACCCGCTCGCAAGCCCGCCGGCCAACAGCCCGAACACGCCCGCTACACCCATGAATAGGCCCACCAGCACGGGCACGATCACCGCAAGAATAGACGGCACGATCATCTCGTGCTGGGCACCCGTCGTCGAGATATCCACGCAGCGCGCGTAGTTCGGCTCGGCGGTGCCCTCCATGATTCCCGGAATCTCGCGGAACTGGCGGCGCACCTCCTCCACCATCGCGCTGGCCGCACGCCCCACCGCCTTGATGGTGAGCGCACAGAACACGAACGTCATCATCGCGCCGATGAACAGGCCGCCGAGCAGCATGGGGTTCATCAGGTTCAGGTTGTAAATCTGCATGAAGTCCGCATAGTTCACCTTGCTCGCGACCATACCGAGCAGGTCGCCGTTCTCGGCAATCGCGCGCGTGCCGCCATCCAGGAACTTGACGCCCGCGACACCCGAAAGCGCATTGGCAAGGTCGTTCGCGCCGTTTGCAAACGCGACGGAACCCACCTTCCACACGCCCTCCGCAGAGGTCGCGAGGTGCCCGAGCCAGATCTTCACTTCTTCCACGTAGGATGCAAGAAGCGCCATCGCGGTAAGGGCGGCAGAGCCAATCGCGAATCCCTTGCCCGTCGCGGCGGTCGTGTTGCCCAGCATGTCGAGTTCGTCGGTACGGGCACGCACTTCAGGGTCGAGGCCCGCCATCTCGGCGTTACCGCCCGCATTGTCGGCAATCGGCCCGAAGGCATCGGTCGCAAGCGTGATGCCGAGCGTGCTCAGCATGCCTACCGCGGCAAAGCCCACGCCGTAGAGGCCCATCGCCATGTTCTCGAAACCGCCGGAGCAGCCGAACGAGAAGATGATACCCACCACAATCGTCACCACCGGGAGCCCCGTGGAGAACATGCCCACGGAAATGCCGTCGATAATCGTAGTCGCGGCCCCGAGTTTCGCCTGGCCCGCAATGCCGCGCGTGGGCTTGTACGCATCGGAAGTGTAGTACTCGGTAAACTGCCCGATAAGGATACCCGCGGCAAGGCCCGAAAGCACGGAGCCGAATATGCCCATCGATATGAAGTCGAGTTTCACGAGCACGAGGAGCGCCACGAGGATAAGCACCGAGGAGCCGAGCGTTCCCGTAAGGAGAGAACGCAACAGCGACTTCGTGTCGGCAGTTTCCTTCGTGCGGACCGCAAATATACCCACGAGCGAAAGAAGGATGCCGATTGCCGCCACCACCATCGGGGCGATTACGAGCTTCATGCCGCCCATCGGGAGGGCCGCCCCAAGGGCAGCCGTCGAGAGTATGGACCCGCAGTAAGATTCGTAGAGGTCGGCGCCCATCCCGGCGACATCCCCCACGTTGTCACCGACGTTATCCGCAATGGTCGCCGGGTTGCGCGGATCATCCTCGGGGATGCCCGCCTCGACCTTGCCCACAAGGTCGGCGCCGACATCGGCCGCCTTCGTGTAAATGCCTCCACCCACGCGGGCGAACAGCGCCTGCAGGGAAGCACCCATCCCGAAGGTAAGCATGGTCGTGGTGATTTCCACCATCTTCGCGTGCGCCCATTCGGCGTTATTCACCATATCGGTGCTCCAGGCCCCGAGCGAGAGCTTTGCGGCCACATCGGCACCGAAGTTCCACACGTTGTGGTCGTAAATGTAGTTGAGCGCAAAGAACCAGGCCGAAATATCGAGCAGGCCAAAACCAACGACCACGAGCCCCATCACAGCCCCGCTACGGAACGCGATAACAAGCCCGCGGTTCAGGCTGCTGATGGCACCGTTCGCCGTCCTGGAACTCGCGTAGGTCGCAGTTTTCATGCCCAAAAAACCGCAGAGCCCACTGAAGAAGCCGCCCGTCAGGAATGCCACCGGCACAAACGGGTTCTGGATGCCCATGACAGCTAGCACCACGAACACCACGAAAAGCACGGCAAACACGATAGAGACCGTCTTGTACTGCCGCCGGAGGTAGGCAAACGCGCCCACGCGCACGAAATGCGCAATCGCCTTCATTTTCTTATTGCCGTCGGGTTGCCGTTTCATGAAGCGGTAGAAGAAGAACGCCATGGCGAGCGCCACCAGCGCTGCGACCGGAACCAAATACCAATAGCATGGAATAGTAAGCATAGAGACCTCTTTTTTACTAGACCTGGCCGGCATCCGACGACCTTATAAAGAAATCTATACCGAAAAAGCCGAAAAAGGAGTAAAATTTTTAAATTTTCCCTCCATGTTGGAAAACCTCAATTTCCATTTCGCGTTTTACGACTGGCTGCTCGTGTTCATGGTGACCGCTTTGGGCGTTTTCAGCGCCTACACCAAGGATCCCCAGCTCAAGGCCGTCGCCGCCACCATCCCCATCCCCTGCGGATTCGCCTACATCGCCGTCGGTCTCCCGATGGGGGCAGCTAACGCCATTTCGGGCTTCATGTGCCTCCTGTACGTACATATCGTGCGGATCATGCACTACAAGGTCAAAATCCCGATTATTCCCTCCATCGTGATCGGTCTTGCCTGCTTTGTCGCCCTCGGGACCTTCCTCATGCCCATAGTCCCCGATACCGAAGCCATGTTCCTCGGGGCGTGCGCATTTGATTTCACCGTAGGCGTAATCCTCTTCCAAAAACAGAAATACAAGTCCGGTGTGCGTTACAAGACGCCCCTCCCCGTCTACATCAAGGCCCCGGCCATCGCGGGCGTAGTCGCCGGGCTCATGGTCATCAAGAGGCTCATGGGCGGGTTCTGCACAAGTTTTCCGATGATGAACTCCATCGTGAGCTACGAGAGCCGCTTTTCGCTGGGTGACCAGTGCAGGCAGCTCCCGCTATTCCTCATCGCGGGCCCCTTCATGTTCATCGAGATGCGCTACCTGGAAATTTTCCTGCACCTGAACCACTGGATTGTGCTCCTGTGCGGCTACATCCTGTTCGCCTTCATCTACTGGCCGCTGAACAAGGAACTCAAGCGCAGGAATGCCGTTAACTACAACAATCCGGCCCCGAAAGATCCGTAAAAAAGCACGGCGGCAAAAAAATTATTAGATATTTTCCGTCATGGATAGTCTGGAACTAAAGGTCATCGCGCGAATCGAAAGCGACTTTCCCGAAAAATTCGGGATTCCGAGGCAGAGCGGGATAGTTCCCGCGCTGCGTTCCACGATCCGTTTCGAACCAGAATTCCGCAACGCCGATGCCCTGCGTGGACTTGACGGATTCAGCCACCTGTGGCTCCTCTGGATTTTCTCGGAGAACGTGCGCGACACCTGGAAACCGACCGTGCGGCCGCCCAGACTCGGAGGCAACACTCGGCTCGGGGTATTCGCGACCCGCAGCAGTTTCCGCCCCAACCCCATCGCAATGAGTTGCGTGAAAATCGAGGAAATCCGGCTAGAAGGTTGCGACGGGCCCGAAATTGTCGTGAGCGGCGCAGACCTCATGGACGGCACCCCCATCGTGGATATCAAGCCCTACCTGCCGTACGCGGACGCCATCTCCGATGCGAAGGGAGGTTTCGCCACGGCAGTCGCCGAAGACAAGCTCCCCGTGGTCGTTCCCGCGGAACTCGCAGACGCTCTTCCTGCAGGAAAAATGGACGCACTCAGGGAAGTCCTCGCGCAAGACCCGCGCCCGCATTACCAAGACGACCCCGAACGCATTTACGGGTTTCCTTTCGCAGGCAAGGAAATCAAGTTCAAGGTCAACGAAAAAGGCCTAAGCGTAGTTTCCATCGCCTAGGCCTCATCACCACCCCTGGTTGCTTCTCCAACCGAACCCCAAAGAGGTGATTTTTACTTAATCTTCAACTTCTGCACCGAGCGAACAGCGCCCACCTCGACAGAAACAATGTAGTTTCCAGACGGAAGCATCGCGGAATCGAACCCGAGCATGCCACCGGCATAGCTGCTGCCAAAGTCAAGGACCTCGTTTCCAAGCAAACTGTAGACCTTCGCGACAATGCGGTTCGCGGACGCCATGACCGGGACGGACACGCGGTTATCCTTCACGACTACCTTTCCGATGATTCCGGACTGAGCCTGTTGCAAATCAATGGCATCCGTCGCAGAAGATTTCGGCCAGGACCAATTGTGATGGCTGGAACTGGACGCCGCGCTCGACGAACTTTCTGCCTGATGGCTGCTGCTTGACTTCGCCTCGGAACTGCTTGACGCGGCCGCGGTCGCAGGCTTGATCTTGTCGCCCAGCACCTCGATCATCTTTTCGGCATAGCGCTTGCCGAAGTCGCGGTATTCCTGCGAGGTAAAGTGCACGTTCTGGCCATCGCCCAATGCCTGGTTGAAGCCCTCGGAAGAGACTACGTAGAAGTTCTTGGACTGCTGCGGGAGCTTTGCGATGTTGTTGTTGGCACCGCTGCTTACGCCGCTGCGCAGAACTTCGCCAGCGAGGAACGGAATGTCGCTACCGAGACCCAGATCCTTGATAATGTTGTCGTAGACCTTCTTGACCTTGGAGGGCCACTGGCCGTTACCGGCATCCGTTTCGCCCTGGTGGAAGATAATGCCCTTGATGACGCCTTCTTCCTGGGCCTTCTTGGCCATCTCGATCATGCGACCGTAGGGATTGCCGCCATAGGTGTTGATTCGCTGGGTCATCCAGCTCTGCTGCGTCCTCGCATAATTTGCGTAGTTGTCCTTGTCAAACAGGTCAATACTGCACCCCGCGACAGCCACCACGATGACACCCACCTTGATCTGGGGATCCGTCTTTTCGACCATGGTACGGCCGAAGTAGTCCGTGGGGCCGAGCTTCGCGCCCTGGCAATGGGCCAGCGGCGGAACGGCAGTAGACCATTTGCCCTTGGTCTTCCCAGAACAGGAGCCGTTATCGGCCGCCCAGAGAACCTGGAAACGTTTGTCAACCGTCGTGTCCTGATTCCCGATATCGCCCTGACCTTCCATGTTGGACTGGCCAAACGCGAGATAGATATGGAAATTCGGGTCCGGCGCTGCGTATACAGCCGAAGCAACGCACGCTGCGAGTGCAATTTTCTTTAGATTCATTTTATACTCCATAACATAGACAGGTAACCAGCCCGTCACCATGTAAAATAAATCATAAACGCTCGATAATCGAGCCTAGAATCCAGATTCCGTTGTATAAAAAAGCAACACCAGCCCCTTTTTAAGGCTCAATAACATCAAAAAAAGATATGTCGACTAGCTAGTTGCAAAAGTTTTATATATATTCCCTAAAAACACTATCCGGAGAAGTTCTATGAAAAAAATTTTCCTGACCGCCCTTGCCGCAGCAAGCCTCTCGCTCCTTTCTGCCTGTGGAGACGACCCCGAACCGACCATGGTCGAAAAGTGCGCCAACGGTCTGAGCAAGGACTGCCTCGTCGGCACCTGGAACCTCCAGGCCATCAAGACACTCGACCTGAGCAGCGTCCACATCGACTTCGGTACAACACCGAGCACGATCGAGTTTACCAAGGACGGCAAGTTCACCTTCACCTGCACCTCCAACACGACCGAATCCGAAATGGCGGGCCGCGGATGTGCCGGGCAGAGTTCGTTCGGAACATGGGAAATCGCAGGCGCGAACCTTAACATCAAAATCGACATTTCCCGTTGCGGCGAACCCGTCGAAGGAAGCTACACGGTCACGCCGACCATCAACGACACCTACATGGACTTTCACGGACTCCTGTTCCATGTGAACGACATGACGGACCCGCTCACCAACAAGAACGCGACGGAATACTACATCCGCGCGGCAAACTAACGGCGCCAGCGGTTCTTCTCGTAGTCGCGAATTACATCCAGGGCACGCTCGAAGAGGGCGCGCTCTTTTTGTGATACCGACGCATCGCATTCAAGCCTACGCAAGAACGCCCCGACAGTCTCGCCGGGATGGCGCACAAGCCCGATTCTCGCGAGCGATTTTTCGGCGGAATCGAGCCCCTTGACCCAGTGCTGCACGGACTGCGCATAACCCGCATTCGACCTGCGGCGGCGAAGCACCCGCACGAACCTGAAAGCAATAACCGCAAGCGCGATGCACCCGAGAACCACATAGAGAGCGGCCCCCGAAAGGATATTCTGCACGGCATCCTGCCAGGAATTCAAGGCAAGCCTCCATTCCCCATCGCGCAACACGTGGAAAACGCGGGCCGCACGCGCACGCACCCATTCAAACTTCATGTCAAACCAGGAGGGGCGTTCCACCTTCATCACGAACAGCGGAGGCGTCGGGTCAAACGTTGCCCAGGTTCCCATGTTACGCATTTCTACCCATGCATGCGACGAGTTGCGGCGGAATATGGCGTACGGGCGTCCCGGTTCGACTTCCGGGCGGGCAAAACCCGTCACATAACGAGCCTTGATTCCAGCACGGCGCAACAGGAGCACAGACAACGTTGCATAATACTCGCAATAGCCGGAGCGGGTCGCCCAGAAAACCCGAAGCGGGTCAGCCTTCGCGCCCAACTTGGCGGCAGCCACCTTGGATTCGTCGACCTTCAAGGAATACGCAAAATGGTTCAGGAAATAGGAGCTTATCGCGTCAGAATATCTAGAAGGTTTCATTATAGCCGGTTTCTCGGGAATCGTGTCGAGCCCCATTTCCATCGCAACCGTATCAAGGAAGCCTGCGAGGGGAGCAAAGACCTGCAGGTAGGAACTGTCCGGCGTATCGCTAGCGTACGTACCCATGACGTACGGCCCCGTGGGGCCGCTCGGCAGCGGCATATAGTAGAACCAGTCTCCCCGCCGGGTTTCGCCCTGCTTGAACACATTCGACTTGAAATACTCCACGGAATCCGCATTCTTCGCGGCAACAGCAACGGCATGGTAAGGGGCGAAAATAAACCCGAAATTGTCGAGCGAGGATTGCACCCACACCGGGCGCGTGCTATCGGCAGACGACACGGAATCGCGGGTTTCGAACACGGCGTAATCCACCTTGTAGCGCGAAGCGTAGAGCATGCGGTCGTGGTGTGCCGGAAGTTTCCAGATGCCACCCACGTATTTTTCGTACACGGCTGCGCGCATATACTTCGGAGCGAGAGTATCCCACACGCGCAATACGACCTCGCGGTTGTACTTGCCTGCAAAGTTGGATTCGAACGACCCGAGCTTTACCACAGGGTCAAAGCCCATCAGGTTGCGTTTCTCATAGTAGTTCGCCATGCGCTCGGCGCTGTAGCTGCGGTGATGACGCCAGTACTGGAATCCCGCATACGAGATGGCGGAGAAGCCCGCCAAAAGGAGCAGAAACAGCGCATGTTTCCACCACTTGACTCGGGGCCTGGCGTAGGCATGGACAAGGATCAAGAGCGCTACAAGGACCGCCGCAGCTCCGTTTCCATACCCCTGATAGCAGCTCAACAGCATCGCCGCCACGCCATTGAAGAGGATAAAGACATCGTGTCCGCCATTGCCTAGACTTCGCATCTGCAACAAAGCAAGCGACAAGAGATAATATGCGGGAATATACACCAGCCATGGAGAAATTCCATATTCCGCCTGCGGGCTAAGCACCCACCAGATGGCAAAGGGAACAATCAGCCCGTAGGCTATCGACTTGCGGTACACAGGATTGCGCGAGGCATCGTTGCGGAAAAACACCACCATGAAAGCCGCAAAGAAAATAAAGCCCAGCCAAACCAACCCCGAAGAGAATCCCAGGTTGATGCTAGTCATGCCAAGGAGAAGCAACTTCGCCCATTCGCGCAG
The DNA here is from genome assembly GCF_002342555.1 of Fibrobacter sp. UBA2449. Lineage (NCBI taxonomy): Bacteria > Pseudomonadati > Fibrobacterota > Fibrobacteria > Fibrobacterales > Fibrobacteraceae > Fibrobacter > Fibrobacter sp. UBA2449. Next base: position 17,516 of record NZ_DDQF01000005.1, read on the forward strand.
GGTGAATTTTTTCATAGCGCCACCCCCTCCGCATCAAGCCTATCCAAGTCGACAAACAGCGCGTCTTCCGCACATTCCTTCGCAGCCGACGAGGCTACAACAACCTGCTTATGGACAAGCGGGTTTGATTCCACCTCAAGCCCCAGCCGAAGCACTGGTCCCATCGGGCGGGCCGCGGGCGACCAGACTTTACCTGCAGGCGATCTTGCAGACGAGCCGCGAACCCACCTTTCGAATACTTCCGCACGCGGGATGCGCGCCAAGGCCTCCAGGCAAGCGTCGAAGCGGCTGTCCGCATTCAGCGCAATCTCGCTGTCGCAAATGAAGAGCCTACCGAGGATTCCACGCTCGCACAGCCAATGGCAAACGCCGGCCGCTAGCCGGATCAAGGGTTCCACGCGGTACTTTTCCTGTATCGAGCGCGCGGCGACATCAACGACAAGCACGACACCCGCACCGCGTTCCACCTCGAATTCCTTGGTGAAAGGGCGACCGTAGCGTGCGAACGCCTTGTGGTGCAAATCGCGCAGGGAATCGCCTTCGCGGTATTCGCGCACGCCCACAAAGTCGAGTCCGCGTCCGAAATCCGGCATGAGGAGCGGGGCGAACGCCTGGCCGTTCTTCCCCATCGTGAGATAGGCAAACGAACGCAACGCAATCTCGCGCGGGTACACGAGAAGTTCGGCTTCCCCGCAGACAAAGGGCCAGCAGAGCATTCCCCTGATCTCGGGAACGACAAGCGACACGCGCGGAATCACGAAGGCCCCGCGGCGCGACGTAGCTATATCGCAACGCAGCGTATGGTCGCTCCCGGGCGCGCATAGCGTCGCGGGCCCGGATTCCTTGCAGACAAGCGAAGTATCTATCCGTTCGCAAGAAAGCGTCGCGTAGTCAAGAGGACTCAGGGCGCGGAACTGGAGCTCGACATGCGCGACATTCCCTTCCACCGCATTCACGACGCGGATACCGCGGCCTTCGATACGGGTCTTGCGCGCCGTCATGAAAAGCGACGGGACAAGCGTCAGCATGAAGAGGAAGCAGACTCCCGAGAAAACCCACGGCAGCCAGAAATTCGCGACAAAGCCCACCACCAGCGAAAACAGGAACAGGCTCGCACAGGCGCGGCCCGCATAGGTGAAGCGTTCGCGCCACAGGTAATAGAGCCGCATCAGGATTCCGGCACGGCGCGGAGTCCTGGGGATAGAATCCAGAAACCACTTGAAAAACGACTGCCTCAAGCTTACCTGGGGATAGACGTTTGCGAGAGGATTCCCGAGAGAATGGCATGCGAAGCGCCGGGCGCGCTCTCCTTCGCGAACACGCGGTGTTCCATCACGGGGTAGAATACCCTCTGGATATCATCGGGGTTCACGAAATCGCGCCCCGCGACATAGGCGCAGGCTCGCGCCATCGCCAGCAGGTTGATACCCGCACGCGGGCTTGCGGCAAGCCGCACCCCCGCATCGCCGCGCGTCGCCTGCACGAGCGACACCGCATAGCGTTCCAGCGACTCGTCGACATGGACATCCCGCACCTGGGCCCGCGCGTCCAGGACGCCTTCCGGCGACGTCACCGCGCCGAGCTTTGCCAAAGGCCGCCCCGCGCGGTGGCTCCTCACGATGTCGAGTTCTGTCTCCGCCGTGGGGTAGCCGAGCGAAAGCCGTATCATGAAGCGGTCCATCTGCGCCTCGGGAAGCGGGAAAACCCCGTGGAATTCCACCGGGTTCTCGGTCGCGAGCACCATGAAGAGTTCGGGCAGCGCGTGGCGTTCGCCCTCGAGGCTCACCTGCCGCTCTTCCATCGCTTCCAGGAGGGCGCTCTGCGTGCGCGGCGAGGCTCGGTTGATTTCATCGGCCAGGAGCACCTGGGTAAACACGGGTCCCTTGCGAATTTCGAACTCGCCCGTATTCGCCTTGAACACCGCACCTCCCGTCACGTCGGCGGGCAAAAGGTCGGGCGTGAACTGGATACGCGCGAAGTCGGCACCGACAGCCGCCGCCAGCGCCTTCGCGAGCGTCGTCTTGCCCGTGCCGGGCACATCCTCGATCAGCACGTGGCCATCGGCAAGGAGCGCCATCACAAGCAGTTCAACGGAATCGTGCTTTCCAAGCAGCACGGAATCAAGAGCGTCAACAAGTTTTTTCACCATATCCGTAAAATACATTTCTATCCGCCCGCGCGGTTCAGAAATTTTCGCAAAAATGCCCGCCTTTCTTCTTTTCTATATTTTTGGTATGGAAATAGAGAAGCAAACCGTCGCCGTAGGGCTTTCCGGAGGAGTCGACTCCTCGCTCGCCGCCTGGACCCTCAAGCAGCAGGGCTACAACGTCGTGGGCATCACCATGTCCACATGGGACAACTCCATCCCCGGCATGCCCAAGATCGAGGGCCGTTCCGGATGCTTCGGCCCCAACGAGGACGAAAGCATCGCCGAGGCGCAGGAAATCGCGAAACGCATGGGAATCCCGCACTACACCGTCCCCGTCTCCGACGAATACAAGCGCCAGGTGCTCGACTATTTCCGCAGCGAATACCGCGCGGGCCGCACCCCCAACCCCTGCGTCCGCTGCAATCAGACCATCAAGTTCGGCGCCCTCCTGCATACCGCACGCAAGATGGGAATCGCCTTCGACCGATTCGCCACCGGCCACTACGCGCGCCTCGAATTTACCACCCCCGACAGGCCGTTCCTCTACCGTGCCGCCGACAATTCTAAGGACCAGTCGTACTTCCTTTCGAGACTGAGCATGGACCAGCTTTCCACCGTCATCTTCCCGCTCGGCGGCATGCACAAGGAAGACGTGAAGAACCTGGCCCGCGACCTCGGCTGGAACGACTACGCCGACAAGAAGGAAAGCCAGGACTTCCTCGAATGCGGAGACTACTCCGTACTCTTCGACGAGAGCGACAACGTCCCCGGCGACTTCGTGGACATCAACGGCAAGGTCCTCGGCAAGCACAAGGGAATCGTCCACTACACCATCGGGCAACGCAAGGGGCTAAACATCGGCGGCCAGCCGGAACCCCTGTTCGTCGTGAGCATCGACGCCAAGAACAACCGCGTCGTCCTCGGACCACGCAGCACCCTGCAGTGCCACCAGGTCCACGCCGTAAACCTGAACCTAATGGTCGACCGCGACTCTTCCCTGCTTACAGGCAAGCTGTCCGCGCAGATCAGGCTCGGGCACAAGGGCGCACCCGCGCACATCACTCAGCTCGAAAACGACAGTATCTCCGTAGAATTCGAAGAGCCCCAGTTCGCATCGACACCGGGGCAAATCCTGGTTCTCTACGACGGAGACGGTGTTGTCGCCTCCGCCGTCATCGACAAGTAAAAACTAGCCCTGGCTTTCGGTATATTCGCCGCCGAACGCCATCCCGCTCACCGAGAGGATCGGCGGGAACTGGATACGTTTCGCAAGCGCAAGCCCGCGGAAGCGCCTGTGCCATGCGCGCATGTCCTCGAGCGCATCGGCCTTCGTCTTGAAAAGCTTCTTGAAGTACTTCGGGTCCGCCCCGATTTCCCTGCAGAGAGTTCCCTTCTCGAGCAGTTTCTCCGTATCCTCGAGACCATGGTTCTGGTCTACCCAGTAGGCGAATAGCCTGTCGTGGTACGGGTACTTGATCGGATCGCCCTTGCCCTCGTCCACGTTCATCGCCTCGCTGAGTTCCGCACTCGCGGGTACGTCGATGGAAGCCTTCGGGATGATTTCCTTCTTGCGGTTGATATAGCGGGCCAGTTCGTACACCTGCGTCTTCCACAGGTCACCGAGCGCGCACATCACGCCACAGGTATCGCCATAGAGCGTGCAGTAGCCGGCAGTGGCCTCGCTCTTGTTGCCGTTGCAGGTGATACCCGCACCGAGCACGGATGCAATCGAAAGCAGCACGGAAGAAGAACGCGTACGCGCCTGCAGGTTCTCGTAGGCAAGCCCTTCGATATTGATTTTCCTGTCGCTGCGTTCGAACTTGCACTTGGAGAGGCTCCCGCGCACGGCTTCGAGCATGTCCGAAATCGGGGCCACCATGTAGGGCGTCTTCAGGTTCTTCGCGAGATCGCGGGCCGCATTCTTCGTCGTGTCGGAATTGAAGCGCGTCGGCATGTTCACGAGGTACACGTTCTCGGGCCCGATCGCTTCCGCATAAAGGACAGCAGAGACAGCGCTATCGATACCGCCGCTCGCACCGATGACCATGCGTGCGATATGGAACCGTGCCAGGTTTTCGCGAATCATGTACACGAGCGCATCATGGAGCTGCGCAATCGGCTCCGCGGGCTTCACGGACTTTTGACCCGAAATAAACTTCACGCGGCCCTTCGTAATATCCAGCAGGGCCTCGCATTCGCGGAACTGCGGCATGCGGTAGGCAATTTTGCCCGTCCTGTCGTACACGCGGCAACCGCCATCGAGCGCATAGATGTTCTTGCCGGAATTCTCCGTCCCGACAGCGCCCATGTAGACAATCGCCTTCTTGTTTTCCTTCACGAAATCCGTGCAGAACTCGTCGACGTATTCTTCCTTGACGATCGAGAATTCCTGATAATCAGAGACGACCTCGAAATCGTTCTTCCAGTCTTCGACACAGCCATTCACATAATGGTTGTACATGAATTCTTCGAGCATCGCACTCGTGCCCGCAAGAATCTCGATACCCTTCGAAACCTTTTCAAGTTCCACTTCCGCATCACGGCACCTTATCTGGAAGCCGATTTCGTCTTGCCTGGAGCCGAGCCTGCTGAAATCGCCGGATACCGAAAATTCCGGGAACAGCACCACCTCGGCACCCACCTTCTTGGCGCGCGCGACAGCGGCCTTCATCTTCTTGATATTCTCTTCCGGCATTCCCGGAACCACGTTCATCTGCGCTATATAAACCTTCATGGCAAGCCTCTTGTATATTCAATCCAAATATAAAAAACGCTGCCAGCACAAGACCGGCAACGTCATAATCACTCAATGGCGTTCAACCTCGCCACTATTCGTACTCCGGAGCAGTCCAGTTCTCGGGAATCGAGGGATCGTCGGGATCCGAATTGCCGTAGTTGAAGAACGAGCCGGCCTTCCATTTCGAGACGGAGCCCATCACGGCCGGAGTGCACTTGCCTCCCAGGCAGCCGGTCACCTTCATCAGCAGCTGGTTGCCGTAGACATCCCACGTTCCCTGCTTGAGCGCCTTGTTCTCGTTGCCCTTGAAGGCCTTCACCTCGAAGGTGCGGTCGGTGCGCAAGTCAAGAGACCAGGCGAGGCCGCCTTCGTCAGATTCCCATTCGCCCTCGAGATCGGCCGCAGGCACTTCGTTATACTTCAATTCGCTCAACGAGCACGAGACATCTTCCGCTGATATAGTCAACGTCTTATAATCCGAACTTACGGAAGCCGACACCAGCGCATATACGGCACTGCTATAGAATAGCGGGCGCATCAGGAGCTTGCCGCGGTGGATGTCGTAATATCCGGCAGACCAGGATACAAGAGAATCGTTCGTTTGTTTGGCATTTCGGACTACATCGGTCGCCACATAGCGGCCCTTATAAAAGCTATAACCCGTAAAGGTATTCTCGCCGGTCTTGCAAAAGAGTTCCTTCGATGCAAGGCTGTCGCCGTTCCAGACTACCGAGGAATTCTTCTTGACGGAAGTCTCGCCAACATCCTTGTATTCCCCGCCATCCAGGGAATACTGCAGCTGGTCATCCTCGTTCACGATAAATCTCATGGAGTGGTCGGAATCCTTCTCCACCAGCTTTTCCATGGACTTAATCGCATCGTAATCTATCTTGATAGAAGTAATGGCACCCTGGCTAAAATTGAGCACGCCATCCTTGAAATCGGACGGGGCGGCAAGCCATGCCGTATCGGGAATCCAGAGAGAGAACAGGCCGTGTTTCTCGCCCGTCGCAAGGTAGATGTCGCGTCCGAACAGGCCCTTGAGGGTCATGTTCTTCTCGAGGTCGTCGAGGGTGGCCGCGCGTGCCCCCTTGGGAATATCCTTCGAGACAGACGAGGACGATTCTTCCTCCTGCGAAGAAGAAGACTTCCCGGAATCATCGGCAGAAGACAAGATATCATCATCGGTATCGGACGGAGAGCTGCCGCCACAGGCGACAAGCGAAATCGAAGCGGCCAAAATGCCCGCACAAAGCAAATATTTTTTCATAAGAACCTCTTTCCCTTGAATATACTCTTTTATACGGGAAACGACACGGAAAAACGCAAAAAACATCCTACAAAGCGTTTTTCGGGTGATATCCGAGGTCTTTTTCCGCATTTTCGATGCAGGGAACGGCATCATAGAGGAACCCGGCGAGCGCCTGCTCGGCAGAAACGCGCCGTCCGCCAATCCAGTTCCGGAGTACGGCAAGCCTTTTCGCAACCCACCAGGGCAGCGGGAACATCAGGTGGCGTTTCCCCGCAGTTCGCAAGATGCGCGCCGCCATTTCGGCCATCGTCATCACCTCGGGGCCCGCAAGCGCATATGTATTCCCGATAGCCTCGGGAGTAAGACACGCAGCGGCAATTCCCTTCACGAGGTCCACGCTACGCACGGGTCTCTTGAGTGACCTGCCGCCGCCCGGAAGCGGGTAGACCGGGAACCTGCAGACAAAGTCCGCATACATCCTGAATTCAACACCCCCGCCGTCACCAATCACGAGGGTCGGCCGCACGATGGTCCAGTCAAGCCCGGATTCCTTTACCGCAGTCTCCCCCGCAAGCTTGCTCGCACCGTAGGGAGTGAGCACCGGATAGGTGACAGAAATGCTAGAAACATAAAGCAGGCGACGCACGCCCGAATCCTGGCAGGCAGAGACCACGTTGCGCGTTCCGCCCGCGTTGATGCGCTCGAACGCGGAAGCATCCCTCGAAAGGAGAATTGCCGCCAGGTGGAAAACGCAGTCCACGCCATCGAACGCGGGCCGAATGGAGGCGTAGTCGGCAACATCGCCATAAACAACATCAATATTTCGAGGAAACGACTGCACCAGGGGATCACCGGGGAGCGTCAGGACACGCACACACACACCGCGTTCCTGTAGCTCCCGGCATAGCGCCCTCCCTACGACGCCAGCCCCGCCCGTTACCAGAGCCCGCATCAGGACTCCAACATGTAACGCAAGTCCCTGACGCGCCCCGCAAGGGCCTCGTCATCTTCCATCATCTTTTTGAGGGACTGAATGGCGGCAATCACCGAGGTATAATCGCGCTTAAAGACCTTGCCCACATCCTCGACCGTTTCGGAGGTGAGCTCGCGGCAAAGGAACATCGCCACCTTGCGCGGCAAGGAGGCGCCCTTGTCCTGGCGCCTGGAAGAAAGCACAATCGTGTCGACACGGAAGGAGGCGGCCACGGTTTCGCTGATATTCTTTAGCGTAAGCGTCGCGCCATCGTTTTGCGGGGATACAAGCAACTGCTTGATGCAGTGGAGGCTCAGTTCCACGCCGTTCAGTTTGTGCATGGCGTCGAGCCAGTGAAGCACGCTTTCGATGAGGCGCACGTTCGCACGCGGCGGAATGGAAAGGAACCTGCAGATTTCCTCGCGGTCTTCAGCCACGAACGGGAGATTCTCCGACTTCTTGCGGATAACGTCCATGCGAGTCTTCAGATCGGGTTCCTCGATCCCGACGGCGACACAACTTTCGAGATGGTTCAAAAGAATCGACGTAAACTGCGGCGTCTGATCGTCCGTCGGCTTCTCGCCCGGCATGAGCTTGCGGAACGAACCCGGATGGCGGTCGCAACTCAAGATAATCTGCTTTCCCTCGTGACGGAGCGTGTTGATGAGTTTTGCAAGATGATCTTGGCAATAGACGCTGCTCTTGAGCAACTGGATATCGTCCAAAAGCAGCACATCGCAATCGATATACATTCCCTGGAAGCGTTCCTTCAGCTCGTTCGCGAGAGTCCAGTTTTTCTTGGAAGACGCTCTCACGATATCCATGGTATCGCGCAAGAAGTCATAGGCCTGGCGATAAACGACCTTGAGCGAGGAGTTCCGCGCGCAAAGCCTCGCCGCAACGGCATGGAGCAGGTGCGTCTTGCCAAGGCCAGTCGCCCCGTAAACCAGGAGCGGGTTCATGGCCATGTCGCCCGGATGATCCACGACCGAAAGGCACGCCTTCAGCGCCGTGTTGTTGCAATCACCCTCGACAAAGTTCTCGAAGGTATAGTTTGCATAGAGTTTCGGGATGCGACACGACTTCTTGCGGGTGCGAGCAGTCGCTTCCGCCTGCTTGACAACCGCAGGGGCCACCGCCGGAGCCGAAAGCTTCATTTCGGGAACCGCCGCGGACTGCGCAATTTGACGCACGCGGTAATCGACAAAGGAAGACCCGACAACCGAGGCAAACGCCTTGCGCAAAAGTTCGCCATAGTGGCTGTTCAGCCAAGTTTCACGAAACTGGTCCGGGACTGTCAAATAAGCAATGCCATCGTCGATTCCCTCGAATCCGACCGCATCGAGAATAGCCATTCCAAAATCATTGCACTGCGAACGCATGTACTCCATGACCATCGGCCAGGGCGACGCAGATAAACTCAATAAGGTAACCGTATTTTCCACAATAAACCAAATAAACCAAAAAAACTTCGGGTTTAAAAATTAGATAAAGGGCCAACAGCGAAACCGGGGCTTTCTCTTTTTTTTTAAAAGCCCCCCAAAAAGGGCCAAAAAAGGCAATTTCTCACAAAAAACTTTTTATTCCCGCTTCTATCCCCAAATCTCGGGAGTTTAATCACGCAGCAATCAAGGTATCATCACTACCGACTGCACAACATATCAACAGAAAAATTTTCAACCATCCCTTGACAGCGAAAATAATGACCATTTGTTCACCATAATCCTAACAAAATGCGTTTTTTTGTCAAATTTCGGCACTTTAGGAAGGCCCGAAATTCGTAAGTTGTTGATATTGTTGCCGTTATGTGAGTTTTATGTATCATTTTTTGCAGAATACGATATAGTATTCATCCACATGCCCCACTTGCCATTCCGGGGCACTATCGAGAGCGTCGAGAACCCTTCCCCAACGGGCATAGTAGCGGAGCGGAAAAACAGCGCGGTCGACCCCCCAGGAATCCGCCTCGGAGAAAAACAGTCCCGGCTCTTCGGCAAAGCGCAGATAGCGTTCAAAAAAGTCTGCCGTCTTGAGAATAAAGCGTCCATCGACATAGACGGAATCGGACGGGTTCACGAAAGCGAGGTAGCCGCCAGCGCGATCGTCATTGAAAAGCCTGCCAGCATGCGGATGAGCCGACATCCATTTCGCCGCATCGACAGGGACCCGCTGGTAGGCGACAAAGGAATCATAAGCGGCAAGGGAACGCGCCCAGAGCCCGAACACAAAAGCCAAGACCGCAACCCCCGACCATTTATAGAACAAATTAACATTTTGCAAGCAACATTCAGCACGAGATATTTCATGTAAAAAAGCAACGGCAAATATGGGTAGGAACAGCGCCATATTGCGTTCTGCGACTAACGCGAGTACCGCCGTCGTCAAAAGAGAAGCAGACAAAGTCCACTCCCGACGGTACAGGATGTTGCGAAGCGACCAAGCACACGACACAGCGCACATTGCAACCGCAAAGACACATCCTAAGACGTTTTCTCCCGCCGCAAGTATCGAAAACGGGCTACGGTTCTCGGCGATGGACGACGCAAACACGGCCGCCGACGGAGTAATGCCGAGAAGCCTATCCAAAAGCCCAAGCGGGTACAGAAACAGACGCAATCCATCCCCGTGCAACAAAGGCATCGCAAACATCGAAAGGAGGAATGCGGATTTCAGAAGGCGTTCGCGCGCGTTCGCACTTTTTACAATCTGCGGCAAAAGCACGGCCGCCGCAAAGAGCGGCCCCAATATATAGAGGCCCTGCACTCGGCACCACAGCCACTGCAAAATGAGAATCGCGACAGCCACGGGAACACGGCGCAATCCCGGCAGCAGATTCCAATAGACACCCAGAATCAACAGGCTGAACAGCACTGGCCGTATTTCGAAGCAATAGCGGAATACAAACAAAGTCACTGTCAAAGTAGCGGCAGTCACAGCATTGCATCGGATAGCCTTACGGAACGGCCAAAGGAACAGCGCAAACACAGTTCCCCAAAGCAACGCCTTGAAAGCGACAAGCAACGGCGCCCCGCCGAGAGAATACGCCGCATAGACGACCTGCTGGAAATACTCGTGAACATTCACTGCGGGAAGCCGCACCGGGGACCACGTCAGATACCACTCCCGAGCACAAGCCAGATGCCACCAGATATCCGTATCCGTCAGAGGAAACAGGGCAAACAGGGCAACCGAAACGGGGACCAGGAGCCCGCTACCGATTGCTCTTTTCGTGATGGCACAGAGTTTCAACAGAATGTCCAAGCAGTTTTTCGATTTCGGGCAGGAGCGAGCCTTTCACGCGCTCAAGGTAAAGGCACTGCAGCTGAATCATGCGGTCGCGATGACGCCCAGCGTGTTCCTGAATCCAGTTGCTCACGGCGGCCTGCCTGTTTTCGAGCTGGCTACGCAACGTCTGCTGGATAAAGGTCCGTTGCACTTCCATATAGCGGTGCATATTGAAAGGCAAGCGGTAGGTGCGGATAAACTGCTTCAGAAGGACCAGGAGCGAAAGGTTCTGCCCCTTGTGCAATTCGATGAAGTTCTTCAAGTCATCCAAATGATCCCTGAAAAAAGGGACGATTGCCTTATCGTCTATTTGATAAAGTTCCAACTCGTCCTGTTTTTTCGTCGCTTCGTCGACTGCCATATTCAAAATTTACGTATTAGACGCCCTATGCGCTGTGATTTTCTTTACAATGAACCCGAAATTGGCCTTACCCGTGTTTTTTAGCACATTTTCCTGTAAAAAGACGCGCCCTTCCGTCCCCGGGTTCAAGCGGTCGGCCGCCGCACCCCGGAAATCCATCAGGCTTTCCACCTGGATCGGATCCATCCCCGCGGGAGTCATGATTTCGAGCGAATCGTCCATGCAGAACGGGTTCTTCACGTTCACGCGGCAGGAATTCGTCGTAGCGTCATAATCGAGGATCTGTGCGGCGACACACCCGCCTTCGGCATCCACATGTGTCGCCTCGTAATTCTGCGGCAGGGGGCCACGTAAAAATCCCGGCATGAACCCGCGGCCGTCCACAAAGCGCATCGCCCTGCGGGACTCCTGCGGAACAAGGTCCTGAGAGCAGGGACATCCCGATTCCAGGGCGGCAACCGACGCATCGATGGCCATGCGATAAGCGCGCACTACTTGGGAAAGGTAATATACCGAGCGCGTGCGGCCTTCTATCTTGAACGAGTCGAGTCCGCCCTGCACCAGTTCGGGAATCACGTCCAGGGCGCAGAGGTCCCGGCTACTCATAAAGTATGTTCCCCAAGTATCCTCGTCCAGGGCCACCGGTGGAAGTTCGGGTCTATCCGTCCGCTGCAAGCTGAATTCGCCTTCGTGTTCGCGGTAATCCTCCACTTGAGGCCCGGAATTGGCATAAAGCCGGTAAGGCATACGGCAGCTGTTGTCGCAGGCCCCCTGGTTCGCATCGCGGTGGGTCACCCAGTTGCTGAGCATACAGCGTCCGGACATTGCCATACACACGGCACCATGAACAAACACCTCCAGTTCGAGGTCCGGCAACTTTTCCTTTATCTCCAAAATTTCAGACAAACGCAATTCACGACTCAAGATGATTCGGCGAACTCCCAAATCGTGCCAGAACTTTGCGGCGAGGTAATTCGTGGTATTCGCCTGCACCGAAAGGTGGATTTCCACATCGGGACGTTCTTTACGAAGCCAGCCGACAAATCCAGGGTCAGCGACAATCAGCGCATCAGGCTTGAGTTCTATCGCCGCAAGCAGCGCCTTTTGGAACGATTCGACCTTCACGTTACGGGGAATCACGTTGCTCGTGAGGTAGAATTTTTTCCCGAGGCTCCTCGCATAAGCGATACCTTCCGCCAGGTCATCCAAGCTCCTGAACCCGTTTTCGCGGGCCCGGAGGCTAAAAGCAGGTTGGCCCGCATATACAGCGTCCGCACCATAGGCATACGCATACTTCATGCGCACAAGGTCACCCGCAGGAGCCAACAGTTCTGGTTTTTTCATACAAGCTACCACTTGAATCCGGCGCGGAGGTACACCTTGCGGTCGTCAATGAGCGTCACCTCGCCCATAAAGCTCACATACTGACCTTCGTAGGCAAACGCCGGCGTGAGAGAATACTGCATTTTCGCCCCGTCGAGGAACTTCTTGTGTATCTTCATGTGGTTATGGCGCGGAGTCGTGTCATTTACGGCACTCCCGTAATCCGTCCCCTTCCAGAACCAGGTATTGCGAAGCGACGCGAAGATATGGCCGTCGAACTGCGCAAATACATTCCAATCTATCGTTTGGCTATTCGGACCGCCCTGGTTTCCGAGCGGATAGCCCAGGTGCGCCATCTGCGCCGTATTCTTCACGAAATGCGTATAGACATAGGGCTCGACACGGGCATATTCAGCGACAGTCCCCACTTCGAGCTTTTTCCCCTTGATATAGAAATCATGTCCCGCCTGCAAGCCGGCCATCCATGCCCACTTCGCTTCGATATTGTCGTTCTTGACGAGACTAATCGGAGATTCCATGTCATCGAGGAAGAATTCCGTATAAATTCGTACCTTGTTGAACAGGCGATAATTGAAATCCATCGCCAGGGAGCCATTGTTGCTGCTTTCGGAATAGTTGCCCTTTTCCATAAAGAGCGGAACCGTCGGCACAAACAGCCACGGCTTCATGTTATTGTAAAGCACCGTGAGTTCGCTAATGCCCACCGTCGCATTCCCGAAGGCAAGTTCGTAGCGGTGTCCAAAGAGGTTGCGCGTTTCGTCCTTATTCTTGTCGCTCATGCTCCCGTAAATGCGAAGATCGCCATAGAAGCTAAACACGCGCAAAGGTCCGAAGCGCAAATCGACACTCATCGAATTGAACGGGAGCGAGAACTGATTCAACGTGAGGTTGTTATAGTAGCCAGGGCCCCAGTGCATCACGTCACGACCGAAGTCCAGTCGGAACCAATCGTAATTGAACGACAGGTGCGTGCGATAACGGGCATAACTCGTATATTCGACCCCGGAGTTGTTTTCTTCTTTCTGCACTTCCAGGAATTCGCGGTCCCACGACTTCGGTTTAGCCGCGGAATGTCCTTCGTCGTAAATTCGCGCATCGAGTACAAACTCGACGGAATCGGCAAAGCCGCGCAGGTAGATGCCGCCGTCGATTCCAGGCCAAATGGTATCGCCCAAAGCCTCGCCTCCGCGATAGTCGATTCCACCCACAACACTCGTCGCAATTCCTATGCGCGGAGCCCTGACAGAATCATCATCGAATCCGTGGCCCGCAATACCCACGCCGTTCGCATTGTCGTAATAGAGAATCGCGTTCGATTCCGTTTCGACAAAATGCTTGCGGAATTCCGCATCACGTCGCGGATAGGTAAAGAACTGGCGGTCGCTACCGGTTGTCTGCCGATGGTATTCAAAAAGCATCGGAGCCATTTCAAGCGTCCGCAAATTGCGCGTGTGCTCGGGGCCAACGACCGGGGATGCAGCAATCACCTGCGAAGAAATAATTGCCACAAGAGCAAGAGAACGAGTTTTTTTTACGAACATAACTGCAATTTAGTTTTTTAAAAAGAGTCCGTGCCGTTGTCAAAAGCACAACAGGTCTTTTCTGACCGCATTCGTTCCGAACGGAACGAAAGCCCCCAAATATCGAATCGACTTTTTTCAAAACAAGCGAAAAAAAACTTAAAAAACGGACTTTCACTTGGTAATTTTGAAAAAGAACAAGCCCATTCAGGATTGTTGTTTGGAAAAGGGATACAATCATGACATCAAGAATTCAAAAAAAGCTCGCGGTTTCTTCTGCACTCGCCTTCGGCCTGCTCGCCGCCTGTTCGGACGACGCTCCTAATACCCAAGCGCCGACAAACAGCGATTTCGAAGGAATCGAAACTAACGGGAATGCCGATAACATCTGCCTCAACGAGAACTACACGGGATTTTACGCCGCTGACGGGATTACGGTCATGTGCTTCGATGCCGCAGGGAATCTCTCGTTCTGGATTGGAGAGGACGGCATTATCGGCGTCCCCGAATCCGAAGCAGGGACGCCCTCCGGAGACACCCCGGCGGACACAGGAACGGCACCCGTCGAACCCACCTCCAGTTCCGCGGCAACAACCGACTGCGATACTCGCGGAGCAACAATGTTGTATGTCCTGGACGGAATCACCTACTACCGGGCACAGGGCAAGACCTTCTACTTCGACAATGGCTGCAACAAGATCATGTTGGCCGAGGCGGTCGGTTCTTCTTCCAGCGAAGCAGCCGCCATCGCATCTTCTGCCGATGTCGCCGTAGCATCTTCGGGAGACTCCGAAACAGGCTCCAACGACACCCCCACCCCCGAAGCCGTATCCAATGGCAACGAGCCGTCCATCGCTTTTGCCGCTACGGGCGCAACCGTCGTAAACGACAACGGCTGCGTCAGCATCGAAGGGAGCAACGTCACCGTCACCTGCGCAGGCAACTACTTCTTCAGCGGAAGCAGCAGTAACGGACAGATCAAGGTCCTAGCCGGCGCACAGGACAACGTGTATCTCTTCATGAATTCGCTCACGCTTTCGAATACGACTTCGGCACCGGTTGTATCGCTCAACAGCAACAAGACCTTCATCGTCGCAAACGAGGGAACAAGCACATTCTCTGACGCATCGACGAGAAATTCTGTTATCTCATTTACAAACGCAAACGGGGCATCCGATACGACCTACGCGGGCGCCTGCATTTTCTCGAAGGATGACCTTACCATCAAGGGTTCCGGCACCATCAAGGTGACCGGCAACTATAACAACGGCATCCACAGCAGCGACGACCTGCGCGTCCGCGACAATCCGACCATCACCGTAACCGCAAAGAACAACGCCTTCAAGGGCAAGGACTTGGTCGATATCGAGGGCGGCACCCTTAACCTCACGGCCACAAGCGGCGACGGCATCAAGAGCGACGAATGTACCATAAACGGAAACGACACAACGATTACCGAAGGCAAGGGCATTGTCAACATCAAGGGCGGCACCATCAACATCGAGAAGGCGGGCGACGACGGCATCCAGGCCTACAACTACGTGTTCGTCAACGACTCCGTCTCCGCCCCGAAAATCACGGTCAAGAGCACCGGCAAGGGTATCGTCTCTGACGACCGCATCTACATCAACGCTGGCGACATCGATGTCACCTCGAACGATGACGGCATTCATTCCAACCTGAACATCTACATGAACGGCGGCAACGTGACCGTGAGCGCCGGCGACGACGGCATCCACGCCGATTCCGCGCTCCACCTCGCAGGATCCACCATCAACGTCACGAAGGCCTCCGAAGGCATGGAAGCGTTCTACATCTTCGCCGAAGGCGGAATCACCGCAACCTACGGCACCGACGACGGCTGGAACGCCGCAGGCGGTTCTGCCGACCCGGGCACCTCCAGCGGTTCCCAGTGGGGTGGTTTCGGTGGCGGCATGATGAGCAGCAGCAAGGGCTACATCGTCATCACGGGCGGCTACCACTACATTAGCGCCTCGGGCAACGACATCGACGTGCTCGATGCGAACGGTACGGCAAAGCAGTCCGGCGGAGTCGTCATCGTAGAAATTCCCGCAAGCAGCGGCGGCATGGGCGGCAGTATGGGCGGAAGGCCGGGTCAGAGCGGTAGCAGCGGCGGATGCGCAACGAACGGCGCGGGCGGACTCATCGACACCGACAACGGGTTCACCATTACGGGCGGAGTGTTCCTCGGATTTGGAAGCCAGACCGAGGAATACCCGAACTGCACAGCAACATCGTACACAGCAGGCACGGCCTACGGTAGCGCCAACGCAGCATTCGCCCCGAAGGGCTCGGGAAGCATGATCCTCTATGGCGGCTCAGTCACTTCCGTCGCACAGGTAAACACCAGCGGCATGAAGCAAGTCACCTTCCCCAACGGCCTTGTTTTCTACGAAAAATAGGCAAAGTGACCAAAATCACATATGCGACTTTTTTCAAGAGGAATATCTTCCCAAGGGCATTTAAATTTCTATAATTAGGGATACTCCAAACCAACCCCAAGGTCAGACATTCTAAGCGTTCGCGCTTGCGGTGTCTGGCCGCTTTTTTTATATATTTAAAGTCAAGAAGTCCCCCAGCGAGGTTTCCATGTTTTTTTTGCGCACTTTTCGCACTTTTTTAGCTGTTCTCTGCACCTTAGTCCTCGGCGCCTTTGCCCAGGTCGAGTTTCCCATGGGCGCCGAAGTCGTTAACGTCAAGGCAGACCCCTACAACGCGAAGGGAGACGGCAAGGAAGACGACACGGAGGCCATCCAAAGAGCTTTGAACGACCACCCTGATGGCGACTACATTATCTACCTGCCCCATGGCATCTACAAGATTTCTTCTGCGCTCACCTGGCCTACAGCAAACGGCAAACCCGAAAAGGACTACCGCCGTACTATTCTCCAGGGCGAAAACATGGGTAGCACCATCATCACCCTCCAGGACGATGTTCCGGGATTCGAGAACCCCGACTTTCCGCAGGCAGTCATCTACACAGGCGACGGCCCTGCCCAACGACAGAGGAACGCCATCCGCGACCTTACCATCCGCACCGGCAAAAAGAACCCCGGCGCCATAGGCATCCGCTTCAACGCGGCAATCCAAGGCAACATTACCAACGTGAAAGTTCAGTCCGGCGATAGCGCGGGCGTCTACGGAATCGACATGGGCTTCACCGAGAACATCGGCCCGTTGCTCCTGAAGAACGTCGAAGTCAACGGATTCGACGTGGGTGTCTACACTGCGGGTACGACCAACAGCATGACCTTCGAACACTTGACTCTCGGAGGCCAAAAAAAATACGGTCTCGACAACGACGGTCAGATGATTGCCACGCGCGGGCTCAGATTCAAGGGCAACGCGCCGGCAGTCTACAACCACGGCACGGACGCATCCCTCGTCATTGTCGATGCCACCCTCGAATATGACCCCGGCAAGAATGTCGCCAAGCCGACCACCGCCATCGTGAACGAAGGACAGCTTT
Organism: Fibrobacter sp. UBA2449; assembly: GCF_002342555.1. NCBI lineage: Bacteria > Pseudomonadati > Fibrobacterota > Fibrobacteria > Fibrobacterales > Fibrobacteraceae > Fibrobacter > Fibrobacter sp. UBA2449. The sequence goes on from NZ_DDQF01000005.1 coordinate 34,627, forward strand.
TCGCACGGGCAGTCATCGTAAGCAAGTTCAAGTCCAAAATCAAGAGCACCGTCAAGGCACACAACGAGGAATTCAGCAATACCGAGATTATCGAGTTTTCCACGCAGGAAAACCACCAGCTCTGCCACAGCCCCAAGCAGTCCATGAGGCTTTCCGTGACCGAGACGCCGACCGGAAGCGATCAAAAGTCCATGTACTGGACATCCATCACCGGCGATTATGGCGGCAGGGCAAACGACGGATCCGATGATTCCAAGGCCATCCAGAGCGCCATCGACGACGGCGCAGAAACCATCTTCTTCCCGCCCGGAGGCCGCTGGACCATCAACCGCGACATCTACCTGCGCAACCGAATCCACCGCATCATCGGAACCGAAGGTAAGATTGACGGCAAAGGCAAGTTCATTATCGAGGAAGGCACCTTCCACGACATCACCATCGAACGCTTTTCCACCTTCGGAAGCGGCATCATCAACAACTCCAAGCGCACCGTGCTCCTGAAGAACATGTACGTGAAGTCATTCGAGACATCCGAATTCGGCAACGGTGACGTATTCCTCGAAGATGTCTCGGTAGGCACCATCCAGATGAACTACCAGAAACTCTGGGGGCGCCAGGTCACCATGATCGGCGACACCAAGGGAGCCAAGATTACAAACAACGGCGGAACGCTCTGGATTCTAGGCCTCACCGTCAAGGACGGCAACACCATCCTCAACAACTTCAACAAGGCGTCTGCCGAACTCCTCGGCGTGAACGTCATCGCAAGCGACAAGGCGAAGAACGCGCCCATGTTCATCAACGACAACTCGAACCTCTCCATTGTCGGCCTCAAGGAGACTCTTACCCGCGGGAACCCCTACGTGAAGATTGTCGAGGAATCGAGGCAAGGTTCGAAGGTCTACGTGCTCAAGAACACGGAACTGCCGAAGAACGAATCCGGCGGAATCATGATGAACCTCTACACAGGCTATGCCCCGAAGCAGGGCCACAACGATCCTCCCAAGGCGAGCATGGCCAAGGAACTCATCCTGGTGCAGCCGAACAGGCTCAAGCTCACCGGGACCGTCGAGGATGATGGCCGTGGCGACGGACTCTGCCGCGTGCCCGTTGTCTGGAAAAAGGGAGTCGGCCCCGGCAAGGTGACCTTCTCCGATTCCACCGAATACGAGACGGACGTGTCGTTCACGGCAAGTGGTCGCTACAACATCCTCTTTACCGCAAACGACGGCTACCAGACGGGCGCCGACACAGGCAAGGTCTATGTGTTCGACAAGCGCTACACCACGTTTGACCATTCGGGCGACAACATCCCGAGCGGGCGCGGCGCCGACACCTGGATTTCACAGTTCGACAACTATTCCCCGCACGGCACCGACGAAAACCTCCGTGTCGCTCACGACAAGAACGATGCCGGCAAGATTTACCTCAAGTTCGACCTGTCCGTGCTTCCGGGACCGCTATTCGATGTGGCCCTCAAACTCGACTTCGACCCAGATTCCATCAAGAAGCCTGTGCAACTGAACATCTTTGGTCTCAAGGAAACCGCCAAGGAAATGAACTTCGGAGAAGACAAGCTGGGAGTGGACTGGAAGAGCGATGAACTCACCTGGGAAAACGCCCCCGCGAACCTCGACCAGCCGGGCGGACAGTTCAACATCCGCAAGAACTCCGGTGGAGGTATCGACACGAAGTACGCAGACTTCCTCGGTATCATTACGCTCAATCCGAAGGCTCCCCTCGGAGCCTTCCTCCGCACGCCGACCCTCACCGAGTTCTTCAAGAGGAAGCACCCCTCCAACCTCTACACGCTCATCCTCACCGCCGTCGAGCCCGGCGAAACGCACATCCGCTCCCACAACTCGGGCAAGGATGTCGCCCCCACGCTCTATGTGGGCTACTACGACAACACGCGTTCCGTCGGCGGCGACGCCATGGACGGCGGCTACACGCTTTCGAAGGTCAACATCGACATCGTGAACCTGGAATGCAACTTCGACCTGACCGTGGGCTACCCGCAGTTCGTGCAAATCGAGATTATCAACGAATCGGGCAAGCGCATGCTCACGGTTGCCGCACGCGAAGTCCCCGGCGAAAAGAAAATCAATTTCAAGTTCAAGGCGAAAGCCTTCCCCACCGGCAAATACACCCTCAAGATTAACGGCGAAGCCTTCAACGCCGAACAGAAGTTCTTCATCCTCAACTAACGCGATTCCCCGGTATCCCTATGAACAAGCTTCTTTCTGCACTCATCCTCCTTGCCGCACTCCTTATCGCGTGCAGCGAGACAACGCATACAAACACATCGTCCGTCACCGACGGCAACGAAAGCTTTGCGGGGGAATCGTTCAGTTCGAGTTCCTCGCTCAGCACGCGCCTCGACATCGACTACCGCGACACCATCGACATCGGCGAGACGATGAACTTCTACATGGAAATGGCCACGTGGGACACCGTCAAGGTCAAGAAGGATTCCACCGACAAGAAGTCCGAAGATTCCACCTACGTCGAGAAGGTCTGCCGCGACGACATCGTCTGTCTCGACAGTTCGAGCACGACCGTTTCGCTGTTCCTCGGGTCGTTTCCGAAGGGAACCCGCATAAACGTTGCCGCAGCGACCAGCGGCACAGAAGAAGACACCATCCGCGTCCGGAGCGAAAAATCCGTCAATCTCAGGACGACCGGACCCGTCTGGAACTCCACGAAAAAGGATTCCGTCTACTCAGACTACATGCATTCCGGCTCCGGAGCCGACATGCTCCAAAACAGCTTCGTCGTGTTCAACGAGGACTTCTACTACCTCGACCTCAAGGCTAAATTCGACACTTCCGCCCACCTGCGCATCAAGGTTGACGTCGACACCTCCTACTACAATTACACCGGAGACTCCTCCCATATCGACATCGACTTGCGCGATACCGTCCGCGGCATTCTCGTCATCGGCGAAGCCCCCAAGAGCATCGAAATCGCCTTCAAGGTCGAAACCGGCTTCAGCGTGAACCTCTCCGTGCAGGGAGATGGAATCAACAAGTATGAACTGATTGACAAGGACAGCAATGTCTACTCCCCCGAGACAAACACGCTCGACACCCTGCTCGTCACCAACGATTCTTCCGCATGGACCCTCAGGCTGAATCCGAGCAACGTGGTAAGCTTCCTCTCCGGGCCTTTCGCCACCTTCGAAGCCGCCACGCGCTTCCGCAGGCTGAACCAGGGAGAATACCTCGCTAACCCCGATTCCATCGTCTATCCCGGCGACACCCTCGTCATCGTGCGTCCGGCAAACGATTCCACCAAGTACTACCTGCGCCAAGACCACTACGTGTGGCTCGCCGACCTCAAGAAGGGAGACTCCATCGTCGTCTACCACGAAATGCAGGGCTACTGCAAGTACATGGAATGCAACGGCACGCCAAAAGCCTACTATGCACTCATCAACGCGAAGGGAGATTCCGTCGGCACCATCAACAGCCTCCAGCACGGCTACAAGGCCAAGAAGGACGGTGCGCTCTACCTGCGCTACCTCCAGCTCAATTCGAAGGCGCTCACCGATTCGAACCTCACCCTCCGGACGTTCATCCAGCGCCCAGGCTCGCTCGATTCCCTCAAGTTCTACAACGAGGCCAAGGACATGACCTACACGAGCAAGCGCGTAGCCCCCGGCGACATCGTGCGCCTCGACGAATTCACTTTCCAGACGGTCCCCTACAAGACCAGCTCCAACGTCAAGTGGTTCGTCCCCTGCGAAGACCTCACCACCCTCGGTAATGCATCCTACATCAACCAGCTCGAAAACTGCAAGGGCGAACAGGAAATTTCCTCGTATTACCTGACCGCGCAGGAAGACGCCTCCGACAAAGACGCCCGACTCATCGCCCAGAGCATGGCAGACCCCCTGATGAGGGACACTTTGACCGTCCAGGTGCGCTAAAGGCCGGACCAGCCCTTGAAGACCGCCCCGATTTTACTATTTTTGGGGCCTAATCTTGCAGGTCGCGCCAAGCTCTGCCAACCTGCAAGCTGAACCAAAGAGCTTCCTCAAAGAGGTAACTATGTCCTCCTTCCGTGGACCAAAAGGTAAAGTAGCGCGCTCCCTCGGAGTCGCCGTTTCTCAGAAGACACAAAAGGCTCTCGATCGCCGCAACTTCGCGCCCGGCCAGCATGGCCAGAACCGCAAGAAGTCCGCTTCCGTGTACAAGCAGCAGCTCGTCGAGAAGCAGCGTCTTCGCTTCACCTACAACATTTCCGAAGCACAGCTCGCCAAGGCTTACAAGGAAGCCAACCGTCGCGAAGGCTCTGCCGGTGACAACCTGATGATCTTGCTCGAAACCCGCCTGGACGCTCTCGTCTACCGCATGGGTTTTGCCCGCACCATCTTCGCCGCCCGCCAGTACGTCGCACACGGCCACTTCGCCGTGAACGGTGTCCGTAGTTTCTCCCCCAGCCGCCTCGTGAAGGCCGGCGACGTGATTTCCGTGCGCGAACGTTCCAAGGAACACGTGCAGATCAAGGAAGCCATCGCCAACGCCCCGGCTGCTCCGGAATACCTGACTGTCGACGCCGGCAAGATGGAAGGCACGCTCGTGAAGCTCCCGCTCCGCGAACAGATCCCCGTCAAGCTCGAAGAACAGCTCGTCGTGGAATACTACTCCAGGTAGTAAACCATACAAACGAAAGTTTGAGAAAACGCCCGGCGAGAGCCGAGCGTTTTTCTTTTGCAGTTTCGAATCGCGCAAGAAGGAGGGAGCCGGTGCTCCCCGCAATCAGTCGTCCGCAGCGGACGCGCCCACCGCCTGTTCTAGCGTGGTGAGGCCCTGCAGCGCCTTGTTGATGCCGTCCATGCGGAGCGTAATCATGTCGCATTCCTTCATGGCGCAGCGCTTGATCTCGTCGCCGGATGCGCGGCGGATAACGAGGTTACGCACGGATTCGTTCGGCACCAGGAACTCGTAGATACCGCAACGGCCCTTGTAGCCCGAACCGTCGCACTTCTCGCAGCCCTTGCCGTGGTAGAACTGCATGTCCGGGGAGAGGTGCAACTCGTCGCGCAGGGAGTCCGAAATTTCCACCGGTTCCTTGCAGTACTTGCAGATGCGGCGCACCAGACGCTGGGCCAGGATGCCCTTGATGGCGGTCGACACGAGGAACGGTTCCAGGCCCATTTCCAGCAAGCGCGGGAACGAACCGGCAGCATCGTTTGTATGGAGCGTACTGAAGACCAAGTGACCCGTCAATGCAGCTTCGATAGCCATGGACGATGTCTCCTGGTCACGCATTTCACCGATCATGATGACGTCCGGGTCCTGACGGAGCAAGGCGCGGATGCCCGCCGCGAAGGTAAAGCCCGCGGCATTGTTAATTTGTCCCTGGTTGACGCCGTCGATGTTAAGTTCGACCGGGTCCTCCATGGTAGAAATATTGATCGTAGAATCGAGAATCTCGCGGATGGAAGCGTAAAGCGTGGTGGACTTACCGGAACCCGTAGGACCGGTAACGAGGATAATGCCGTTCGGAAGGTTAATCGCCTCGAGGAACTGCTTGAGCACTCGGGAATCGAAACCCATTTCGCGGAGCGGGAACTGACCCGAGTTCGGGTCCAAGATACGCATAACGATCTTTTCGCAGACACCGCGCTTGCGGAGCGAAATAGGGAACGAGCTCACACGGAGGTCGACTTCGGAACCCTTGTAGCGCACCGTGAAGCGTCCGTCCAACGGGCGACGCTTTTCGGCGATGTCCATCTTGGAGAGGAGCTTGATACGCGAAAGGATCTGCGGCATGAGGCGCGCGGGAATCGGAGCCATCACCTGCAGGTCGCCGTCGATACGGTAACGGAGCTTGAGGAAGGTCTCCTGCGGTTCGAGGTGAATATCGGAAGCGTGTCGTGCAATCGCTTCGTGAATCAAGGTCGTCACGATTTTCACCACCGCGCGTCCTTCTTCGTCGGTCAGTTCGGGCTCGTCGTTACCGCCTTGGCCGCGTTCCACCGTTTCGAGTTCCTCGCCATCCTTGGTTTCGCCGATAAGTTCGGCAAGGGATTCTTCGGCGGGGCCGTGGCCCGCAAACACGCGTTCGATGGTCTTCTGGATGTCGGCCTCGGAGGCCATCACCACGTCCACTTCCATCTTGACCTTGAACTTGACAATCTGGATGACGCGCATGTTGGTCGGGTCCGCCATGGCAAGCGTAAGCGCTTCGCGGACAACCTTGCGTTCGTCCTCGTTCTTCGAGATGAACAGCGGCACCACCTTGTAGGTCTTGCACATGTCTTCGGGCAGGTAGGTGTAGGCCTCGGAATCCAGGGCGAAGTTTTCGAGTTTCACATAGGGCACTTCGAACTGCCTGGAAAGGATCTCGATAAGGCGTTCTTCCTGCATGTAGCCGAGGTCCACCAAGGTTCGGCCGAGACGCTTGCCGCTCGCCTTCTGCATTTCGAGGGCCTTTTCCAGCTGTTCCTGGTTGATGTAGCCCTGCGCAAGAAGCATCTCGCCGATACGCATCTTGGTCGTCGACTGCATCTGCACGCCGAGGATGCTTGTCAGTGCGTCTTCCGTCACCATACCGAGACGGACCAGGATCTTCGCAAGGGCCATGCCCGTACGCTTGTGTTCAGAAACAGCATGGGCCAGCTGGTCTTCGTCCAGGACACCCTGACGGAGCAGCAATTCGCCCAAGTTCATTTTCACGTTGCTTATCATAAATGCGACCACGCTTGTGCTTTGACAATTTCAACACGGCCATCCTTACGCACCATGCTCACGCCGGAACCGGCCTTTACGGAACCGATTCGCGTCAAGCACTGCGACAAGGCGGCATTTTTTAAAAATATATCATTTTTTAAAGAAAATGCACATAATAGTTGATATTCCTCACCACCATTCAACGCAAATTCCAGCGGATCGAGCCCGAACCGGTCCGCAAGCCTGCGAACATCGGCATCCACGGGCAGCAGGCCCTCTTCGATTTCGATGGCGACCCCAGACGAAAGGGCAAGGTGGTTCAGTTCGGAGGAAAGGCCGTCGCTGATATCCATGCAGGCCCCGCAGACGCCATGCTTCACGAGTTCCGCGCCACAGCGTTCGTCGATTTGAGGGGCGAGGTGGTAGTCGGCGAGGTGCGCGAATTCCGCGCGAGCGTCCGGGCGGTTCATGAGAAGCCAGAGCCCCGCCGCCGACTTTCCCAGCGTTCCCGCGACATACACGCCGTCGCCCGGACGCGCGCCGCTGCGCAGCAGCGGCGAACCGCCTTCCATCTGGCCAAGAAGCGTCGTCGAGAACATGCCGCACTCCCCCGCAACCGTATCGCCGCCAATCAGGGCGATACCGCGCCGCGCAAAGCCTTCGGAAACGGCACGGCAGATGCGGTCTCGCACCTCGGCATTCCACGCCTTATTCACGCAAATGCCGAATACGGCGAGCTTCGGCACGCCGCCCATCGCGGATATGTCCGAGACGTTCGATACAATATGCTTTTCGACCGCCTGTTCGGGAGTGGACCAGTCCAGGCGAAAATGCGAACCTTCCACCGAGAGGTCCTTCGTCACGAGCCACCCGTCAAAGAGCGCGCAATCGTCTCCCGCGGGCAACCAGTCACGGTTCCCCGGTGCTTTCGGGTCCGGGGCAACGCTGTTTTCTAGAATCTTGCGAACAAAATTAAACTCGCCTAAATCAGGGAACATACCCCAAATTTAAATAACTCGCGCCCCCTCCAAAAAAACATCTTGGCGACAAATGGTGGATAAGTTGGCAATAATCGTGGGGTAAAAAATAAAAGTTCAAAACACCCTAAAAAATCTATTCACAATTCAAAATAAATACCTATCTTTTAATCCGTGGGACACATATTCTTCATAACGCCATCTTCCCCGGGCAGCCTCGACCGCATGAGCCAGTGGACTCTCCGGTGGCTCCTGGAAAACGACATGGCCGAGGACTGCACCATGTACACGTGCAACTCCGTGGAAGAGGCCTCCGGCATTCTGGAGACGGCCCTCATCGTAGGCGAGACCCCGTCTCTCATCATCTTCGACCATGCCGACCGCCCCACAGACGTGAACATCGAGTTCAGCAAAAGGCTCCACAGCAGCATCCCGGAATCGTGGATTGTGGAAATCGTCCCGGATTCCATGCCTATCCAGAAGGACATCGACAACAGCCTCTACTGGATCCGCCGACCGCTCGACGAAGACGAATGGCGCGAGACGCTCGAACAGGTGCTGTGCAAGACACCGACCCCGCAATGGGCGAGCACAGAAATCTAGATTTCCATACATGGAAAATCCGATTCTCAAAATCAAGGGCGTCAGCTACTTTGGCGTACGCTCGCCCAAGCATGTTTTGGCTGACATGGCCGACATCAAGGCAGCAGGCTACAACGCGGTACTCCACACGTGGAGCGAAGAAGACGAACAGTATTACTACGGAACGATGAAGGACATCGTGGACGGGAGCGCCGGAATGGGCCTCAAGGTCTACGTGAACCCGTGGGGCGTTGGGCGCGTGTTTGGTGGCGAGGCATATTCGGAGCTTACCGCCCGCAATCACGACATGTGCCAGGTGGCGCTCGACGGCAAGCCCAAGGTGGCCGCCTGCCCGAACCATCCGGAATTCCGCGCCTACATGCACAAATGGATTGAATCCGTTTGCGCGACAAAGGTCGACACGATTTTCTGGGACGAGCCGCATTTCTATTTCGAGAAGGGCGGACTGCAGAACTGGAGTTGCAGGTGTGAAAAGTGCCGGGCGCTGTTCAAGGCGCGTTTCGGCTACGAGATGCCCGCCGAACTTACCAACGACGTGTTGAAGTTCCGCGAGGATTCGCTTATTGATTTTCTGAAAGAAATGACCGAGGACGTTCACGCGCGCGGCAAGCGCAACTGCGTGTGCATGCTTCCGCCCTGGTTCCCCGCGGGGCTCGACGATTGGGGCCGTGTAGCCTCGCTCGAAAGCGTCGACGAAGTGGCCAGCGACCCGTACTGGGAACGCGGCGCAAGCGAGGAATGGGTACGCGAGAAATATGCGGAAACGGCTCGTAAACTCACAGATGTCGCCGCCCGCTACGGCAAGGCCGTGCAGATGTGGGTGAAGGCGTACCAGATTGAAGCGGGCCGCGAAAACGACCTCGCGATTGCTGTCGAAGAGAGCCGTGCCGCCGGCATCGACAATATCTTCGCGTGGAGCTACCGCGGCACCGAGACGCTCAGCTGGCTAAAAAGCGACAACCCGGACGAAGTCGCCCGGGTGTTCAGGAAATCGCTCGGTCTCTAACTGAACGCACAATCGCTAATTATTTCGTCACGCGTATCGTCGCAGAACCTGCGCGGGATTTTGCGATGAACAAGCCGCCGGTTTTCACGAGGGTTTTCGCGCTGGCGCGGAGTTCCTGCATTCCAGAGGCTCGCACCGTTCCCAGATAGTTGCCGTTCATGTCGAAGATGCGGTAGCTTTCGGCTCCGGCTGCGTGCGATAGCGCAGGCTTGATAAAGTCAGTGCATCCGTCAACGCAAACGAGTTCGTCTTCTCCGAACACAAAGTAATCCACGTCCATCCAGGAACCTGTCACCGTGAAGCGCAATATGTGTTCGCCCGCGGGGAGATTCACTGTCGCACGCACCTTGTTGTAGTCGTCGTAGTTGTCCTCGCCTTCGTTTTTCGGGACAGAGATCACGTCGGTGATGTTCTTGCCGTCAAGCGACATCTGGAAGCCCGAAGTCTCGTTTGCGGATGCAACCGATGCATAGAAGAAATATTCGCCCGCTTCCTTCACGTTCACGCTATATTCGAGCCATTCGCCTTCCTGGTTGTAACCCACGATGTAGCCCGTCGCCTTCTTGTAAATGTCGACGCCAGTACCTTCACGATAATTGGTGCCGCCGTGGTCTTCGGAATCATTTTCCTTGTAGGAGTCGTTGCCCGAGCCGACACCCGGAATGTCGAAGTCTTCCGCCTCGATCTTGCCCGGAATTTCAAACGGCTTGCCTTTGAAAGGCTTTTGCGGTTCGGGAACTACCGGAGCGCGGTTAATCGCCTTGAGCATCTGCTCCGCATAGCGCTTGCCAAATGTCACGTAGGCATCGTGACCGAAGTGGTAGCGGTCCACGCCGTTGCCGTCAAGGCCTTCGGACGATGCGTAGTAGGTATTGTCCATCGTGTTCGGGAGTTTCGACACGCGGTCGGAATAGCAGCAACCCGAACGCAGGAGCTCGCCCGCCACGAACGGCACCGTATCGGAACTCATGTCGAGCGCCTTGAGGATATCGTCGCGGGTTTTCTTCACAATTTTCGGCCAGTCCGGGTAGCCGCCGTCGGTTTCGCCCTGGTGGAAGATGAACCCCTTGATGACGCCCACCTGCTGAGCCTTCTTCGCGATATCGATAATCGTCTTCGTTACGTTGCCATCGCTTGCGTATTCCTTCGCGTAGTTCTTGAGCCAATCCTCCGCCGTAGAGAGGTAACTCGCATATTGGTCCTGGTCGAAGAGTTTGATGCTCGCGCCACCCACCGCGACCGGGATAATCCCGATGGTCACGTCGGGCATGCTGTCGGCCATCGTGCGCCCGAACCAGTCGGCAATCGAAATCGTGTTGCCGCAGTTGAAGAGCGATGGCACCGCCGGGTAGACCTCACCGATGGTGTTGCGGCCCTTGCCGCTGCACTTTTGCGAGGCGAAAATCTTGAAGCGCGGGTTTTCAACCTTGTCTGCGTTCTCGGCGTTCGCCGTACCGCCCATGTTGGACTGGCCGTACGCGATGTAGATGTGGAAATTCGGGTCCGGAGCGGCACCAGCAGGCGCGGTTCCGAACGCAAAGAAGCCCGCGGCAAAACACGCCACGGACGCAAACCGTGAGAGTTGTTTAAACATTCCCATACATACTCCTTTCAAACAACACTCTAAATTTACCCTCCAAAATGCGAAAAAGGCGCCCGAAGCGCCCTTATTCCATAGACAGATTGTCAATGCGTAAACTTTTTGAAAGGGTTAGGGATCGTCCTTGAGGCAACGGACAGAATGCCCGTAGTACTTGACTAGGACGCCCCAGCTCGCGCCATCGTAGTACAAATACATGTTGTACGCGAAATTGCCCGTCCACTCAGTAGCACTCCAAAAGTACGCGTAGTCGCCCACGTTGCTGTAATACCCATCGCTACCATACCTTTCGCCAGCAGGGAGCGCCGAAAACGAGAAGGCATCCGTGCCATTGCCGTTTCTGTTCCACCCGGACGTAGACTTGAGTTTTGTCCCTGCGGTTGATTTCCCATCGACTGCCTTGAACAAGGTTTCCCATTCGTCCTTGCTAGGCAGGTGCCAGCCCTCGGGACAAACTCCACGCACTGGATTTCTCTCCAAGCACGTTTTTTCAGCACCGCAACCTTCACCATTCGCACTCCATGTACCGGCGCTGTCCATGGCAGCAGCCCATGTGTAAAGGCGCCCATACTTGATGCAGTTGCTGGCGTTATCGTTGTAGCAGTAGCTATTTGCTGTTTCGTAGTTGAGGTTCTGAGCCATCCAGATCTGCGTGCCGATAGACACAGTCTTGTAAACCTGCCCATCGCGGCCATCCACCAACTCGCCGTACTCGCAGTTGTCTTCCGTTTCAGTCTTGCACGGAGTCGCCAATGAAACCAAATTCGACGAAGACCCGCCCGAGGGCCGAGTCGCAGAATCGCTGCCGTCGTCACCGCAGGCGACAAGCATCGTCGCACAAAGAAAAACACCAAACCAAAGGGAACGCATATTTCCTCCTAAAAACACAATCAAATAATAAAATTTTTTCGTTTTGGCGGTAAAAAAAAAGACCCCCGAACGAGTCGGGGGTGACAAAAGCGTCATTTTCGCGCAGGCGAAAGGGAGATGCCCGCCTTCGCGGGCATGACAAAACGACGAACGAGCGGTCTTATTTGGCGCGTTCGAGGTAAGAACCGTCGCGGGTGTCCACGCGGATCTTGGTGTTGTTCTCGATGAACAGCGGGATCATCACCTTGGCGCCAGTTTCGAGAGTGGCTTCACGCATCACGTTACCGCTGGTGTTGCCCTGCACTGCCGGAGGAGCTTCAACGATCATCAGGTCGACAAATGTCGGCGGGATGACTTCGATGGGGAGCGTAGAACCGCTCTTCGGGTCCTTCCACCACGTGACTTCGACGGTAGCACCGTCAAGCAGCCACACTTCGCAGCCGTTGAGGGCTTCCTTCGCGATTTCCATGGTTTCCTGCGTGGTATTGTCGAGGAAGTACCAGGTGGAACCGTCGTTGTAGAGGTAAGTCATTTCGGTGTAGGTCACGTCGGCTTCTTCGACAGTGTCGCCGCTCTTCCAAGTACGTTCGAGAGTACGACCAGTAACCAGGTTCTTGATGCGAACGCGGTTGAAGGCCTGGCCCTTGCCCGGCTTCACGAACTGGTTCTCGATGATTTCGTACGGCTGACCGTCAACCATGATCTTGAGTTTCTTGCGGAATTCGTTGGTGCTTACAGTACCCATATTATCCTCTTGTTGATTTTGATGCTAAATTTAGCAATATAATGGAAGAATCAATGGACGAATCCCCAAAAATTTTCACGCAAATTCCTGCATTTTTAGAATATCTGGGCCCGGAATGCTCCCCTGCCATCGCAAATGCGGCCCCGCACGGCAAACTAGACTTAAGCCCTAAGTTTCCTTTCGTGTGTTCGAGGCACTATGCCGACCTAATCAAGAAGGCAAACGAACCCGAGGCGCTTTTGCGCGAAATCCTACCGCATGTCGACGAGCGCGAGAACGTCGCCGGATTCGTGGACGATCCGGTAGGCGACCTGCCCGCGGGCAAGGCGGACTGCGTCATCCAGAAATACGACCGGAGGGCGCTGATTGTCTCGACCGCCACCTGCGGTGCGCGTTGCCGCTTCTGTTTCCGCAAGAACTACCCCTTCCAGAACATACCCGACGTGGCACGGCAGGTGAGCGACTGGCTCGACACGCACAGCGACATCTGGGAAGTCATCCTTTCGGGAGGTGACCCGCTCATGCTGGGCCCCGGTGAATTCCGCGACCTGGTGGAGGCGATAGCCATGCATGGTTCTGTCACCACACTGCGCATCCATACGCGACTCCCCGTAATGCGGCCCGATGTGGCGATGCAGCACTTTGAACTGCTACGCGAACTGCCCGCGCGCTTCGAGTGCGTACTTACGGCACACGTAGACCACCCGGACGAACTCGACGAGGAATCCCAGATGGTTTTCGGACAACTGAAGTATTCCGGCTGGACACTATTGAACCAGAGCGTTCTTTTGAAGGGAATAAACGACAGCGCCGAGACGCTCGAGAAACTGTGCCGCAAGCTTTTTGTCCAGGGGGTGCTCCCTTATTACCTGCACCAGCTGGACCACGCAAACGGCGTCGCGCATTTTGAAGTGAGCGACGAGAAAGCGCGCTCGCTGATTGAAGAAATCCGCAAGCGCCTGCCCGGCTACCTCGTGCCGAAACTGGTGAGAGAAATTGCGGGCGAAAAGAGCAAGACACCTGTGTAAAAGATGCTCGCCTTCGCGAGCATGACGAAGGAATGTGTCGCGAGCATGACGTCAGTATAGCGGCTTCCGCCGCGGTGACTAATGTGTAGTGTGAAATGTGAGGTGTGCGATGCGAAATCATTCATTACACATTACACATTCCACACTCCACATTCCACATTAAAATAAAGTTTTCACGCCGAAGCCGATTATACCGTCGAGGAAATCGCAGCCGTTGCGGAGCGCGTAATACAGGTTCACGCTCCAGTTCCCGCGATACTGCGTAAACCCGATTCCGTAGCCCTGCTCGCGCGCCCAGCCGTGTCCCGGAGCCAAACGGCGATATAGCCCAGGCTGGTAGAACGCCTCGATGCTCAGGTCATAACCGTCCTGCCACAGTAGGGCAAACTCCGAAAGCCCGTAGGCGCGACTGCGGAGCATGCGGTACTGCATTCCCTTGAAATCGCCCGGGCCGCCGAGCGCAAACAGGTCGGAGCGACGGAGATCAGCCTCCGTCGGGAAAATTCCACCCGCCATGCCGGCAAAGCGCGCAATGAAATTGCCGTACAACGGGTAATACGCCATCACGTTCGCCTTCGCCGAGAGGTAGTTGTCGAGTGAATCGGGCCGGTCAATCTTCCATGAAGCGGAGGCATCCAAGCGCATGCCGCTACGGGGTAACACAAACCTGTCGAGCGACACGTAAGACATTTCGAGGGAGGTGTGCTTGTCGTCTTCGCTGATGCCGAGGAACACGCCGATGCTGAAATCGAACCCGATATCGCGCGTAATGCCCGCCTCGCCCACGACGACCCTCTCGATAGTCGAGTCTTCAACAGTTTCCTCGTCGAAGTTACCGCGCACCACCACGTTCCATGCGGTCCCGAAAATCCAGGGTTCTTTGTAGCGGCCCGAGAGGTGCCGCGTATTTTCGCCGGTAAAGCCTTCCAGTTCTAGGTCGCGCGCCGTCCCCGTGATATTGAACAAATTAACATCCAATTTTCCTTCCCACACATTGCCTTCGCTGGAATACGTCAGTACGCCTTCCGCTTCCGACACATTTGCCTTCCGCATGCTGAACGCGGGCACAATCCTGTTCCTTGCGGGGTCGCGGAAGAGGCGCGTGGGAGCCGTGCAGTTGTAGTACCCGATGCGCGAAAGCCTGCGCTCGCTGCGTTCCAGGTCCGTGAGGGACACGGCCTCGCCCGCCTCGATGCCTGTGAGTCTTGCAAACACATCGCGCCTTGTCCCGCCGGAATCGAGATTTTCGGGCGTTGCCCACACGTAAGCCGCGCCCCGCTGGATTTCAAGTTCCAGCACATTCCTTCCATGCGTTCCACCCTCGTGCCGGACTTCGCCTCGCACGCGAGCCGCGATAAATCCCTGGTCCTCGTAATAGCGTTCCAGTTTCGCCGCCAGCGCCTTCCACGCGTCGCAAGGTTGCCCGAGGGCGCCCTTCATCTGCGCCTCGTCGAATGCGGTATGTTCACCCTTCCACGCGATGCTATCGACAGTACATGCGCCCTCGCCCTTCGCGAAAGCGAAGGCCGCCAAGAGCAATATGTACAACACCAATCGATTCATATCCTAATCTTCAAATTTAAAGTTCACACTCCACATCATCCATTATCAAAATACCGCACGGGCCTCGGTTGAAAGTTTCTGGAAAACATTTTCTTCGGAATCACCGAACCGCAGCACATAATGCAGGCCGAAAGAAATATTCTTGTTCACCGAAAGCGATGCGGAAGCCTCCAGCCTGAAGGTATTGCCGTCGCTGTAGCCCGACATCATCTGGTAGGGAACAGCATCGTCCCCCGTTTCCACCTGCACATAGGAGAAACGCACGAACCCATCGAAGGTGTTAATCCGTCGATAACCGAAACGCAACGACGCTTCCCAAAGGTAGGCGTCGAACTCGCGGCCCGTAGATTCCTCGCCCGCGCCATAGCGGTAGCGGCCGCCGGGTTCCAGGCTGAAGCCGTCCAAAAAATGGAAACGGTACTTGCCGGACACACTCCTGATATCCCATTCCAGATCCTGCAGCGCATCCAGTTCATCGCTCTCGACAAACCCGGTCAAACCCATGTAATGGTCTTCATTGATCTTGTAGCCGATTTCCGCCTCGTGACGGAATACGGACTCATAATACTCGATAGATGAAAGTTTCTTGTCGAAATTCGCCGACGGACGGTAAACCGCCAAGGCACCTGACGGATGCTCCCATTCCACATTCCCGCTCCAAGATAGCGCACCCGAGGAAACCCGGTGCAGCGCCGAAGGCAACAATGCCGGGAAATACAGCTTGCGTCCCGTCGTATCCTCGGAAAGCGCATTGAAGGAACCGGACAGCTTGATATCGCGCAAGATACCCGAATTTACTCCGAAGAGGCGCCCAGGCCACATTTCCATACTCGCAGTAAATCCCGAATTCGACGCCAGTACCGCCCCGATGGAATCGTTACGCCCCATTCCCTCGTACACAAAGTCGCCGTTGTCGACCCCCTCGATAAACGCGCCCGTCAGGCTATCGTAGCGCACGTCGCCCGTCCCCTTCGCCACCGCCTTGTAGACGGGAGTGTAAGTCTGTTCTTCCGTCAGCCCCAATTTGTACGAAACTGTCCCGTGGATTCCCGCCTTTTCATCGCCGAAACGGCCCGCCAAATCCCCCGCCCAGCTATTTTCGTCTCCCGATTCCGCAAGGTCGCGGTATTCATACTGCAAAAAATGCGTCAACTCAATTTGCTTCAGGTGAATTTCGGCAGACTGATTCCACCTCACTTGCCGCAGGGAATCGTTCCATTCTTCGCCATAGGAATCGCCACGCCTGTCCACGTTCCAGAATTCCGCAGCCTCGCGCACGTTCCAGGAATCCTTCACCAGCGATATCCCGGCATTCGCCCTGAGCGAAAATTCCTCGTCCACGAGCCCGGCGCTATCGCGTTCGGTATAGCGCACATCCGAACCGGCAAAGGGGCGCACGAACCCACGTTCCCATTTTTCGGAAAAATACCCCTGGAAACGCTCCCCGGCCGCCTCCGTCTGGCTCTGCACATGGATAAGCGAGAGCTCGGTCGCATGCCCCTGCACGTTACGAGTGAGCCCCCCCTTCACGCGCGAAGAATTCCAGCGTTCAAAGTCGCCCTGACGGTAGCCCCACGCGACATTACCGAACCAGCCCGCCCCCAGGCGGAAGCGCAGGGCAAATTCATCGTGCCGATAGCTGCCGTTTGCAAGCAGCGCGCTATCCAGGTCCCATTCGTCCTTTAGCTTATACGAATTCCAGTCGTTATCGCCGCCCTGGAACCCCGAAAAGTCGAAACGTTCCGCCACGTAGTTTCCGTATGCGGAAAACGCCACAGGAAGGGCGCGCATCGCGGCAGAGGAATCCGTCGTCAAGAACCAGCGGAAGGCACGTCCCGAAGGTCCGTTCACTTCTTCGGAAACCGTATTGCTGTCGCGACGGCTCGCCGCAAGCTCGAAATCCGCAAAATAGCGGTGCATCCCCTGCAAACGGATTCGCGCCCCGGCCATCTCGGTACGCATCGGACGACGCAACTCGCCCAGGGAGTCGTCACGAACAAACTCGCTTCCGTCATCGGACTTGAGCATCTTATAGTCGTCATCGCTCCACAGGCCCTTTTTAAGGCGGTCCACATCGTGCTCCAGCCGGAACCCCGACAAATCCAAATACAGGTTCGGATGCCGGAACGTCCCCGCCACGCCGTAAAGGCCCATTACGTTGTCCGCTTCGTAGGCATCATATTCCACGCGAATTTCGTCTTCGGGATGCGGCATCCGCGTCCCCCTGAAGTTCAATAGGCCGCCAGCATAATTCACCTCGTAATCCTTGCCCCGCGAAAGTTTCTCGCCGTTGATCCAGACGGATTCCGATTGCGGAACCACCGAAATGAAGCTTCCGTCACCGCTCAGGGAATAGCCCTCGCGCTGGCCACTCACGCCCGCAAAAGTGCGAGAAATACGCTGAACACCATCCGTTCCGGCCACGGCGCGAACTTCAGACAAATTCGTCCTAAACCCGACCATTCCCCCCAGTGTGGTCCGTTCCACCGAAAAAAGTCCAAGGTCGGAATCCTGCCACGTGAGGTCGCCCAGATGAAGCATCCAGTGTCTGGAAGTCGCCTTGAAATAGACCTGATCCACCTCCTGGAGCGTCGCGGTCGTCTGGTCTCCCGCCTTGCGGTCCACATCGCTAAGCAAAGCATCTATTTCGACGCTATCCCCGATCATTCCCGTAATGGAAAGCCTAAGCTGCTGGTCAACCTGGGTATCGTCGTCCCCCACGGTCACCTGCATGGTCTTGTAGCCATGGGTCTCAAGCGACTGCACAGGCCTCGCCGAATCTACAGCAACAGGGACGCTGTCGCGAAAAAGCGAATCGGGATTCCATACCGGAAGTTGTTCCACATCCAAGGCAAAAGCCTTGCACGCGACAAGGACGCCCGCCCACAACAAGCGCCTCACGGGCCCTACCTATCGGCTTCGATGCGGAACTGCTTGCTCGACAGAAGCTCCCTGCCGGCAACGAGGTCCACGCTCCATTCGCCCGGTTTCAGGAGTTTCGGGGAAATCTCGGTATGGCAGACGCTAAAGCTGGACTGCGAAGACTGCTTGTCTTCGATTCCCTTATGGATTTCAGCAGCCTTCATCACGCAGGGAGCCTTCTGGATAGTGTCCGTGCCCCAGTACCAAACGTGCAGCAACGTATCGGCAGAATAACGGACCGAACTGGAGACGGTAGAATAGAAGTAAAGTCGAGTATTTTCCTCGAAGACGCTGTCGACACCGAACGGCGTTCCACGCACGACATCGCGGCACACAACACTCTGCGCAGGAGTGAGGTCCGTCCCCGTGAAATTCTGCAACGAGAGGTCGTCGGTCAAGAAATCAACGAAGCGGTGGATGAAGAATCCAAAAAAGACAATGACAACGACGAAGGTCGTCTTCCTCAAATTGCGAAGTGGCGGAATGCCTGCCACGGAAAACCCCTGTTACCTGAGCTTGCTCGTGTTCTGCGTAAATGCGGGGACGGCATCCACCAGCTTTTCGACAAGCAGGCGGTTGAAATCGTCGATACGGTTCGGGAGTCTGGAACCCGGGAACACCTGCACCAGCAGCAGGGATTCATCGACAGGCGAAATATAGATGGAACGGTTTTCGCCGGAATACGATACCGATTGGAAATTTTCGCCACCGAGCATCATCCCCACCTGGCGGGCGGAGTCGAACGACGCCGTACTGAGGACGGCAAGCGGAGTCGCATCTATTCCGAGAGATCCCACTTCGGCAATAATGGAACCGTCACGATGGCACAGCACAATGTAGTTGGCCTTCACGCTAGCCTGGTAAGCAAGCATCAGGCGGCGAACCTTGCCAACGTCATCGGAAAAAATCGTAAAATCGCTCATTCAGCAACACTCCTGAAAAATCCGCAAATCACTTCTTCTTCGGGACATACGGACGAAGTTCGATTTCGTCGTCCGAGACCTCCTGGTTCGCCTTGTCGACCACGCGGCCGAACGAAGGCATGCGCGGAGCCTGCGGAACCGCACGGGGACGTCCGAACGGGGACGAGGCAACGTTTTTCTGGAAGAGCCCCGAACCTGCATTGCCAGACGGCATCGCGCCGGCAGTAGGCCTTGCAGCAAAAGAGGGCATCTTGAAAGGTGTGGCAGCGGGGGCTTCCGCCGGGCGCGGTTCGCGCTTGGGAGCGGGCTGGGAAACGGACACCCCTTCCTTGGTGAGGCTCACGTCGTGCACGCCCGTGTTGTTCACGCTTTCGGCGGCCTTGCGGAGGAACCCTTGCTTCACGTTGAACTTTTCAATCACGAGCATCGCGATAGTCTTGAGCGTCGTGACGACACCCTTGCCGTTGTGAGCCGTCGCCGGGAAGAACGGAACCTGACGCGGGTTAAGCTCGGCGTTCATCTCGTCGAGGGTAAACACGTTTTCCATATCGCGCTTGTTGTACTGGAGCACGAAGGGCATGTCGTCGAGGTCCATGCCGTAATCCTGGAGGTTCTGGCGGAGGTTCTGCAGGCTCTCGATATTCTCGGCCTGGCGCGACCGCTGCGAGTCGGCGACAAAGACAATTCCATCGACACCGCGAAGCACAAGCTTACGTGTACTATTGTAATAGACCTGGCCCGGAACCGTATAGAGCTGGAAACGGGTCTTGAAGCCCTTAATATCACCTAGATTGAGCGGAAGGAAATCGAAGAACAAGGTGCGGTCACCCTCGGTCGCAAGCGACACCATGTCCGTGCGCTTGTCCTGGGGCATTTTCTGGTGGATTACCTGCAGGTTCGTCGTCTTACCACTAAGACCGGGCCCGTAATACACCACCTTACAGCTGATTTCACGCGTAGCAAAATTAATCGAAGACATTTCTAATCCTTGATACTTGTCGCTAATCTAGAAAAAAATATCAGGAACGGAGCCGGAAAGAGCATGAGAAGCAACGATTTAGCCCCATTTAGACAAGTCCAACTCATTGCCGTACAACGGAATAGAGAGGTGCATCCGTAAAAAACACGAAATACCGATGCACAGAAGTGCACCGGTACGCAATTCGTCGAACTAGCGTGCGCGATTAGGCGAAGCCGTTAATGACCTTAGCGACCTTGGCCTTGTAGTTGGCAGCGCGGTTGGCATTGAAGCCGGCGCGGCTCTTGTTGGCAGCAACGTCGAGAAGGCGGAACAGCTTCGGCATTTCGGCAAGGGCGGCATCCTTAGAGGTAGCAGTACGGATGGCCTTGAGGCTTGCGCGAATTTCGGCGCGGGCTGCACGGTTCATGGCATTGGCCTTTTCGGCCTGACGCAAACGCTTTTTGCAAGATTGATGTTGAGGCACCTTAAATCTCCGGGTAAAACCTACTTAAAATTTTTTGTAGGGACAAAGATAGTAAAGAATGGGAATTTGTCAAGCCCCCAAATTGGGCGAATTTGCTAAATTTTAGCCATTATGATGCCATTCGTGAACCTGACAGCGCAAAGAGAGGCCTACCGAGAAGAACTCGAGGCCGCAGAAAGGGCAGTTCTGGACAGCGGATGCTACATCGGCGGGCCGGAAGTGGCAGCCCTCGAGAAGGAACTTGCGGATTTTTGCAATTCTGACGCCGGATGCGACCGCGCGGAACCCGAAACCAGGGCCATCGCGTGCGCAAGCGGCACCGACGCCCTCACCATCGCGCTCATGGCGCTCGGGCTTCAACCGGGGGACGAGGTCATAGTACCCGACTTCACGTTCATTGCACCGGCGGAATGCGTCGCGTTCTTGGGCGGCATACCGCGTTTCGCCGACATCGACCCCGAAACGCTCCAAATCGACCCGGAAAGCGTGAGAGCGCTGATTGGCCCCAAGACACGCGGGATTATCGGCGTGGACCTGTTCGGGCAAGTTGCGGATTTCAACGAGCTATGGGAAATCGCCGTCGCGAACGACCTCTGGCTTTTAGAAGATACAGCACAGGCATTCGGGGCGACATTCGCTCCGTGGGAAGGCATATCCCCAAACAAGCCCTGGCGCGCCGGCACCATCGGCAGCATCTCGATCACGAGTTTCTACCCCTCGAAGCCGCTGGGCTGCTATGGCGACGGCGGTGCGCTGTTCACCAGTGACCCGAAGTTGGAAGCAAAAATCCGGCAAATCGCGAACCACGGGAGCAAGGAACGCTACCTGCACGAGACCGTGGGCTTGAACAGCAGGCTCGACGCCCTGCAGGCAGCAGTGCTCCGGGTAAAGCTCCGCCACCTCGAAGAAGAACTGAAGGTGCGCCGTGAGAACGCCCACAAGTACGACGAATTTTTCGCTGAATACAACGCGAGAGCTTCTGCGGGTGCAAAAATCGTGCCGCAGCACATCGAATACGGATGCACGAGCACCTATGCGCAGTACACCGTGCTGGCCGACGACCGCGAAGCCTTTATCAAGAAACTGGACAAAGCGGGAATCCCGCACTGTATCCACTACCCCATGCCGCTGCACGAACAGCCCTGCTTCAGGGGGCTCGCACAGGGCAGCGAAAACAGGAACGCCATCATGGCGAGCCAGAAGGCAGTAAGCCTCCCCGTCTGCGCCTTTACCGATGTAGATTTTATCATAAACAAGCTGAGGTCCGTCCTATGAGAAACACAGGCCTGATACCCGAAATCGCCAACGACAAGACTCCCCGCAAGGTCTCGGAGTCCGCGCTGGAATCGCACGCCATCGTGCACCCCGTCGACACGAACGCGCTGAACAACGCCTTCGGGGGCTACCTGATGAGCCTCATGGACGAAGCCGCCTGCATCGTCGCCTTCAAGCACGCAGGCCGCAAGGTGAACACCGTTTCCATCGACGGAGTGCGGTTCTTCCGCCCGACGGCGGTCGGCACCATCCTCAATATCCACGCTAGCATGAACCGCGTGTTCAACACCTCCATGGAAATCGGGCTCAAGATAACCGAGACCGACCCCGAGAACGGAGCCGAACTCCCGGTCGCGCACGCCTATTTCACGTTCGTCGCCATCGACGACAACGGCAGGCCCACCGCCACTGCCCCCGTGGAACCCGATTCCGACGAAGCCCGCCGCCGCTACGAGCAGGCGCTTGTCCGCCGCGAAGCAAGGATTGAATTGGGGAAGAAACTCGGGTAACAGCGGCGCGGACTGTATACAGGCGGAACCATTATTTATGTTCGGGGCTCTTTCGCGGGCCCCTTCCCATTTCTAAAATTGTGCCATGCGCGGACCCCAAAAAGACGTCAAAGACCGCTCCCTGATAAGCCTCTCCTGGCCGCTTATCCTCACGTTCGCCGTGGGCATGATCCAGCCCATGATGGACAGCTGGTTCCTCTCGCGCACTTCCGAAACCGCTGCTGCCGGCGTCGGCGCCATGCTCCCGATTCTCGGAGCGCTCTTTACCGCACTCCACGCCTTCGCGCAGTCCGGCGCAAGCATTGTCTCGCAGTACATCGGCGCAAAGCAGAACAGTCACGCGAACAGCACGCAGACGATGGTCCTCTTCGGGAGTATACTGCTCGGGGTCGCCCTCACGCTCGTCATCTACCCGCTTTCGGGCCATATCCCGCAATGGATGGGCCTCACCGAAGAACCCGCGAAATACGCGATGATGTTCCTGAGCGTCGTCTCGTTCGGGTTCGCCTTCCGCGCGCTGCAGACCATCCTCACCGCACTCATCGCCACGCACGGCCTTACCGTATGGAACCTCGTGGGCAACACGCTCACCATCGCGAGTAACGCCGGCCTGAACGTCGTGTTTCTCGAAGGGTATTTCGGGCTTCCCAAGATGGGCGTTTACGGCGTGGCCCTCGCAACAGCGCTCTCGTGGCTGATATCTTCGGGCATCCTGTGGTTGGTGCTCAAGTTCAAGGTCAAGCACCAGAGCAGGGCCCGCGACTGGAAGCGCTCCCGCATACTCCTCCCCGACTGGATTCGTATCGGCCTCCCCGCCGCCGCGGAACCCATCAGTTTCCAGCTATTCCAGGTGTTCATTACCGCGATGGTCGTGTACGTGGGCACCACCGCGATGACCGCCCGCGTGTTCGCAGGTAACTTCGCCGCCCTTTCCGTGATTCTCGGGGTCGGCCTCGGCAGCGGAAACCAGATTCTCGTGGCGCATCTCGTGGGCGCGCACGATTTTGTGAAGGCGAACCGCCGCGTTTACCAGACGCTCGCCGTGGGCATCACGAGCGGGCTCTTGCTCTCGATAATCGTTGCGCTTTTGGGCGAACACCTGCTACGGCTCTACACTGACAATCCCGAAGTTCTCAGGCTCGGGAAAATTTGCCTCTGGTGCGACGTAGCCGTGCAGCCGTTCAAGGCGGTGAACTTCATCCTCACCACATCGCTGCGTGCCGCGGGCGATTCCAAGTTCCCCGCTATTGTCGGGAGCGGCATGATGTGGACGCTCGGGCTTGCAACTTCGCTTATACTCGCGTTTGTCGTGGGGCTAGGCCTCCCCGGACTCTGGCTCGGCATGGCGAGCGACGAATTCTACCGTTCGTTCGCGAACATCTGGCGCTGGCGTAGCGGCCGCTGGAAAAGCAAGGCCGTTGTTTAGTCCTGGAGACAACGGACGGAGAATTCGGAGTTCTTATCGTCGTAGTTCAGGCCCGCATCGTCGTGGTTGAAGTCTAAGCCCATGTAGTACGCGCTGAAGCTAATATTCTCCGTAGAACTCCAGAAGAGCGCGAGCCCGCCCTCGTTGTAGTAATCGACATTATTCTCCCTGTAACCAGCAGGCAACGCCGAGAACCCGAAAGAATCCGTGCCGTTGCCATTACTTTCCCATCCGGATGTGGACTTGAGCACCCTGCCAGCCGTCGATTGTCCGTCGACTGCATTGAACAAAGTTTCCCATTCGGCCTTGCTCGGCAGGTGCCAGCCTTCCGGGCATACTCCCTGGATGTTTCCTGATAGCAGAGAGCATGTATAGCCATAGCCACATTCGCTTTCCGACTTGCCTACCACCGCAGCCCACGTGTAAAGCCTTCCGTACTTGGTGCAGTTGGATTCATTGTTGTTATAGCAGAAACTGGAGTCCGTTTCGTAGTTCAGGTTTTCCGCCATCCATACTTGGTCACCAATTTTCACAGTCTTGTAAGTCTGACCATCGCGGTCATCCACCAACTCGCCGTATTCGCAGTTGTCTTCCGTTTCGGTCTTACAACCGACGACAGAATCCAAAGACTTAGACGAACTGCTGCTAGACTTGGCGCTGGACGAAGACCCGTCATCGCAGTCCTCGCACACGCTCGACGACGAGCCATCCGAAGGCCGCGTCACGAAATCGCTGTCGCCATCGCTACACGCGACAAAAGCAAGTGTCAGGCAAACGATTGCCGCCACCACGCTTCGCTCGTGGCAGGCTCTAGCAAATCCCCGCAGCAACCTAGAGAATAAGTACTTCATATTTCCTCCTATTTTTTTGAAATATAAGAAAATGCAGTTCAAAGGAAAACCGAAAGGACAAGCAGTCACGAGGTTTTACTCCCGCCGCCCCCCCCACATGCGCCAAAAACAACAAGCATTTTTCTACTGGAGTCCTCGTCATTTTTTGCGTAGAAGGCAACCTTACAAAGCGAATACTTAAACGAAGTGATTGTGCGAGCGTGCGGGGCGTGCCCGAAGCCAACATTTTTACTAAAAAAAGCTAAATTTGACGCATGCCGTTCTACCCTAACGAAGTCATTCAGCAGCTCAAGAGCCAAGCGGACATTTCGCTCGTGATCCAGCAGTTCTTGCCGCTGAAGCGCACGGGTACGAACCGCTACGTGGGCGTATGCCCCTTCCACGACGACCACTCCCCCTCCATGACCGTGAACCCCACGCTCGGCATCTACAAGTGCTTTGCATGCAATGCGGGCGGCGACGTGTTCAAGTTCGTGCAGGAGCACGAGAAAATCGACTTCAACGGCGCCGTGGAATGGGTTGCGAACTTCGTGGGTTTCGACCTCCCGAAATTTACATCGAAGGAAAACGCCGAGGTCACCGAAGAGCGCGCGATGGTGCGCAAGCTCAACGAACTCGCCTGCGAATGGTTCGAGCAGCAGCTCCCGCTCAGCAAGAAGGCTCTCGAGTACCTCAACAAGCGCAACATCAGCGAAAAGACGCGCAAAGAATTCCACATCGGTTACGCTCCCGATGGACGCGAAGGCTTTATCGGCTATGCGGCAAAGAACGGCTTTTCGCCCCGCGACTGCGTGAAGGCGGGCCTTGCCACCGAGAAGAAGAACGGGGGCATCGCCGACAAGTTCCGCGACCGCCTGATGATCGCCATCCAGAACCAGTCGGGAATCGTCGTCGCGTTCGGCGGCCGCGACCTCGCGCCCAAGCAGGAAGGCTTCGAACGCCCCAAGTACATGAACAGCCCGGATACCGCACTCTACAACAAGAGCGAGATCCTTTTCGGGCTCAACCACAGCCGCGCCGCCATCTCCAAGGAGAACGCGGTCATCATCGTCGAGGGCTACTTCGACCTGATGAGCCTCTACCAGGGCGGCGTGCAGAACGTGGTCGCCGCTTCGGGCACGGCGCTCACCGAAATCCACGCGAGCATCCTCGCCCGCTACGCGAAAACCGCCTACCTCGTGTTCGACGGCGATGCCGCGGGCCAAAAAGCGACCATGCGCTCGCTAGAAATCGTGCTCCCCAAGGGTATCAACCCGAGAATCTTTGCGCTGTCGCGCCCCGACGGTACCAAGATCGACCCCGACAATTTCGTGAACGAACAAGGAGCCGACGCATTCCGCGAAGAGCTCAAGCACGCCGATGACTGGCTCAGCTATCTCGCCCGCAAGACGGACCTCCAGAGTATCGAGTCCAGGGCCAGGTTCGTCACCTACGCAAAGTCTATCGTCAAGAGCATCCAGGACAGCGAACTCAGGAACCAGTACCTAAAGCTCATCGCCGAGCGCTTCGACACGTCGCGCTCACTGGACGGCATCCAAAGCATCCGCCCGCAAAGGGCGCCCAAGGTAAGCGTACCGCAGCCGCAACCGGATCCGGAATTCGCGGAATATGGCGAGATGCCCGCCGCTCCGCAGGAAGCCGAAAGTGTCCCGTGGAACGTCCTCGCCCAAGTAGAGACCCGGTTCGCGAATCTCCTCGTGAAAAACCCGACGCTTCTCGACCGTGCCTGCGAATATTTCGACATGGAACTCGCTGCGACCGGCATACAGTTCTTCGAATCCTCCCTCGTCGACGAATTCGTGATGACCGTCATCGCCTTCTACTCCGAAACAGGCACATTTTCCCCGCAGAGCCTCTACGAGCAGCTTTCGCCGTTACAGCAGCAGTTCATGGAAGGGCTTCCTGACGAAGCATGGACACCGCCGAAAGAAATCTACGAGTTCTACGAGACGCTCCTGGTGCTCACCTCCAGGCTGTGCGACCGGTTCCGCAAGACCATCGACCTCAGCACAAACGAGGGCGTGCAAAAGCGCATCTCGCTGAATACGTTCGTGCAGAACATGCAAAAACTCGAGATCCAATACCGGAACGGCGCCGTATCCATCGACAATCTCGCCGACCAGCTCATAAAGAGCAAGAAACCCCTTATACAAATCCTAGCCGCCACACAAGGATAAAACCATGTTATCTATCAAGAACCTGAAAGCAAGCATCGAAGACGGAACGCAAATCCTCAAGGGAATCGACCTCGAGGTAAGACCCGGCGAAGTCCATGCCATCATGGGCCCCAACGGCTCGGGCAAGAGTACGCTCTCGAAAGTCATCATGGGCCACCCCGCATACAAGGTGGACGACGGCTCCGTGGAACTCGACGGCAAGAACCTGCTCGAAATGGAAATCAGCGAACGCGCCAACTCCGGGCTCTTCATCAGCACGCAGTATCCGACCGAAATCCCGGGCGTGAACAACGTGGATTTCTTGAAGATGGCGCTCAACAGCAAGCGCGCCTACCTGGGCATGCCCGAAATGAGTGACGACGACTTCAAGAATCTTTGCGAAGAGAAGATGGCCCTCCTCGAAATGGACGAGCGCTACCGCGAACGCGGCGTGAACGACGGCATGAGCGGCGGCGAAAAGAAGAGGAACGAGATTCTCCAGATGGCGATTCTCGACCCGAAGGTGAGTTTCCTCGACGAGACTGACTCCGGCCTCGACATCGATGCGCTCCGCATCGTGGCTAACGGTATCAACCACATCATGGCGCCGGAAAAGGCCGTCATCCTCGTCACCCATTACCAGCGCCTGCTGGACTACATCAAGCCCACCTACGTGCACGTGCTCCGCCACGGAAAGATTATCCTCTCCGGAGGCCCGGAACTCGCCCTCAAGCTCGAAGAACAAGGCTACGACTGGATCGAGGAGAAGTGATGGACGCCATTGCCCGCATCAAGCAACTGGGGATGCCCCGCCGTAACGACGAACTGTGGACATTCTTCCCCGTTTCAAAGATTCCAGCGCCGGAATTCCCCGACGCATGCGCCTGCGAAGAGGACTTTTCGGACGAAAAGGATTTTGCAGCCCTCCTGCCCATCGCAAGCAACGCCCGCACGATGGTCCAAAGCATCGCCGACAACGCCGAGGAAATCGCGATGCTCAAATGCAACAACGACTTCGGGCGCACGGTACTCAACATCGGCAAGAACGCGAAGGCAAGCATCGAGATTCTCGACAACAAGGTCCTGCATCCCATATGCGCCGAACGCTTCGACGTGAACGTGGGCGAAGGCGCCGACGTCGAAATCTTCTTCGCGAACCCCGCAAACGACCTCCCGCTCGCCTTCAGGCACTTCCGCATCACGCAGGCGGCAGGTTCCCAGGTGCGTTTTGCCTCCATCGAGCGCGGGAACGGCATTAGCCGCGTGAGTATCGACGACTTCCTGAACGCCCCAGGCGCAAAGTTCGAATGCCGCACGCTCAACATGCTCGGCGGCACGGCAGAAAGCCACCACAGGCTGCATATCTACCACAACGCCCCCGAGGCAACGAGTACGCAGCTTTCCAGGAACCTGCTCGACGGCAGTTCCCGCGCGAGCTACGACGGCAGCGTCATCGTCGGTGCCAACTGCACCAAGGCTCTATCAAGCCAACTCGTGAACACCATCCTCCTCTCGGGAGACAGCTCCGTCTCCGTAAAGCCCGTGCTCAAGATTTACCACGACGACGTGGAATGCACGCACGGCAATACCGTGGGCGAACTCGATGCAGAACAGATGTTCTACCTCGTGAGCCGCGGAATCCCGCAGGAGACCGCCAAACGGATGCTCATGTCAAGTTTTGCAAAGGAAACGTTCTACCCGCTCCCCGATTCCGTAGGCAAGAAGCGCCTGCTGCAGGTCCTCGCCTAAGACCCGCCTACCGCAAAAAAAGAAACGCCCCCGTGCATGGGGGACGTTCCTTTGGTAGGATAGATTTTAGGAGGAGTTACGAAAGTGTCTGCAAAAGGTAGAGTGTCACGCCCATGAAGGCGAGCATGAAGTTGGCGAGGAACGTTGTGGAGGCGAGGTCTTTGAAGATTCGTGTCATCATCCGTTATCCCTTTTTTGGTTACGGTCACAATATAGAATAGAATATTCCAACTTCAAAGTAATGGAAATCACACTGCGATTTGCGTCACGCGAGATACGAACGGTCCTTGACAAGCGGGAACCAAGTTCCCAATTTTTCGCTACTTCTTCTCGTTCTCGATAATCTTGATGGGTTCGTCCATCATCTT
The DNA here is from genome assembly GCF_002342555.1 of Fibrobacter sp. UBA2449. Lineage (NCBI taxonomy): Bacteria > Pseudomonadati > Fibrobacterota > Fibrobacteria > Fibrobacterales > Fibrobacteraceae > Fibrobacter > Fibrobacter sp. UBA2449. The sequence goes on from NZ_DDQF01000005.1 coordinate 63,323, forward strand.
TTCGGCGATGACTTCGGGCGTCTCTTCGGCAATAGCCGCATTAGATTCCTCGGGCATCCAGGGCTTGTCGAGGCTCTTTTCCCAAGATACAGTAGGCGCCGGCTGCACTTCGTGAGAAGCATCGACAACAGGCAAGCCAAGGAGTTCGCGGGCACGGTTCAACGCGGCGTCGATATTGCCAAGAGCATTCTCTTCGCCAAGCTGTTTCAAGACGCCGGCACGGGTGAGCGCCACCACGGGCTGAGCATGCACGCCACTGAGCAGGAGCTGCGTCCCTTCGCGGTTGCAACGATTCAGCAAGTCTTCAATCATCTGGATACCGGCGGCATCGATGCTTGAAACGCTGCGCATGCGCAAGATAAGGATTTTCGGCTTGTCGGAAATGCGCGCCATCGTGTCCTTGAACTTGTCGACCGCACCGAAGAACAGCGAACCGGCAAGCTCGTACACAACCACGCCCTTCGGCACCTGGCGGCTGAGTTCGTTGTGAGCGGCCTCCTCGTCGTCTTCCTTGAGGGCTTCGGTCACCGTCTCCATCTCGGAAACATCGCTCATGCGCTTGATGAAGAGCACCGCGGCCAGCAGCACACCGACTTCGATAGCCACCGTGAGGTCAATAATCACCGTGAGGAAGAAGGCCACGAGCATCACGATGACGTCGCTCTTCGGGGCCTTGAACATCTTGATGAAGCTCCGGTAGCCGCACATATTGAACGCCACCTGAAAAAGCACTGCAGCAAGCGCCGCCATCGGGATCATTTCGGCATACTTGCCGAGCACGAGCATAATGAGTAGAAGCACCACCGCATGCACAAGGCCCGAAACCGGACTCACTGCGCCGTTACGGATGTTGGTCGCCGTACGGGCAATGGCACCCGTCGCCGGGATACCGCCAAAAATCGGGGAAAGGATATTCGCCACGCCCTGGCCAAAGAGTTCGGTGTTGGAACGGTGCTTGGTAGAGGTCATGCCGTCGGCCACGACCGCAGAAAGCAGGGATTCGATGGCACCAAGGATGGCAATCGTCAAAGCCGGCTGGAACACCTTCTGCATCATCTCGAGGCTAATGTTCGGCAGGTGCGGAGTCGGAAAACCTGTCGGAATGTGGTTCTTCATGCCGATAGTCACCACGCCGTGGCCCGTAATCGGGTCGTCCCAGCCCAAGACCTTCACCATCACGGTCGCGACGATAATCGCAATCAGGGAGCCGGGCACCTTCGTGGTAATTTTCGGCCACAAGATGCATACGGCAAGCGCCACAAGGCCCACGATGACAGCATATATATTAATAGTGTCGAAAGAAGTCGCGTAAAGCTTGATCTTGCCGATAGCATCGGCGGGGTCCTTGGCCAAAAAGCGGAGTCCGAAGAAATTCGGGACCTGGCCGAGCGCGATGATGATGGCGATACCCGCCGTAAAGCCGACCGTCACCGGGTAAGGGATGAACTTGATGATGGCGCCAAGTTTCGCGATACCGAAAATGATGAGCAAAATACCCGCAAGGAGCGTCGCGGAAGCAAGGCCGTCGTAGCCGTACTGGGAGACGATGCCGTAGACAATAACAATGAATGCACCGGTAGGGCCGCCAATCTGGAAGCGGGAACCGCCCAGCAAAGAAATCGCAAAACCCGCGATAATCGCCGTGTAGAGGCCCTGTTCGGGACCCACGCCCGAGGCGATGGCGAACGCGATGGCGAGCGGAAGCGCGAGAATGCCAACGATGACCCCCGACATGAGGTCGCTCACGAAGTTTTTCTTGGTGTAGCCTCGACGCAGTACCCGGACAGATTCAGGGGTAATGGTCGCTTTAACGCCCGATAGGAAATTCTTGAAGGATTCCTTGGCGTGGATATTGGTCATCTGGCACTCCGAGATTGAAGAACGGCGCCAAATTTAGAAAACTTTACAATACCCGTTAAGGGTAAAAAGAAAAAATAATGGAAGACCTTTGCGAAGGCTACAACAGGCCCTTCTTGGCAGACCGCATCAGGTTCTTCACCTGCTTCTTGGAAAGCTGCGGAACCTCGGCGTCCTTCTGGGCCCTAGACTTCGGGGCGCATTCCTCGCAGAAGTGCTTGATGACGGTCCCGTAGCTTGCAGCGCCGTCCATCTTGTCGGCCTGGCGGGAGCGGAACGGCCTCACCAGTGCCTCGCGGTGGCACTTGTCGCAGATACCCATCTTGGGAGCAGCAGGCTCACGGCGCACGTGTTCCTTTTTGTCCTGGTCATGGGTCATTTCCCAGGCACGTTTCTGGGCGGCAATCTTCCTTGCAAATGCGTCATCTAATAGGCTCATATCATCTCCTTGTTTTCTTTAATCTCTTTCAATATACAATCTTGCAGGAAAAGGGAATGCAACGTGATGCACAAAGAAGTGGGTTTCGCCTCGTCCGAATAGAGGCTCCGGGCAAACTTGCCGCGTTCCACCTGTTTTTCCTTGAAAAATTGCGCGTGGCTGGCGAAATCGAGGACCTTGACGCGTCCCGGGAACTCGCTTTCGAAGCCTCGGATGGCCTCGTTAATGACCTCAATCTGGTCGGAAGCATCCGGGAGCAGGTCGCACGGAATGGTCTCGACAAAGATGTCGGACTGGGTCTTACTAACAAGTTCACGGACCAGGTTCCCATAGTTTTCGGCCGTTTTCGCCCCGTTGCCGTGTTCCCCCCTCGTCAAGTCGTGAAGCCCGAGGCCGAGCACGATGCGCCCCGCCTTCTTGCCGATGATATCGGACGCCGCACGCGACAGGAGCTGCGGAAGCAGGAGCGGAATCGGGGAATTGATGGAAAACTGCATGGGGCGGTTGGGCGCCCTGCAAAGGAGCATCTCGGCACAGCGGGTCGCCACTTCGCCCTGTTCGCCGAGCAATTCGTCACCTATGATGAGGATCCTGTTTTCCACGATTATAATCTACTACTTATCGGCGGGTTTGACCACCGAAATTTTCCAAAAATCCGCATTTTTTTCGCGGGAAACGATGCGGCAGCCGTCTGCAACCAGCGCTCCCGGTACATTTTCGATCGGGGAACCCTCGTCAAGGAGTATCGAAAGTTCCCTTCCCGGCGGAAAACCGGCCATCACGAGCCTTGACCGAGCCGCATTCAGGGGGCACTTCACCCCCCGCAGGTCGAGTTCGCCAGGCAAATCCCCCTGCAGGGCTTCCGGCAGAGGTCCGGACTTCGATTTTGCGCAAAAATCGGCAATTTCAGCCTGATGTTCTTCCGGGGACTCTAGCCAGCGGTTGACCGGGACGTCGGGAAGGCGCGCAAGGGCGACACGGGAAAGGGCCTCCGCAGGCGGAACGGGCACCCCCAATCCCCGGCGGAGCCACTCCGCACAAGCAAAGGAAACAAGCCTCGAAAGCGCCTCCGCAAACCCAGCCGAACCGCGGTTCGCCTCCATCCAGCGGACTACCGCCCGAGCATCTGCCTGTTGCCGTTCTTCCATCGTTTCATTCCTTTTATCATAAAAATCTGTTTTTTTCTCAGAAAAATACACAAAAATGATTTTTTTTCAAAAAAGCCTATCCTACCAACTTTTTTAACATAAAAAATCGACCTAGAACATAGCAAAGTTTTGGTTCAATTTCTATATTTGGCGCCAAGCATCACAAATGCAAAGGTTTTTGATACGATGAATACATTTCTCCTCTACGCAATGTTCGTAGTATATGTCATCGCCGGTGTGGGTTTGGTGATTTACGGCTTTAGCTGTTATTACAGCATCTACTTGTTCCTCAAAAACAGCCGAACCACGCGACTCACCGACCGCAAAAAGATTCTCAAGTTCTACCGCGAGCATTCCATCAATGACCTCCCGCAGGTCACGACCCAGCTCCCCGTATTTAACGAGGCGAACTGCGTGGAACGACTGCTCGACGCGGTTTGCGCTATCGACTACCCCAAGGACAAGCACGAAATCCAGGTTTTGGACGACTCCACCGACGAATGCTACGAAGTGGCGAAGAAGAAGGTGGCCGAACTTGCCGCGAAGGGTTACGATATCAAGCTTATCCACCGCACGAACCGCAAGGAATTCAAAGCCGGCGCCCTCAAGGAAGCCATGGCCGTCGCTAAGGGCGAATTCCTCGCGATTTTCGACGCGGACTTCGTTCCGGAGAAGGACTTCCTCCTCAAGACCATCCCCTACCTGGTGATGGACGACCAGATCGGCCTCGTTCAGGGCCGCTGGGGCCACCTGAACCGCACGGAATCGGGCCTTACGCTCGCCCAGTCCATCGGTATCGACGGCCACTTCGTTATCGAGCAGTCCGCCCGTAGCTGGGGCAAGCTGTTCATGAACTTCAACGGTACCGCAGGCGTGTGGCGCAAGCAGGCTATTTACGACGGTGGCGGCTGGGAAGGCGACACCCTGACCGAAGACATGGACCTCTCCTACAGAAGCCAGCTCGCCGGTTGGAAGATGAAGTTCGTGTTCGACGTGATTGTGCCGGCAGAACTCCCGAACGACATCAACGCCTACAAGGCACAGCAGTTCCGCTGGGCCCGCGGTTCCATCCAGACGGCCATCAAGATTCTGCCGCGCGTGTGGAAGGCGAAGGTTCCGCTCCGCATTAAGATTGGCGCGTTCCTGCACACCACGCACTACTCCATTCACCCCTGCATGCTGTTTACCGCCCTCTGCGCCTGGCCGCTTCTCGCGTTCTTCGAACCGGTCGCGCACTTGCCCAGCTGGGCCTACACCATCGGCTTCAGTTTCATTTTCCTCGCCGCTATCGCTCCTTCCGTCCTTTACTTCGTTGCACAGCGCTGCTCGGGCTACACCGGCTGGAAAATCCGCATGCTGAGCCTCCCCATCTTGATGGCGCTTGGCGTGGGCATCGCCGTGAACAACACGCGTGCCGTGTTCGGTGCCGTGACCGGCGTGAAGGGCAGCTTTGTCCGCACCCCGAAGAGCGGCGGATCCAAGAAGAAGGCGAAGAGCCACTACGCACAGAAGTTCCCCTGGATGGCCGTCCTCGAACTTGCCGTGGGCGTCTACTGCATCTTCGGTCTTCTGGAATACATCGGCGCACAGAAGTTCATTATCGGACCGTTCCTCGCCCTCTATGCGGTGGGCTTCCTCTCCGTGGGCGTCCTGAGCTTTATGCACTTTATCGGCAACATCATCGAAGTGCACAAGGCCCGCAAGGAACACGGCAACGTCGAAGAGCAGGAATCGTAATCCGCTACAAACGATTTGCATCAGGGCATCCGCGAAGTTCGCGGATGCTTTTTTGCATTTCTCGGACTTTCGCATCGAACATCAACGAATGCGAAGAAAGCGCGTAGGCGTAGTCGCGAAGCCCTTTTCCGTAAGCCCCGAGCGAAAGCGAGACCAGGACTCCGGCAAGAGCGAGAGCCACCATCAGTTCCATCAACGTAAATCCACGGTGCACCGCAGCAACCTCCTGAAAACGTAGGGTTCCGCGCGAACTTCCACCCACTGGAATCCGCCCATGCCGAGCGTCCACGATTGCAAGACGCTAAACCCGCCACCGCATGCAGGGGCAGGGCATGCAAACAAGGTGTCGGAGCAACGCTCCGGAGCGGAGATTCGTCGTTCCAAGTAGGATATAGCCTCTACCACAGCATCTGCCCGGGACTTTTCTCGAGCCGACATCCGGGCAAAAGCGGCCGGGAAAAATGAAATGGCGGCAAGCCCCGACGCAAGCACGGCAAAGGCGACAAGGATTTCCATCAGGGTGAATCCGCATGTCCGGTTCATGGTTCAAACCTCCGGCGGAACACCATACGGTCGCCATCGAACACGACCGGCAACAACGCAAAAGACGAATCCGTCACCGACCCCGGATACGACGCACCCAAAAGATTTTTTTTGTCTTCGATATCGACGCTACCTCCGGGGGATGCAATCACGCCCTCGAAGAGGGCGTGACCGGCGAGCTCGGCGCGGCTGTCGCCCGACCCGAGCGACACCGCGACGCACGGGAATATCCCGTGCGCACGGCCCGCGATGCGGAGCCCATCGCGGCCGTAGAGCCCGCCGGAAAAGCTGAATTCAGACTTAACTTCCACAAACGCATCGCTCACAAGTTCGAGGTACGCGACCGAGACTCGCCCCCCGAGTTCGACATTGCCGCGCGCAAATATGCGGAGCGTATCGAACGTCGCGCTCCCCTTTACCGCTACATTCCCGTCCACGTCGAAGGAGGCGCTCCGGACTCGTCCATCCAGGTCCAAATAAAGGTCCCCGTCCTGTATCCGGAACGCGGCCGAAGAATCGAGCGTAAAGAAGCGCCGGTTCCCCGACAAATGCCGCAGGCGCAAGTCGCCTGCAATCCCTTCGCGCACCCCACGGCGCAAGTTCTGAACAAACAGCATCCAGTCCTCGAAACGGAACCTCGCGAACTTCGACCCGTACAGGGCACAAACTTTCGATGGCTTCTGCAACGAATCGCCCGGAACCGGAGCGCACACCCTTCCCCACAAGCTTCCCTCTTCGGATTCTATGGCCACTTCCCCATGCGGCATGCCGTGAAGAAAAGCGACAATCGCCGACTCCGCAGCATAGATGCCACCCGCCTCCCGCGCGACCCTGTCCGCGTAGCGGCGCAGATTTCCCGAGGCATGCAGCAGTCCCTGGAAGAGGATTCCCAGCGAAAGCAAAATAATCAACACGAACGGCAAGACGAAACCCCTACATCCCATTTTCCACCTCCACGATACGGCCGCCGCAGGCAAGCGACACCTTAGAACCGCCGATGGATTCCACCCGGAAATTTCCAAGAGAATCACCCGTCCGAAACCAAGCCATTCGTCCATCTTCCATCTCGACCCGGACAAGCCTGCCGCCGACAATTCCACGAATCTTGAACAGCACAAGGCATGCGGGCGAATCCGGGAACGACGCTTCCGGAGAATCCACCTTCATAACCCGGACGCCATCCTTGCCCCTTGACATACCCATCGGATGATCAACGACGGTGATTTCCGGGGCGACCGACAAGGACGGGGCCGCCATGTCGACTTTTGCAACATTCTCTCCGCTCCCGCGCCAAACAAAGGAAAAAAAGAGAGCAACAGCGAATGTCGCCGCAAAGGCGAGACGCCATTTCGCCCGAGGTTTGATTCCATCGAACAAGTCCAGGTCGTAATCCTTCCAGAACGGGTCCCTGGATGCCGCCTTGAGAAGCGCCTTTCTCTGCGAATCCGAAAATTCCCTTGATTCCACAAAGACCTTCCGCCACGATTCCGCCCGCGAGAACAGGTCATCACGCATCAGGAACTCGTCAAAACGTTCAAGGCGTTCCTCCGCAGTCGCATTGTCGTGCGCCACTTCCTCCGTCCAATGGCACAGCCGCCCCTCAAAAAAGACAAGGATGTAAAGCGTCGATTCCGCAAGCACCGCATAGCGCAAGTTCCCGAAGCCATCGTTTGTCCGCATCAGCGCATCGGCAGCACCGTAAAGCATCGCCGTCTGCGGGAGCACCCGGTCAAAATGCCGCCTGAGACATTCTACGTCTTTTTCGGGAAGCGCCACCAGGAACCGGTGCCGACGCCCGCCCGAACTGTTGAAGCCCACCATCTCCCTGCAAACAGGATTGCGGTCCCTAAGCGTTTCCGGAAAATCTTCACGGAGCCATTGCAGCAATTTTTCATGGGACACGTCCGAATCAAAATTCGTCACAAGTTCCCAAGTCCACAGGCGGGCTCCAACAAAAGCAACACGTTCCAGCATCAGAAATTCACCTCGGGCGTGATGAAAATGGCCAGTTCGCTCTCGTCTTCGACCTCGCTCACGTAACTGAAAAGCCTGCCGATAAGCGGGATGCTCCCGAGGAACGGAACCGCCGTGCGCACCTCCGACTTGCCCTTCCGTACAAGGCCGCCCAGGCAAAGTGTCTCGCCGTTTTTCAAGGTGACGGTCGTCTTCAGGTTTCGCGTGCTGATATCGCGCGGGCCGTCGCCGCTCGAGCGCCCCGCCGTCTTGATTTCGGGCGAAATGTTCAGCGTGATGCTCCCGCCCTGCGTGACCGTCGGCGTGATTTCAAGCGAGATTCCGTCATTGAAACTGCGGTAATCCGTAATCGGGTAGCCGTCGGCGGATACCTGGCTCACCAAGTAATAGACCGTATTCGTCACGTTCAGTTCCGCCTTGTTGCCGTTGAGCGTCGTGAGCCGCGGACGCGCAAGGACTTCTGCCCTGTTGTTCTCTTCCATCGCGGAAAGTTCCATCTCGAAACGCGCCGGCAGAATCCCGATTTTCCCGAACGCTCCCGAGGTGGAAACGTCCTTCCCCATAAAGTCCCAGAACCCGCGCACGCCCAGGTCGTTCTCGCCCGTCTTGCGCGTAGAGCCGCTGTGGAGCCCGATTTCGAAATTGCGCCCGCGCTTGAGTTCCACGATTACGCACGAGATGGTCACCTGCATGGCGGGCCTGTCCAGGTTTTCAAGGATGGCGATTGCCTCCGCAATTTCTGAAGGCGACCCGCGAAGCATCAGCGCGTTCTGCTCCTTCACTTCCGACACGACAAGCCCCGAACCCGGCAACAGTTTGGAAAGTTGCGGTACGAGGGTCTCCGGCGTCGTTGCCCTCAGCGGGTAAAGTTCCGTTCGCGAGAGCACGTTTTTCGCCCCGCGTTCCGTCACAAACAAAGTATTTGAATCCAGCGCATAGGTGTAGCGGCTCCCGCGAAAGAGCGACTGCAGGAGATTCGCAAGCGGTTCGCGTTCAAAACGCATCTGCAAGCTCTCGCGCACGTCTCCGTACAGCATCAGATTGAGGTTCGATACCCGCGAAAGTTCCTTGAGGAAGATGTCCAGCGGGGTGCCGTCCAGTTCTACCGTATAGAGCGAATCGTCCTGAACGATATCCGGCACGGAATTTGCGCCCGCGGGCGAAACGCCGTTCGCACCCGCGCCATTCGGGCCCGAGCCACCCGCGGGAGAATTGCGCGAGCGTTCCACACGGAAGCAATCAGCATCGCGCCTCACGCGGAAACCGTGCGACTCGAGCAGCACCCGGAGCGCAGTCCCGGGCGGTACGGATTCCAGCCGTCCGCTCACGGGGCCCGCAACATCGGGCGAAGCCACCACGTTCAGTCCCGTATTCGCGGAAAAATCCCGGATAAACTCACGAACGTCGCGCTCCCGCACGTCAAGCGATACAAGCGAATCTCTGACCCGAAAAAAATTCTCGCCACGTTCCAGCCGCTTGCGGATATGGAAAACCGTCCCGTCGCGAATGAGTTCCAGCCCGAGGGTAGAACACAACGACGTGAGCCCCTCCAGCAGCCCGACACCATCGAGATGGAACGTGACGCGCGCCTCCGCACCGACGTCCACAAGCACGGGCACCCCGTAGGCAAGCGACACCGAGCGGGCGACATCCTGCAGGCTCGCATCCACGAAATCGAGCGAAACCTTGTCGGGCACGTCGCGCTCAGCGCACCACGCGCGCCCCAGGCAAAGAAGTAAAACAATAACGAGGCAAGCTACCGCGGGCATAAAGCATCCGCGACTTTCCTCCGCATTTTTGCGAGGCACAATCGTCCCCTAGATTTTAACACTATAATAAAAGGGCGTCACTCGACAGCCGACACAACCCGAAAAACGAGTTGAGCATAATCTACAAAATTAAAAACGGAAAAACCAGCAATTAGAGAAATTTTTCAAATTCCTTCAGGAGGGCTCGGCCTTCTTCCCATTCACCGAGGTTCGAAAGCGCATTGATATGCCCCTTGCGGCCCACGTCAAAGAACATCGAACCCCACGCATCCGCAAAAACACGCGCACGCTCAATAGTCACGTACTCGTCATTCTCGCTCGCGACAACACACGAGGGCACCGGCAACTTTTCCAAAGGCATCGGAGCAAAGTCCTCGACAATGTCAATCACGTCGATATCCGCAGGCGCAACGAGGAACACGCCCTTGACTTTCGCCGGAACGGCACCTTCCCTCGCCTTCTGCATAAGCCAGAGGACCGTCGTCGCGACCCCCAGACTGTGCGAAACGAGAACCGTATCGGACTCGAGCGCAGCCACCGTCCTGTCGAGCGTATCGACCCAATCCGCCTTGTGCGGGTGTTCCCAGTCGTGCTGTTCAACGCGACTTGCATCGGGCATGCTGTTCGCCCAATAAGTCTGCCAGTGAGTGGGGCCAGAATTGCTGTAACCGGGAACAATCAGATAATGCATCAAGAACCTTGTTGAATTACATGCTCACGAACTTGCGCATGCTTAGGATAGCAGTGAGTACGCTGAGGGCCAGACTTACAAGCAACGTAACCGCGGGAATGAAAAGCCCGACCAAGAACGTCTCGTGGAAAAGCTGGACCAGGAGGAGCAGCGGGACTACAACGAAAAGCGAGATGTGGGCCGCGGCACGGACCGTCTTTACGCGGAGCGAAAGCATCAGCGAGAACGATGTCGTGAGGAACACCGCCGAGAGCGCGCCGAGAATAGAAGCGAGCGCAGCGATGGTCGAAATATCGGGATGCGACGCCCAGTAGACGAACTGCGCCAGGAGCGCGAAACCCACCGGGAACGGAACAATCGCGAGCAACTTGCCCCAGAAGAGCCTCGCAGGCGCGATGGGAGAAAGCTGCAAAAGTTCAAGCGAATTGCGCTCGCGCTCGCCCGCAAACGAATCTCCGGCCAACGGCGAACCCATCGGGGCCATAAGGCAACCTAGCAGGAGCATCATGTAGCCTTCCATGCCTTCCATAATCTGCCCGCCGTACCGCGAAACTGCAATCCCCTGGCTCGCCGCGAGAATCACCGGCGGGATGATGAACGGAATCCAGAAGCGCGGATCCCGGAATATCAGGCGAAGTTCGTGTCTAAAAACGTGGAGCATGGGTTTGGGTGAAAAGATAGATTTATTCGCGCCAAAATAGGGCAAAGGTTCACTAAAAACATTTATTATCGCTTGCGGAACCAATGCAAAATGGGTATATTAAGGAGGGTATACTTATAGGGGATCTTTACAAGCCTCAAATACATTTCAAAGGAAGCCAGCAGGGACTAACAGTCACAAGGGCTTCCTCCCGCCGTTCATCTCGCAACCTGCAACAAAAAGCAACAAACGCTTGTTAACCGGAGCAATCGCCGTTGATTGGCGAAGGCGCGCGCTCCGCTAAGCGAACACTGGAACGAAGTGATTGTGTGAGCGTGCGAAGCACCGCCGCAGCCAACATTAATCCATGTGGCCACTTGCGGAACCGAATAAATAAAGGTATACTCAGAAAATAGATCCTAGCCTAGAGCTGCTTCTAGAACTTCATTCATTAGCGTCTGGTAGCCTACGCCATCAGACGCAGCCTTCTTCTTGTAGCCCTCAATTACGCGCACGGGAATGCGTATAGTGACGGCCTTCGATGCCTTCTCGGCCTTCCTTGCCTCACTCCTAGCCCGCGCCATAGCGAAGAACTGGTCGGGAGTCATGTTCTCTCCGACGAAACCGCGTCCGGACTCCACAGCCTCGCGCATTTCGTCGCCGAAGTCATGCTTCTTGTAGAAATCAACGTCCATGCTTTTCTTCATAGAGCCTTATCTCCTTTCCGTGCGCCCTTCGGGCAGTGATTACCGTTCCCGTGTTCCTGTTCGCGACGATTGTCCAGAGTTTTCCATCCCACTTTCCAGTGATGAGTTCGACATCTTCGTCGTGGTTTGACGGTGCCGACACGAATCGTCAGCCTTTTCAAGTCCATGCTTTCCGATCTTCATTGTAAATATAACCTGTATTTACACTTTTGTCAATACATTTTTGGGCGTTTTTCAGTGAATTTACTCCACGAACTATAAAAACAATATATTTAATGGAGGCAATCAATCATTCCGTGGCCCCGCGAGAAGATCAAAAACAAACCAGGCAATCAGCCCGCATAGAGCGAGAATGCCTCCAACAAAAGACCAGACAGCCAAAGCTCCGCTCAACAAGTCATTGTACATCAGCCAAAACGAAGCAAGCATCACCAACGCAAATGACACGGGGGTCAAAAGACGAGCCTTATGCAGAAAACGGCCAGCAGGCTTCAAAAACACAAGCCACACAAAAGCCCATAAGAAGCCGAAAGCAAAAGCCACAGCCTCTATCATCAGCACAACAATGGCACCAACACACATCGATTCCATAAAAACTCCTTGCACAAAATATACACAAAGCAAACGTCAAAAAATGTCAATAGGAACAAATTTCCAAAAAATGGCCCTAATATCACGAACCAATCTTTTTTTTGATTTCTCAGCCCCAATTCGCTTGCGAAAGCAAGTAAAACAAGATATATTACAAGAAGTAAACCTTACCCTCTTCAAGAGTCGACACGAAACCATCATGAAACTCATCAGTACAGATTTCTCTAATCTAGGGAAAAAGACCTTATACGACTTCGGCGACAACGAAGCCATTAATGAGCTTTTGAAAGAACATAAATCGACTAGGGATGAAATCACTAAAGAATTTTTCGATCTTGCCGACCCATTGGTTCGCTTAAACTGGATGAAGGATTTATCGGGGATGTTACAGCATGTAGACCCGAACACTAAAGAATTCTTCAAGGCCGTCGATAAAGAAATTGATAAATACAAGAAAGATCGCGACAAGAGAGCCGAAGAAGGCTGGATTGCAGATTGAATCATTTCCCGCCGCAGCCAACATTATTCCATTTTTCTCTTGCGGAATGGCGTGAAATTGGGTATATTACAAAAAAATCATATCGGAGAAAATCTGTGGAAGTCCAGTACATCAGCAAAATCGTTATCATCGCGATCGCCATTATAACATCCATCATCAGCATGGGTCTTTTGCAAGTACTCTTCCAATGGATCAAGGCCTTGCACTCCAACGTGGAGGTGAGCTATTTCAGGCTTCTCGGCATGAGACTGCGCAGGGTCCCAATACAAACCATCATTGAAGCGAGCGTCCTCGGCCGCAGCGAAGGCTACCCTATCGAATTAGACATGCTAGAAGCGCATTACCTCGCCGGAGGCAACGTGCTCCGCACAGTTCAGGCTGTCATCGCGGCAAACAAGGCGAACGTCAAGCTCGATTTCAAGGAAGCCGCCGCACTCGACCTTGCCGGAGACGACATGCTTGAGGTCGCAAAGAACATCGCCAAAAACAAGTCCTTCAACGGCATCATATAACCAGCGAGGCGTTTTAAAAATTCCTAACTTTTAACCATGGACGATATATTTGCTTTCATTGGCGCACTTTACATGGGAATCCATTTTACCCGGGCCAAGAAAATCGACTACATCTTCAAGATCCAATGGAATGAGCAGCCCGTACTTTTCGGCATTATCATACTTCTCTTTTGGTTTTTTGCACTAGACCGTTTTTACGGCTCTCTCGATCTTTTCGGGCTCTCCCCCATTACCGGGAGAACATTGAAGCTTCTGGACATCATCACATTTTTCGCAATATTCTTCGTCGCAACCATCGCAAGCATTTTCACGAAGCAGATCGAGATAAAGAAAAAGATTTTCACCTGGCAAGACAGGCCCCTAACCAGAAGTTCCATTCTGGTCATTTGCCTACTCTTGACAACCATTTTCGTGAAAGAACTGCTGGAATTCTTCGCTATTGTATGATTAGTAAATGAAACACGTTGTTTCATAAATACATCAAATAGCGAAGAATCCGCATCGAACGCACGATAAAGTTCCCCGATTCCGATAAATTTGCATCTTTAATTATATACATTAAGGTAGTTAGGATCGCAAAGTCCATGCGATTACGGGAAGGAGGAATACCATGTTCACGCTACGTTTTTTGTGGATTGCCGCAGCACTGTCCGCCATGTTCCTGGCTGGCTGCGGAACGCCCGTGTACAGGCAGGGGAACCTAACGCAAGGCATTTTCGAGACAAGCGTTCCCGAAAACTTCACCGGTGCAGGCAAGGAATTTGCAGCAGGCTCGTCTATCAAGGGTTTTTCTCTTTCGTTCGACTACACGACGGAAGAAGAAATGAAAATGAAAAACGTCAAGAACGCGGAACTCAAAGAAGGCGATTACGACCCTCTAATCAGCGGAAGCGACGATGACAAAAAAATCATGTCCGAAACAAAAATAAAGAAGTTCAGCTACAAGCGAAACCGCTTTCCCGTCTCGGCAGCATTCACGCACCTTTTCAAGGCGAAAGACGAACTTGCATGGGGATATTCCATCGGCCTGGACCCGGGAATCTACGCTCGGGTCATCGGCGGAATCAACAAGAAGAATTTCGAAGTCGGTGCCTATTTCGATATCGAGTTCTATAACGTGGGCGACATTTCGTTCGATTATTACGAATGCAGCGCCCCCACTAAGGAAGGATGCAAGGACATAACCGAAGAGAAGCACCTTGAAGAAGAAAATGTCCGTCAAGGCCGTCTGGGCGCAGGCATCTTCACGTCGTTCTACGTGAACGGCCTAGCGATTTCTTACTCACCGCTGCTCTACGTGCCCACAATAGAACAGGAATACGAGCTGCAAGAGAACGACATGCACGGGAACACCTTACGCACGCGCGTCGACAACCCATTCATACTGAGCCAATACGCAGGCGTATCGAAGTGGATTGACGAGCACTGGAAAGTTTCTCTCGGGGCAACGGTCCTCAGCAGCCTCTATTTCAACGACTTCTACCTTACCGCCAACGCTTCGCTCGGATTCTGGTTCTAAAAAAATTTCCGATGGCCTCCGTCTTAGCGAATGCAATCAGTAAGAGCTCGACGAAGACTCTAGTGTCCGCGCGCTCGACAACAAATCATGAACACTCATCGAACTTGAAGATTCGGGCATGGGAGGCTTGCCCGGATCCGGCTCATGCACAACTTCGTAAGTACTGTGCTTGGCATAAGGCGCCGAGTAATCGATATACTTGATACTTTCAAGTTCAGATCCATAATTTATTGCGAAATCAGACCAGCAGAGACAATAGGAACTCGCTTGCACATCAACAAATTTCAAGACCAAGGTGTCCCCAGACATCGTCTTGGATAAAGTTCCGCCAAGCCTTTGACAGTTATCTACAACATACCACATCGATCCCGAGAACCTTCCGTTCGAATCTGGCTGCATATACGCTTTGGTGGCAAGCGGCGGCACTTCCCCAATAGGATAATCAGCAAAGCAATTCATTGACACCTGGACATCCAATTCCTGCGGTCCCGAAGACGAAGAAGCATCTTCCGTAGACGAACTAGAATTCACAGTAGTCGTATCGCCCGAATCCGAGCTCGAGGATTCCTCAACGACTTCCGAAGACGACAGAGTTTTTTCTGATGAAGAAGATTTCTGTTCAGCTACAGAAGACGAAGATTTCGCCTTTTCTTTTGATGATGACGACACATCCTTTGACGAGGAACCTTTCTGTTCAATCGATGACGAAGAAAGCATTCCTTCTACAGAACTAGAACTGTCAAGTTCTGAATCTGCAGGATTTGAGGATGAAGGCGAATCATCGCCACAAGCAGCCAGCGCCATGGCAAGAGCCGTAGCCGTACTAAAGATAAATGATTTCTTCATAAGAACCTCCTTCTGTTTTCTCCCGTCCCCTATTAAATAATATAATCTTTTTTTCAACGCACTGCATGTAAAAAAGAAAGACGCAAAGTAAAATTAATTATCTTCACTTATATGAAATGAGCAAAAATGGCGGCTCAACGGCCGCCTCTTTTATTACTGTCTCGTGAGCGTCTTGTACCTGATGGGCTTCGGGTTGTCGGCATCTTCGCCGAGGCGCTTGCGACGGTCGGCTTCGTATTCACTCCAGTTGCCTTCGAACCACACCACCTTGGAATCGCCTTCATAAGCGAGGATGTGCGTGGCGATACGGTCCAGGAACCAGCGGTCATGCGAAATAATCACGGCACAGCCTGCGAACTTGAGGATTGCCTGTTCCAGAGCCTGCAACGTTTCGATATCCAAGTCGTTCGTCGGTTCGTCAAGGAACAAGAGGTTACCCGGCTTCTGCAGGTTCTTCGCCATGAGCACGCGATTGCGCTCACCGCCCGAAAGCGTCGTGAGTTTCTTCTGCTGGGCAGCACCGGTAAAGTTGAAGAGTCCGCAGTAGGCGCGGCCGTTCATCTTGCGGTCACCCACCATAATCTCGTCGTTACCGCCGGTGATTTCTTCCCACACGGTCTTGCTGTCATCGAGGCTATCGCGGCCCTGTTCCATGCTGATGATTTCCACAGTCTCGCCAATCTTGAGCGTACCGCCATCGGGCTTTTCCTGGCCCATAATCATCTTGAACAACGTTGTCTTACCCGCACCGTTCGGGCCGATAATGCCCACGATGCCGGAGCGCGGCAGGTTGAAGTTCAAGTCGTCGAACAGCACCTTGTCGCCAAAGGCCTTCTGCAAGTGTTCCGCCTGGATAACGATATCGCCCAAGCGTTTGCCGTTCGCAATGTGGATCTGCGCCACCTTGATCTGCTCGCGTGAATCTTCGGCGAGCAATTCCTCGTAAGCCTTGAGACGGGCCTTGCTCTTGGCCTGGCGTGCCTTCGGGCTCTGCTTGACCCATTCCTGTTCGCGGGCCAAACGTTTCTGCCTGTCGGATTCGCCCTTCTCCTCGCCACGGAGGCGTTCCAGCTTCTGGTCGAGCCACTGAGCGTAATTGCCTTCCCAGGGAATGCCGCGGCCGCGGTCGATTTCCAGAATCCAGTTCGTTACGTTGTCGAGGAAGTAACGGTCATGGGTCACGAGAATCACGGAGCCCTTGTATTCGCGGAGGTGGCGTTCGAGCCAAGCAACCGTTTCGGCATCCAGGTGGTTCGTCGGTTCGTCAAGGAGCAGCAAATCCGGTTCTTCGAGGAGCAAGCGGCAAAGGGCCACGCGGCGTTTTTCACCACCAGAGAGGTTCGTCACCGGCCAGTCACCCGGCGGGCAACGGAGAGCGTCCATCGCAATTTCGATATTGCGGTCGAGGCTCCACAAATCCTGCGCGTCGATGATGTCCTGAAGCTTCGCCTGTTCGTCGAGGAGCTTGTTCATCTCGTCGTCTTCCATGGGTTCGGCGAACTTCATGGAAATCTCGTTGAAGCGATCGAGCACGGCCTGCTTCTTGGCCACGGCCTGCATCACGTTTTCCTTGACGGTGAGGTTCGGGTCCAGCTGCGGTTCCTGCGGCAGGTAGCCTGCGGTACGGCCCGGTTCAATCCAGGCTTCACCCTGGAATTCCTTGTCGATGCCCGCCATAATGCGGAGGAGCGTCGACTTACCGGCACCGTTCTGGCCGATGATGCCAATCTTTGCGCCGTAGTAGAAACTGAGTGAAATATCCTTCAGCACCTCCTTGTTAGGCGGGTACGACTTGGTCATCTTGTACATGTAGAAAACGAATTTTTCTGCTTTATTCTGTTCGGCCATAAAAGGTTCCAGTTTGTTTATGGACTCTACGTCCAAGGTGATACGCTATATTTTTTCAATATAGCTTTTTCACGCAACGCCGTTCTTTACTTTTTGAACCGGACAATATCGGTGCGGTTTCCATTGCGGGCAACTACATGGTAGATTCCCGGGGCAAGGCCCTGCACATCGAAAACCGCCGAGCGCACCGCCTGCCTACGCATGACCTCGCGCCCCTGCAGGTCAAGGATGCGCACCGTCGCACCATCAATAAACGTGCTTCCGAGTTCTACAAACAGATGGCTGTCGGCGTAATGGACCGAAGTTCCGTACACGCTTGCGAAATCACCCAGCGCAGTCGTACCCGTGTCGGTTTTCGCCGTATCTTCCTTCGTCGGAATCTTGTCGTCCTTGCCCACCAGGCGCCACATCTGGTTCCATTCCCAGTCGTCGGCCCAGCTCTGCACCACGCGCTCGCCGTCCGTCGTCGCGCGCAGGTACATGTTGCTGTGCTGCATTTTCATGCGCACCACGGAGCCCTCGTAACCGGACTGCTTTTCCATCACCACCTTCTGGTGGGCGCCCCCATTCCACTTGTAAAGACCCATCGTGATGCCCGCATCCGTAGATTCGTTCGGGGTATCGAGAGAAATGTCGCCGAAGTTGATGCGGAACGTCGTCGAAGATAGCGGCGTAACCGTCGCAACAGCATTCTCGCCATTGCAATCACCCAGCGCAAGCTTGTCTTCGGATGTACGGACCATGCAGGTACCAAAATTCATTGACATGATGCGCACCGTATCGGGTTTCGCGGGCTTGGCCTGCCACACGCGCACCCAGTCCGCCTCGAAATACGCGGGCTTGTCGGAGGTAATCTCGATGTCGTCACCCGCCCAGCCACCGATGGCGAGGTTCACGATGATGTACTGCGCCGCGAGCTGCTTGATTTCTGTCGGGCGCGTGTAACTTGCAAACCGCTTGTCGTCAAAGTAAAAACTGAGTGTCGACTCGTCCCATTCCACGGCATAGTTGTGGAATCCCGCAGAACGGTCCACGTCATCGTCCTTGTGCCCGCCGAAGGACGCCTCGTGATCCCATGCAGAGCCGTGACTGCTATACCAGCTCGGGTCGGTGTAGTGCAGGTAGTAGTGGTGCTGCTTGCGCGACGCAGGAATTTCGAGAATGTCGATTTCCGGAGGCCAACCGTCCTGCAGGGTCCAGAACGCGGGCCACGTTCCCTTCTGCCACGGGGCCTTGAAGCGGCCTTCGATGTAGCCGTACTTGACTTCGAAGTGACCCTTAGTATCGATAGCGCCCGAGGTGTAGTCGACCGGAATTTCCTTGTTGTTGAACTTCGCCTTTTTTCCGTTGGCATTAGGGTGAACTTTCTTTTCGCCCTTCAGCTTGAGCGTACCATCGGAGACAATCACGTTCTCTTCGGCGCAGTAGGCGCGATGGTTGTGCGTCGGGCCCCAGTTGTACGTGGGGTTCCATTTCTTCTTGTCGAGAGAAGTACCGTCGAAGTTGTCCTCGAACACCTTCTCCCAGCCACTGAAATTCGCCGGCGGGTCAGCAAAGGCAAGCGTTACTGCAACCGCACCCGCGAGAACCAGGAATTTTCTTTTCATATCCTAAACCAACCTCATCCAAAGTTTATTTCCGACATCCCACCTTTTATTACCTCGCTTAATCTATACTCTTTTGTACAAAAACGCAATAGAGAGCCCCCGCACAAACGCAAAAACGCCCCGATTTCGGGGCATTTTCTAGAAAAATTTTACAAACGTTTATCGCATGCGGCGCGGGAGCTCGGACGCATGCTTCTGGAGCCACACGGCATCTTCGAGCGCGCGTTCGGCCTCGGTAGCCCAGTCGGAATCCGGGAACTGCTGCACGACGTCGCGGTAGCGCTGCGCCGCACTGTTGAAGTCGCGCAGTTCGCGGTAGATATTGCCCATCTGGAGCATGGCGAAGTAGCGTTCATCCGGAGAAATTTCCGTATTGAGCAGAGCCTTGTACATCTGGAGAGCCGCTTCGAAACTACCCGCCTTGAAGAGCAAGTTCGCATTCGCGATGGAATTACCGTCGGACGCGGGCGCCGTAGAAGCCTCGGGGGCGGATGCCGTCGCGGGGGCCGCGGCAGGTGCGGCGGCCACGGGTTCCACGGCACCAGCCTTCGCAATGGAATCCTTCTTCTCGGCTTCCGCAACCTTCAGCGAATCGGCGACAGCCTTCATCTCGGCAAGTCGGTCCTCGGCAGGGCGGCGGAACTTCGCATCGGGAGCGGCTTTCTTCAGGTACGCCGCCAGGGATTTCTTTTCGAGGTCGCCACGCTTGGTCTTCTGGTAGACAAGCGCAAGGTAGTAGTTGGCGTCGTTGCCCTCTTCCTTGTACTCGATACCCTTCTTCAGGTTGATTTCGGCCTTGTCGTATTCGCCCATGTAGTAGCGCGTGACACCGGCATAGAAATAGGCGCCCTTATCGCCCGGCTTCTTGGCGAGCACTTCGCGCCAGAGCGGAGCCGCCTCGCTGTATTTCCCGGCAGCGAGCAGGACCTTGCCCTTCTCGAACGGGTCGGTCGGCATCGCAGCCTCGGCCTTCGCGGGTTCCACCGGTTTGGCCTCAGGAGTGGCCTTTGCCGGTTCGGCGGCCTTTACAGATTCGGCCGGTTTCACGGGCTCAGCCGTTTTCACCGGCTCGGCGGCCTTCGTTTCGGGAGCCTTGGTCTCGACCGGGGCAGGTTTCGGTTCGGCGGGTTTCGCCTCCGCAACCGGTTCGGCGGGCGCTGCAGGAGCTTCCGCCTGCTGCACAGGCGCTTCTTCCACAGGCCTGTTCTTCGGGTCCTTCAGGCGCTCCTCGTCGGCCTTCGCCTTCTGCCCCATGAGTTCGTAGACTTTCGCGGCTCCCTCGTAGGCCTTGCTCATCGTGGGCGCAAACTTGTACGCGAGGCGGTAGTTGGCAAGCGCACGGCTATAGTTCTTCGTCTTGACGTAGACTTCCGCAGCAAGGAAGTAGGCCTCGGAATTCTGGGGCTGTTCCGCAAGGATCGCCCTGTATTCACCGAGAGCCATTTCGTATTCACCCTTCGCCTCGAAAATTGCCCCCTGTTCTATGCGGGGGTCAGCGGCAAAGGCGGCGCCAAACGCGAGCGCCAGCATGACAGCAGATACACGAATATTCATGCATAAAATTTAATAAAAATCCACTACGGGGCAGACTTGAAAATCTTCATTTGACGCACAGAGCCCGCCATCGTAAGCCGTACCACATACACTCCCGCACGCAGGCCCGAAAGGTCGACCACGCGGGAGGCGCTGGAGAGCACCTTCGTGCCGTCCATCTGCAAGACATCTACACGGGACGGGCCCGCCGCATAGACTTCCAGGCGGGATTCGCGGGCGATGTAGCGCATGGGCTCACCATGCAGGGATTTCGAGACCACGAGAGCGTCCGTACCATCCGAGGATTCCGCACTCGACGAGCTTTCCGCTTTTTCGGACGAAGAAGATTTCTCGGACGAGGAACTCGACTTCTCGGAACTGCTGGACAGATCCTCGACCGGAGCCGAGGATGACGAAGAAGCGGGAGTCGAGGATGACGATTCAACCGGCACAACATTCCCGTTCCAGCCCTTGTACGCCACAAGCGCATCCTTGAGCGGCTGGTTCACATCAGAAGAAGCATCATCAACAGAATTGTCGAAAGTCCACTTAAAATCGCCGCCCTGCACGCGGCCCGCATACCGGACAACGTTGTCCCTAGCCGTTACGGCATCGTCCGCCTTGTAGCTGTACATCACGGAATTGTCGGTATCGAAGTTGTTGTAGGTATTTCCACCATCGTACGACTTGACCGTAGAAGGCACCTTCGCGCTGCGGCTATCCACGACATACGCATCGAAATCCTCGGAGGTATTGATTCCCTGGCTCGCCGCCGTCGTTTCCACACCCTTCACCTTGTACGAGGTCGCGCCATACGGGATGAACGTGTAGGAGCCCTCCATGTAATTGCCGTAAGCCTTGATGGTACCGCCCGCTTCCTTGCTGAACGTGCCGTTGTTCGTCGGGTCGCGCTTGGTGCCGCTCGCATACACGTCAGTCCCCTGCATCGAAGTGAGCATCGGGTACTTGCAATTGCGGAAGTAGTTGTTTTCCATGAACACCGAGGAACCCAGCGTAGAGCCCGCACCGTATTTGGCATTGCCGTCGTAGTAGTTGTTGTACACATGCGCGCTGTAGTAGCGCACGCGCGGGTGGCGGCTGTCGGAATGGTCGTACCAGTTGTGGTGATACGTGATGTAGTAGCCATCGTTCGTACCTTCCTTAAGCCCGAGCAGGTTCGACTTGCCGTTGTCCCAGAAATGGTTATAGCTGAACGTAATGTACGTGGAAAGTTTGCAGTCAAGCGCGCCATCGCCCTTCACCTGGTCCTTGTCGCTGCCCGCATCGCCGTAGAAGAAGTCGCAGTTGTGCACCCACACGTACTGGTTGTTCTGCTGCAGGCCAACGTTGTCGCCTTCATCGCTGTTCACGTTCATGATTCCGAGATTACGGATTTCCACGTTCTGCGCGTTCTTGACGCGAATTCCCCAGCCGTTCACCGTAGCATCGGGCCCGACACCTTCCACCGTCACATAGGAGGTTTCAGACTTGCCGAGGTCAATCACCATGTCGCCCTGCACAAGCGAGTCGGAATCCGTCACGTTGCCGACAAGGCGCAGGTCGAGCGGAGTCGTCTCGTAGCCCTTCTTGTAGCAGTTCAATATGCCCTGGAAGCTCTTGCAAGTTGTCTTTGTACCCTTTGAACTTGTAGCCACGTCCATCGTCACGGTATTCTTGGTGCTTTCGGTAATGTAGAGCACCACGGCGCCATCCTTGAGCGTGCCGTCGGCCTTGTACGCACCGGGAACGCGCCCGTTAGCAAAAGCAAAACCGCTGCGGTCGTGCGCCTTTACCGAAAGCGTCTTTGTAGTGGCAGAAGCGCCTTCCTTGCCGCCCTTCACGCCCACAATCTTGAGCGTGTAGTCGCCCGCCTTGAGCCCCGGAACGTCTACGCGCCAGGTAGAGCCGTACTTGCGGACAAGTTCCGCATCGACCTTAACATTGCTCTTGCCATTACCCGAGTAATACACGTTGTAACTGTCGGAGCCGTCCGAAGCCCACTGGGCATAGGCAGATTCGAGCCAGCCACCGGCATCGCCGAGGGTCACCTGGGCACCCGCCACGGCCACCAAACCGAGGCAAGAAATAGCCATAACCAAACATTTCATACATCCATCCCTTTTTCGGGAACACCGCGAAGACATTCCGCTATTTGTTCTCAAATTGTTTCTCAAAAATATAATTCAATTTCAACTCAACTTGCAATTATTTTCTCTATTTTTAGGTAATTTTACAAAATTACGTTCTCAAATTTTTATAAAAACACCATTTTCAACGCAGATTTTGCGTAGAATATTACAAAAAACACGGAAAGTCATGATACAAAAGCCAACAAAAAACAACGCTTATTCCGGAAGTCGCCCCCTTTTTCACGCCTATTTTTTTATTCTTGTAGAAAATCAATTCGGAAAAAAGATGAAGTCTAGATTACTTTTGACAATGTTGTCCCTACTTTTTGCAACAACATTTGCAGAAAACGCACCGGACACAGCCAATTTCGATATTCTTCACGGAAGCGCCTACTACTATTCCGTAAATGCGCCGAGTGAAGCCCCTTCCACACTAAGAAACCTCTACACCCCGCACCTCATGTTCGGGCACAACCTCGCCTCCATCAACCTCAACGTGAACACCGGCGGCATCGCAAGCTACGCCTCCGGCAGCCACACCTCCTATATCGCCCTCCAGGGCAGAGAGGCCATGTTCGGCATCGCTACAAAGACCTTCGGTCTGGGCTTTGGGCTCATCATCGACGAAAAAGTGGACCTTTCCAGCGAAAAGGACGCCTACCACAAGGACGAATCCACAGAAATCGTCAGCAAGAACGCGCTCTCCCTCCGTTTCTCCATGCCCCTGCAATCAGTCGACTTCTTGGCGTTCTTGAGATTCACGCAAGGCGTCGATTCCGTTGCCATAAATGAGTACACCGACAGCGAAGGCAAGAACAACCTGGATTACCACAGAAACAACTACGAAATTTCCGGCTCGCTGAGCCTCACAAACCGGCCTTCCGCCAAAAACTTTTTCTGGAGCTCCGGCATAGGCGCAACCCGCAACAACAGGACAAGGGAGACGACCTACAAAAGCACAATCGACCCCGACGACAACTACCACAACCAGACCAACGCACAGGACAGCTACATCTATGCGAACCTCTTCTACAACTTCAGCAGCATCGTCCTGAAATCGAAGAACGCGCGTCTCCATGTCGGCAACAGCGCCCGCCTCTACGCCACCCTCTACGACCAGGTCGAAGACAAGGACAGCCATCGCAAGGACTTCTACGTAACCGGATCGCTCATTCTCACTCCCAACATACTCGCCGAATACGCATTCAACGAGAACTGGATGTTCTGGGGTGCGGCAAGCTACACCTGGACCACCTCCGGCAACCACGAAGACTACATCGAATACTGGAAAGACGAAAACGAAACGAAGAACAAATTTACGCGATTCTCCACCAATACCGGTGCAGTCGACGTGAGCACGGGACTCCTTTTCAAGTACAAGAAGCTGACTCTTGAAGCGGGAGTCGCCTCCAATTTATTCAGCAACCCCTTCAGGGGCTTCAGCGGCAACAACGTCCTGTACAACTTTACCGGGATTGTCGAATTTTAATCGGGAGAAAACATGAAAAAGACGCTATTCCTTTCTCTGCTCTTGATTCTAGCCCTTATTGTCGCGTGCACCTCGGACTCCGCCATCACAGGGCCGCACAACAGTTCCACCCCGCATGACAGCGCATACGTCTATTCCAGCAGCTCGAAGAAGGCCTCCAGCAGCAGCAAGGCCATCGAGAGTTCTTCCAGCGCAAAGTCCTCGTCCAGTGAAGACGACGAAATTTCCAGCAGCTCCGCAAGGTCGAGTTCTTCCGTAGCATCGAGTTCCAGCGAAGACGACGAGGAAAGTTCCTCCAGCGCCGAAGAAGAATCGAGCTCCAGCGAAGACGACGAAGAAAGCTCTTCCAGCGCCGAAGAGGAATCGAGTTCCAGCGAAGATAACGAGGAAAGTTCTTCCAGCGCCGATGAAGAATCGAGCTCCAGCGAAGCCGGAGAAGAAAGTTCATCAAGCGAAGAGGATCCGGGTTCCAGCAGTTCGGCGGAGCCGTCATCCTCGACATCAAACGAGGAGACCTCCAGTTCGTCGGACGACGTGGGAAACTCTTCTAGCAGCGAAAAAGTTTAAGAAACAATAACAAAGGACAAGCAATGAATATCAAACTGATTACCTTGACTGCGGCAGTCGCCTTCGCAACCGCCATGGCTCAGGATTCCAGCGAAGACACAAGCGCAGCCCCGCAGGCAGAACCTGCCGTGGAAGCTCCGGCGCCCGCACCAGCCCCCGCTCCCGCCCCCGCTCCCGCCGCCCCGGCTCCGGCAGCCACTGCGCCTACCACCGCACAGGCGACCGATTCCACCACGGAAACTCCGAAGGCAAACCGTATCCACGGCATCGCTTACAACAGGGTCGGCAACCAGGCCGCAGACGCGACAATCCGTGACAACCTGAACAAGCCCTACAAGATGGCCGGCGCCAAGCTTGTCTATATGGAACCCACGAGCAACTTCAGCGCAGTCGCCTTTGGCAACGGCAACACCAAGTTCCTCTCGTTCGATATGGAACAGGGGCTGGGCCTTGCCACCGCGGGTATCGCCAACGGCATGATGGGTATCTCCTTGAGCTACGCCCTGAGCAAGCAGATTACCTTTACCAAGAGCAAGGACGCCTACGAAATGGAAACCGAGGACACCTACACGGTCAACGCGGGTGACATCCTCCGCCTCCGCTTCGCCATGCTCCTCGGCGCCATCGACCTGAACGCATCCGTCTTCTGGCTCACCTACCAGAACGAAACGTCCACTAGCGAAGAATACAAGGACGCCGACACCAAGAGATCGACCGACATCGACCGCGACTACTGGGATATCGGCGGAAACGTGTTCGTGAGCAACGACCCCTCCGCCAAGGGCATCTTCTGGAACGCGGGCGTGAACTTCACTCGCCACGAAAGCGCCTACGAAAGGGAAGCGAAGAACGGCAACTCCACGTCCACCACCGAAACGACCGGGGAAGACGCGAACATCTACATCCAGCCGTCCATCAACATCGGCGCAAGCATCCTCCAGAACAAGTTCGCCAGGGTGCTTCTCGGCATCTACGCCCGCGCGCCCTTCGTCTTCTACGATGAATTCGAAGACGAAACGAACAAGAACAAGGATTCCTACTTCACCATGGGAATCTACGCCGTACCCAACATCTTTGCCGAACTTAGGCTCGGCAACTGCTGGAAGGTATTTGCAGGCGCGAACTTCAACTGGACCGTATTCGCCATGGAAGACGAAGAGTTCATCACCGACTACAACGACGAACTCGACATCGTGAAGAACAACACGACAAGCATCAGCATGCGCACGGGAACGACGAACGTGGATATCGGAGCCCGCTTCCAATACAGCAACTTCGCCGTGGAAGCCTCCATCGCCAATACGTTCTACTCGAATCCGTTCGGCGGGTTCGCGGATGAAAACTTCAACTTCATTGCCAACTTCGGCGGGTTCATCTACTTCTAACAGGGAGGCATCATCATGAAAAAAACATTTGCCATTCTTCTTGCGTCCTTAGCAGCAGTCGTCCTTTCTGCATGCTCCGCCGCAGACGACAGCACGATAACCTCCCCGCGCATGGGTAAAATTGCGAACGACATCTGTCCCAACCCCACCGCCATTACGGTCACCGCCTCGTACACCACCATCAAGTGTGACGACGGAACCACGTACAAGTGCGATGATCTCGGCTGCGAGAAGGATTAATTTATTATAACCCTACGGCAAGCACAGTTTGCCACGCGCCCGAAAGGGCGCGTTTTTTATAGTTTTTCAAGCTGGGCGTACAGGTCGTAAAGCCTCTGCACCCCGTTCTCGAGTCCGAAGTAATGCCTTATGTAGGGCACGAGAAGCACAAGGAACATCACGTCGAGGCAAAACACGGCAAGTGTGGGGTTAGAGACGAAGAAAAAGAAACCGCCGACCGTCAACAGCGCAAACAGCACCAGGACAATTTCATGCGCAAGCCTCTCGTGCTGGAAGAATCCGATATGCGTACGTACCGACAGCAGCTGCGCTTCCGTCAGCGGGGTACCTTCTGTGACAAGGTCCTGGAGCGATTTTTCGTAGTCGGAGAGTTTCTTGAGCATGGCGAATCCTTTTTTGTGCAAAATAATCAAAATATTTCAAAAAAAACATGAAATTTCGTAATAAGAATAGTATTTTAAGGGCATGGAACCGTTACAGTTTACCTCGCTTGTGTCTATGTTCTTTGCCAACTGCTCCCGCAATGACTTTGGCGGGTGGTACAAGCGGGTCGAAGGCCAATGGCTGCACTACTCGCGCGAATTCCTTCGCGACAGTTCCATCTACCTATCCATCGCCCTGAACAGCCGCGGACTCAAGCCCCGCGAAAGTGTCGGCATCATCGCGCCGAGTTCCCCCGAATGGTTCATCGCGGATATCGCGACGCAAATCAACCATGCGCAGGTGGCCCCCCTGTTCCCGAACATCTCTTCAGAAAATTTCAAGTTCCAGTGCGAGGATTCCAACGTCCAGATCCTGTTCGTGAATTCCGTCTCCGAGCTGGAAGCTCCGCTCAAGGAATTCCTTCCGCAGTTCAAGCTGGTCATCTGCATCGATTCCAATTCCGAGCTCCCCGAAAACGCCATCTACTGGAACACCCTCATCGACGAGGGCAAGGAGCTCGCAGAAACGAACCGGTATTTCAGCTGGGTAGACGACCAGATCCAATCGATACGCCCCGACGACCTTTTCAGCATCATCTACACGAGCGGTTCCATGGGAGCCCCGAAGGGCGTGGAGCTCACGCACAGGAACATGCTAGTGCAAATCCAGAACCTCCTCGAGCTCTACCACATGAACCGGAAAGAGGACTGCTGCCTCACGATATTGCCGGTCGCGCATGTGTTCGAGCGCATGGCGGTCTACTTCTACACGCTGAACGGAGTGCGCATCTACTTCGGCGACACCCCGAAAAACGTGGCGACCATGCTGACCGAGGTCCGCCCCACCGTGATGATCGTCGTCCCGCGCATCCTCGAGCGCCTCTACGAAAGCATAACCATCATCGGCGACAAGGCGAGAGGCCCCAAGCGGCTGCTCATCCAGAACGCCATCAAGCTTGCAAAGATAAGCGAGCCCGGAAAGAGGCGTTCGCCCATGCAGCGCATCTACGACCGCCTCGTCTACCGCAAGATGCGGGAAGCTCTCGGCGGAAGGTTCAAGCTCATCGTGAGCGGCAGCTGCGCCTTGAACAAGTCTATCCTCCGGTTCCTCCTGAACATCGGGCTTCCCGTATTCGAAGGTTACGGCATGACGGAATGCAGTCCGGTCGTCACCGCGAACAGCCCCAATTCCTCGAAGCCCGGGACCATAGGCAAGCCGCTCGCCCACCTCCAGGTAAAGATCGGCGACAACAGCGAAATCCTCGTGAAGGGCGAAAGCGTGTTCCGCGGCTACCACAACGATCCCGAGGCCAACAGCAGGGCTTTTACCGAAGACGGTTTCTTCAAGACGGGCGACCAGGGATTCTTCGACTCCGACGATTTCTTGAACTTCACCGGGCGTATCAAGGAACTCCTCAAGACGAGTACCGGCAAGTACGTGTGCCCGAGTCCCATCGAACTCGAAATCTGCCGCCACCCCGTCATCGAGCAGGCGCTCGTCATCGCGAACGATCGGAAGTTCACCTCCGCGGTCATCTGGCTGAACCCCGAAGGCGCACGCAGGCTCCTCAAGTTCCAGAAAGAAGAATTCAGCATCGAGAAGGCGCTTCAGTCCGGGCGCGTGCGCGAGGCAATCAACCGCCACATCACGCGCGTCAACAAGAAGCTGAACCACTGGGAACAAATCCGCAAGTGGACGCTCGTCGGCGACGAACTCACCACCGAATCGGGACTTCTCACGCCTACGCTGAAAATCCGGCGCAAGGTCGCGGAAGCCATGTACGCCGACAAGATCGAAGCGATGTACAAATAAACTACTTGGCGATAGCCTTGAAGCTTCCCGTCGGTGTCGTTTCGCCCGGCGGCAAAATCATCATGACCTTTTCCATGCGAGTGCCGTCCATCTTGAGGACGCGGAAGGTGTAGCCCTTGACCTTGATTTCGGCACCCGGGGAGGGAATCACGCCGAGAGTCGCCTGGATGAGTCCGGAGAGGGTTTCCACATGGGAATTCTCGGGAGCCTCAAGTTCGACGCCCAGTTCCTCTTCCAAATCCGAAAGCGTCATGAGCGGGTCGAGGATGTAGCGGCCGTCCTTCAGTTTCTGCACGTCGTCTTCCTCGTCGGCATCGTCCTCGTCCTTGATTTCGCCGACGATTTCTTCGAGGATATCCTCAAGCGTCACGAGGCCCGCGGTTCCGCCGTATTCGTCGATCACGATGGCAAGCTGGTTACCCGTCTTGCGCAGTTCGGTCAAAAGATCGTCAATCTTCTTGTGGTAGGGCACGAATACCGGCGGCATCACTATCTTCATGATGTCGAAAGGTTCATCGCCATGTTCGGTATACCATTCCAGGAAGTCCCGGTTCGAGAGGATTCCCACGATGTTGTCCATCGTATCCTTGTAGACCGGCAAGCGCGAATGGCGTTCGTTGTTCAGCACCTTCACCAAATCCTCGAGCGGCGTATCCACGTCGATAGCGCACATTTCCACACGCGGGGTCATGATTTCGCGCACGGGAGTTTCCACGAAGTCGAAAATATTGAGGATCATCTGCTGTTCCTCTTTTTCCAGGCCCTCGGCATCGCCGGACTTGACATCGGAAAGGTCGGCCTGCACGGCATCGCGCATCTCTTCGGGCAAGAAGTTCAGCTTGGAATCGTAGCCGAGAAGGTTCAGCATCTTGACAAACACCACATGGCAGAACTTGGCCACCGGAACAAACGGGAGGCGAATGAGCCTGAACAGCGGCACGAGGACGACAGACAACGTATCGGGCTTGAGACTGGCGAGCAGGTACGGGATGAACACCGTAAGCGTATAGAGAACCGCACTCGCAAATACCAGATACGCAGCGACACTCAAGTAGGGATAGGTGCGCACGAAATCCCACTGCGAATTGGCGAGTACAAAGAACCCGAGAACGCCCGCGCTCACGTTGCCGAAGATACGCCCGATGGAGACGCATTCGTTGAATCCGCGCCAGCGGACGAGCTTCGCTATTTTTTCTTCGCGCTCGCTGCGGTCATGCGGATCGCGCTTTGCGAAGATGAGGCTGAACGCGCACTTGGTCGCGGAGAACGTCGCCGAAGTCAGGACAAAGATGCAGAGGAATACGATAGCGAGGATTTCGGACGTTTCCATTATGCACCTTCCTTGTAGGGGTCGAGCCCCAGGAATTCGCATTCTCGCTTGCGCATCACCTTTCTATCGGCAGCCTTGATGTGGTCGTAACCCGAAAGGTGCAGAAGCCCGTGGACAATCACGCGCTTCATTTCGGCGTAGAAGGTGTTGCCGTATTCGGGAGCCTGGCGCTTCACCTGGTCACGCGCGATGTAGATTTCGCCGAGCATTTCTTCGGCACCCGGGAATCCGTCATCGTGCCACTCGAACGAAAGGACATCGGTCACCTTGTCGAGCCCACGGTAATCTCGGTTCATGTTACGGACAAACTCGTCCGTACAAAGTACGATATTGACGCTCCTTTCCTTGCCTTCTTCGGCAAGGAGCTTGCGCGCCATTTTTTCGAACTTGTCCTTATACGGAAAGCTTTCGATATCGCCTTCGCAAAGGAACTCTATACTGTAAAATTTCTTTTTACTACTAGCAGGGTCTGCCATTAAATGTTATACCACTTCTTGAGATTTTCAATAATGGCTTCGGCCTGGGCCTTGCCACTGATATTGAACTTGCTGCGGGCCTTGAAAGCACCACCAGCCTTCTGGTAGCGGCGGAGGTACACCTTCGGTTCCCCGAATTCGCCCGTTTTCGCGTTTTTTTCCTGACAAAGGAACATCATCGTCTGCCAGGCGCCCTTGGTGAGGACGGCCTTGTCCAGTTCCTTGATCACTTGTTCGCCAGTTTCGGCATCGACCATTTCGACGGTCGGTTCTTCAACTTCCATGCTCATTTTGGACCTCGCTAAAAAAAATCACAAAACACTCACACCAAAGATACATTTTTCTTCCACCTCGGGCAAAATAATACATATATTTGTTTATGGTATTCATCTTGCAAGTGAGGCTACATGTCTTTTTCGCAAAATTTAAAAACATCCGTTATCCTTCTGGTGGCACTCGGCACCATGGCCATGGCAAAGAGCACCACAGGCAGAGTGACCGACCGCGTCGGTGACGTCAAGGTCCAGAGCGCCAAGACCGGGAAATGGGAAGAAAACATCCAAGTAGGCGCGCGCATCCGCGAAAGGGACCAGATCAGTACCGGCGCCGAATCCTATGTGACGGTGCGCCTCCCCGACGGAACCTCCATCACCGTGCAAGAACAATCCCTGGTCCAACTGGACACCCTGGATTCCGAGAACGGCGTCCAGATGGCCTTCACCGACGTGAAGACGGGTAAAATCAAGTTCGAAGCCCAGAAGCAGAAAAACGGTGGATACCTCAAGTTCAAGACCGGTGTGGCAACGGCAGCCATCCGCGGAACGGTCGCCTTCATCGGTATAACCCCCGGCGGAAAGGCGTTCGTCTCGGCCAGCGAAGGTAAAATACGCACCACGCACAACAAGACCGGCAGGGAATGTGACGTGAGCGCGGGGCAGACGCTCTTCTTCACCAAGAACAATGACAACTGCAACGTCGTGGAAACGCAGACTTCCGGCGACCCGAGTTTCGTCAATGAGCTCGAAAGAATCCTCGACAACGACAGCCTGTCCATCGAAGAAATCACGAAATCTCTGAAAGATGCGGACGCGAACCTGCTACAGCTACTCTCCAAAATCAGCACGGAGAGCGCCTGCACGTTCGAAAGCCTAGAAGACACCGTAACGGTCAACAAGGTTTCCATCAAGGGATCCTGCCCCTCCGGTACGACCCTGCAGATCGCAGGCGCCTCCCAGAAAGGTACCGGCAACGCGTTCGACATTCCGGCCGAATGGGCCCCGAGTGCGGACGGCGATAAGAAATTCCCGGCTACATGCTCCATTGTAGCAGTCACCCCTTGCGACAAGAACAGCACCGACAGGAATTCCAAGAAAGGCAAGCAGAAGAAATCCGAAACATGCTCGAAGCCACTCACCTTCAACTGCGGCGAACTGCATACCTACTACAAGGCTCCCGTTTCCCCGGACACCGTCGTTGCGGACACTGCCGTGGCAGACACCTCGGTTCAAGACTCCTCCAGCACCAAGTCTTTCTCGATAAAGACGGCCTCCCCGGTAAAGGTTTGCGACCCCGGTTCCGTGACCATCGAGGGCACGTTTGACCCGAGCGACCCCGAAGCCTCCCTCTATGTGAAGCTCGGGAACTACACATCCCGGAACCTTGTCCCGCTAAGCGCGAACGGCGAATTCTCTCACACCGTTACCATCAACGACATCGTCGGGAACTGGAACGTGAAGAAGGCGACCGTCGAATACAAGGGCAAGAGCGGAAATCGCAGCGCCCACATCGAACTCGACATCGACAAGACCTGCAAGCAGGTGAACCAGGGACGCCCGATCGTATCGTTCACGTCGAGCGACTCACTCCGCTGCAAGGCGACCTTCATGGTTTCCGGTGCAAAGAGCGACATCGTCCTTGTCGAAAGCGAAATTGACGGAGACCTCATCAAGGAAACCACCTTCATGCAGGACGACCCCATAAAGATCAAGCTCAAGAGCGGCATCCACACCTACACCTTCACGGCCAAGGACCAGGCCGACAACAGGAGCACCCTGCAAAAGAAACTCAGCTGCCATCCCCAAAGCAACACGTCTGTGGAATTCACCGGCGGCGATTTCGAGCGCCTCCGCGTTCCGCCTCCGCCGCGAGGAATGTCAAGCACCTTCGTCAGGAACATGCATTTCAGAATCACCAATGTCCACTCGCTTAACCCGGCCCACATCAGGCGCCTCCAGGTAACGCAGGGGAACAAGTCGCTATTAAACATTAGCAATGGCCAGATTACCGACCTTGACTACGACGTTCAAGTCAACCTGACCCGCGGAGAAACGACAAAAGTGACCGTCACCATAGACATGAAGAATGGCATGAAGGTCGTTAAATCCAAGACTTACGAGGTCCGCTAATGAAGTATTCCTACAAGACCCTTATTTCGACCATTGCACTCGGTTCCACCCTGGCTTTTGCCCAGGCTACCCAACCGGCAGCGCCGGCCCCCGTAGCAGAAGAACCAGCCCCGGCAGTCAAGGAAGCTCCTGCAGAGGCGTCCGCCGACTCCTCGCAGGCAGCAACACCCGCAGCCACCCCTGCTCCCGAAGCTACAACCGCACCCGAAGCAAGCCCTGCGCCTGCAGAAAGCTCCACAGCCGCGGCAACACCTGCCGATTCCCTGCAGGCAGCAACCGACTCCACTGCAAGTGACAGCACAATGGCGGCTCCCGAGGAGCAAGCTGCAGCGCCCGCTGCAGAACCCGCCGTGGCCAAGGCCGATTCTTCGGCAACTGTCAATGCCGATTCCGCAGCCGCAGGATTTGTCGCCGACACGACAACACCCCCGCCGTCACTGCTTTCGGGAACAGAAATCTCAGGCAACGTCCATGGCTTCTTGAAACTGGACAAGTCGCCCTACCTCGTCACCGAAAACCTGACCGTCGCCCCCAATACGAGCCTCATTGTCGAGCCGGGCGTCGTCCTCTACTTCAAGCCCGGGACCGGCCTCGTCGTCAACAAGGGCCAGCTGGTCATCGCCGGTTCCAAGACCTCGCCCGTCATTATGCGTTCCGCCTTCGACCGTCCGAAAAGCGGGGACTGGAAAGGCATATCCATTACGGGTGACGAGCGCGCCGAAATCCGCCACCTGCAGATCAGCGATGCCGAAGCAGCCATCGCCGTCGAAAACGGCTCGATGGACTTCCAGAATTCGAGCGTCGAGAACACCTCCGTTCGCGGCGTCTTTGCGCGCAATTCCGAAATCAAGGTCAGCGACTGCGAATTCAAGGGAAACCGCGTGGCGGTCCACATATCCAACTATGCCGACGGTTCCATCGAACGCAGCACGTTCACCAAGAACGAAATCGGCATCCTGAATTCGAAACTCGCAAGCGTATCCATCTCCTCGACCGAAATTTCGGACAACGAGCTCGGCCTTCTGAGCATGGACAACAGCATCGTCTCGCTGAGCAACACCAAGATCGAAAAAAACAGGCTGGGCGTTGCTTCGGCAGAAGTTCTCGCTCCCGAAATCATCGAGAACGTCAAGGGCAATGAACTCGACATGAACAACGAGGCCGTGGCAGCCTCCTCGGCGCTCCCGCCCAACCCCGAAATTCCGGGCGTCGAGCAGCGTCCTGTCCGCGAAACCGACAAGATTGCCGACATCGTAAGCGAGAGGGCCGCAGCAGCCGACACTACCGCCAAGCGCTGGACAGTCATCGGAAACGCCATGCTCGGCGGAACGTTCCACCTCGTCACCACAAGCAAGAACGAAACCGGCAAAGATTACATTTCCAACGGGGACACAATCGCTCCGGGCAAGGACTACAAGAACATCTTCCAGGTTCCCGGACTTGCAGGCAGGGCCAGCGCTTACCTCTACATGCAGTCTCCCGACGGCAAGACTATCGAGTTCAACACCGACCTTACGGTGGATTCCTGGAACCACTTCTCTCCCAATCCTGTCAGCCTGCGTTATGCGGACAGCTACAATAACGTAGCCCTCGGCGACTTCCAGCTCGTCGGCGGGGAAACCTACATGGCGAACCTTCCGGTGTTCGGTGCCGACTACACGGTATCGCTCCTGAAGAACAACGCGAACCAGCCGCTCTTCCAGCTGAACGGATTCTTCGGAGAAGCCAAGAGGAGCCTCGTGGAAGGCGCTCGCCATCCCTACATCTACAACGACTACATCGACGACGGTGAACTCCAGGCCCAGCGTCTCGCTTCTGGCGGTTTCATCAAGTGGGCCCCGGTGCGCCGCTTCGATGCGAAGTTCGGCCTCGTCTACGCGACCGACGAACTCGAAGACCCGCTCCTGCGCGACGGTGCTAGCGGCAACTGGACCACGAGCGACCCGATCCAGAAATCCCTCACGCTCTATGCCGACGGGAACTGGCTGTTCTTCCCGGGCGACATCGAGCTCAACGGCCAGATTGCCGTCGGCCGCGCCGACACTGCCGACGTCATCCGCCAGCGCGCCATCAACAAGGTTTTCGCCGAAGAAGGAATCAGTTCGGCCTCCTACAACCTCCTGCGCAAGCTGATGAGGAACCCCAACAGGATTGACCAGCTTACCGAAGCGGAACTTCTTTCCATCTTCGGAGACAACACGACGCTCCGCAAGGGCCAGATGATCGAAAAGCTGAAGACCCTTATCGAGAAGGCAAAGCTCGTCCAGACGGAAGAAGAAAACGACCGCGACGACGGACGCGTGCTGGGTCTCAACTGGGGCAGCCAGAATTTCGCCATCGGCGCATCGCTCAACTGGAACATCTACAAGACAAGCATCAACGGCCACATCAAATACGTGGGCGAAGAATTCTACAGCGCAGGCTCTCCCGACCAGCTCTCCGACACCCGTGAATTCGGTGGCCGCATCGAGCAGGAAATCCTCACGTTCTGGGATCTCGGATTCGAATACCAGATTAACGTCGAGAATGCAGCCAAGGGAGACAAGACAAACATCTTCGGCCTGGGCGAAGGTTCGGAATGGGGGCTCTTCGCCGATGACGAAGGTTCGTGGTTCGACAAGCACGAGCTCGACAACGACCGTACCAAGTACATCCACAATATCGGCCTCGACAACACGTTCAAGATTAACAAGGACATCGACGTGACCGCGGCATACAACTTCGAATACAAGAACCAGTACCGTCCGTTCCAGCTGCACGGAGACTACATCCTCGAAGACGGCATCTATCGTGACGACTGGTTCGATGCTCGCAAGGGCAGGGATTCCACCGCGATTGACGACAACGGCGACACCACCTACGTGGATGCAGAACGCTGGGGCGAATACATGAGCCTCGCCACCAAGCCCTGGATTGCGAGCCGCTTCAAGGAACGCCTCTTCAAGCATACCTGGAATCTCGGAGCCTCCCTCCGTGCCCTCAATTCCGTATTCAAGGTCAACGGTCGCTGGACCTACCGCACCGACGGCTCTGTATTCGAACGCGACAGCCTCATCGACGGCATGGAACTTTCGAACACGACCTGGGACAAGCTCGGTTACTTCTTCGGCGGTTCCGACTACTTCGAACAGAGCTACCCCATGTCCGTCACGACGACTCTCAACATTCTGCAGAACCGCTTTGCCGTCACTCCGCGCTTCAAGAGCTACAACCGCGACAACATGGGCGAATTCGAAATCACCGTCGAGGATGAATTCGAGATGCCGTTCAAGAACCGCTTCTTCGTGCTGACCGTGAACGCCTCGTTCCGCTACATGAACACCGACTGGGAAGAAGAAGGCGAAAGCTTCGACGAAACCGAAATCGATGTTCTCAGCAACGCGAACCTCCGCGTGAACCACAACAAGAAGTTCTACACGGAATGGTTCCTGGGCAATGCGCTGTACTACCGTCCGGACAATCCGAGCAACGAATACAACGACTTCTACGTGGGCGTGAACGCACACTACGTGTTCTAAACCTAGATTCAGATTTCAAAAGGCGGGCCGAACGGTTCGCCTTTTTTTGAACGCAGAGTTTTTTATTTTTGACAGCAATGTTCACCTACCGCTTCAGAGAACTGCAGGTCGCACTCGACCGCAAAGGCCAAGTCCGCGAGGCCCTGGCACGAGAACTGCGCGTGCATCCCGAATGCATTTTCAATCTCGAGGTGGAGAGGTTCTCGCTGGATTGCCGCAGGAAGGGCGATCCGAAATGGAACTACAACGTCATCTTCGACGTGGAAAAGCCGTTGCGCGTTTCGGGAAACGCGGCGCGTGGCCTCGTGGAGGCTACGCGGGAGCGCGAGGCGCTCGACGGCGATGAATTCGCACACAGCATCCCGATGGCTTCGCACGTGGACATCGTAGGCGCGGGACCCGCAGGGCTGTGGGCAGCACTCCACCTGCTGCGTCGCGGATTCACCGTAGATTTATACGAGCAGGGCAAGCCCGTAGAGGAGAGGTTCCGCGACATCCGCAGGTTCTTCGTTGACCGCAAATTCAACGCACATTCCAATGTGCTGTTCGGCGAAGGCGGGGCCGGTGCATTCAGCGACGGAAAGCTCAACACGCGCACCCGCAACATCTTCAGCGAGACCGTGCTCCGGGACATGGTGGAATTCGGAGTTGATTCCCATGTCGTCACGTTCGCAAAGCCGCATATCGGAACCGACAGGCTCGTGCTGATGCTGAGGAAAATCCGCGCGGAGATTGTGCAACTCGGCGGCAAGATCCATTTCGACACCGCGCTTGAAGATATCGAAATCAGCGACGGGAAGGTAAACGCCATCAAGATACGCGATGTCTCGACAGCAAACAGTGCCGCTAGCTGGAAAAGTTGCGAAGCGCTCGTGCTTGCCACGGGACATTCCGCCCGCGACATCTACACTATGCTGCACGTACGCGGAGTTGCACTCGAAAGCAAGGCTTTTGCGATGGGCGTCCGCGTGGAACATCCGCAAACGCTCATCAACATGAGACAGCTTGGCAGGGGTGTCGACACGCGCCTCACGGGTTCCGCCGAATACTTCCTCGCCACCCCGACGCTCAACAAGACGAGCAGCGCCTACAGTTTCTGCATGTGCCCCGGCGGAGTACTCGTGCCCTGCGCTTCGGAACCGGGGACGCTCGCCACCAACGGCATGAGCTACAGCAGGCGCAACGGCTGGGCCGCAAACGGCGCCATCGTCGTTCCCGTGGAAGCCAGCGACACGCTCTTTGGCGGCCTTGAATTCCAGCGGAAAACCGAATGCGACGCATTCGAAGTCGGAGGCAAAGGCTACGCCGCCCCCGCACAGACCATCAAGGCTTTTCTCGCCCACCGCGCCGACAAGAACCAACCCAAGTCGACCTATCCGTGCGGGCTTGCCGCATGCAACTTGTGGGACTGGCTCGACAAGAAAATCTGCAAGTCGCTCGCCGAAGGGTTCCAAAATTTCGACCGCAAGATTCCGGGATTCATCGAAGAAGGCCTGATTGTAGCCCCCGAGACGCGCACGAGCTCCCCGCTACGCATCACGCGCAACAACGAGACGCTCGAAAGCATCAACACGCAGGGGCTTTTCGTACTTGGCGAAGGCGCCGGATATTCCGGCGGTATCGTCACGAGTGCGGCAGACGGAATTCGCCTCGCCGTGCGTGCAAAAAAATCCCGCTAATGCAGAGGCTTTCCCTGAGCCGACCCCCGGGACACAAGCCAGAGAACCGCGACCGTATCTGCAACACAAAATCCCAATAGCCATGCGGCCGTGCCGCCCTGGAATCCGTAGCTGTGAAGCCCCACGCCCAGCAGGTTCACGCCGAACCAGCAGAGGAACGTGACGATGACGTTAAAGCAGTTAATCAGCGCGAACCCGCGGGTCGAAACGATGCGACCCGCACGCAAGTGAAGCGCAAGCATCGCCCACAAAATGACAAACAGCGCTCCGCACTCCTTCGGGTCGAACCCCCAGAAGCGCCCCCACGCGTAATCGGCCCACACGCCGCCAAGGAGCGTACCGAGCGTCGTGAACACTGCACCAAATACGAGCACTCCGTACAGGAGCGAATCGAGCGGGATGGCCGCATGTTCCTTTTCTGAGGAGGCCCGAAACAGCGCCACATGTGCGACAACTCCCGAAAGAATCATGCCCGCAAACCCGAGCGCAATCGTAAACACGTGAAGCGTGAGGAACACCGAGGAATTCAGCACCGCCGGAATCGGTCGGAACGTATCGCCCGGCTCCAGTACGAACTTCGCGAAGAACAGCATGAGAGCCGCCATGAATGTCACGGGAACCATGAGCGAGAAGGTGCGGCGCTTGCAGAATATAAACGCCCCCGATTCGAACGCCATCAGCAGCATCGCCACAAGCAATACGATTTCATACAGGCTCGAGAGCGGAGCTCGTGCGGCAACATACGTGCGCAAGGCAAACGCCACTGCGAGGATTCCCGCCGTCGCGATGCAGGCCACATTTGCGGCAACATCCATTTTCCGCGACTTGAAAACCATATTCAGCGAGGCAAGCAAGCAGGCGATACACGCCAGGATAAAAGCTATCAATGCAAAATTCGCCTTGTGGTAAAGCACTTCCGCCGCAAGGCGTGAATTATCCACACTAGTTTCGGAGTCAACCACGACCGAAAACGCCACCCGCTTCGCAATCGATTCGTATTGTTGGACATTCGCAAGCAACCGGCGCATTTCAAGAGTCGCCGGATGGCTGTCATCCCGGCTCGCATAGAGTTCCAGCAAGTTCCGCGCCGGGAGCAAGTCCGCATAGCTCACATAACGGCGGTCTTCGGGCAAGTGCAGCGCCTGGGCCACATCGCTACGGAGCACCTTGAATATTGCAAGGTCTTTCGCCTCTTCCGGGTTGTTCAGTATCAAGCGGACAACATTCCCTGCCGAAATCTTTCGAACATCCTGCTTTTCGCAATACGGGACTCCAGCCCCGCACTTGTAAGTCACGCGCCCGTTCACATCGTCCAGGAACCCGCGGGCAAAAGATTCGAAGGGACGCACCGCAGAATCCACAAGAACAGGAGAATCAGCCTTCAAGCCTACCCAAATAGGAACCGGTCGCGCCGACGCCTGCGAATTGGCGGGCACCATCGCGACAAGGCACGCAACATACGCCAGCACCGGCATGATTTTT
The DNA here is from genome assembly GCF_002342555.1 of Fibrobacter sp. UBA2449. Classification (NCBI taxonomy): domain Bacteria; kingdom Pseudomonadati; phylum Fibrobacterota; class Fibrobacteria; order Fibrobacterales; family Fibrobacteraceae; genus Fibrobacter; species Fibrobacter sp. UBA2449. The sequence goes on from NZ_DDQF01000005.1 coordinate 102,718, forward strand.
GAAGCCACGCGAGCAGCCGACGCTTGAGCAGCCCCCTTCCGCGCACCGCGCACCTTCACCACGTAATGGAACACCGCCCCCAGCAGGAACAGCGCCATGAACGCATACGGCACAAAATGGAACGGGTCGTAATAGGCCTTATACATCGCGACATTCTTGTTTCCCGCCATCGGGACATCGCCACGGAAATGCACATAGTAGGGCCACGCATCCGCAATCTCTACAGGACGCATGCCAAGGCTATCGTCTGCGGCAAAGAACTTCAGGTTCTTCCCCAAGGATACATCCAAAGCCGTCGAATCCGCCGTTACGACACCGAACCCGTTATATTCCCGCTTGATTCCGCTTCCGGCAACGCCACCCGCAAGAAGCACGAGGAGCGCCACGTGCATAAGCCAGAGCCCCGCATTCTTCCAGCCGCGGGGCATCCGGAAGACCATGCTCGCGACAAGATTCACGCACGCAAGAATTGCGATACTCTTGAACGCAGGCAGCGGCACCACACCCAGCGTCCATATGAAATAGCTGTCAAAAAAACGGTCGATGGCAACCGATGCCGAAAAACCGGCCGATTCCGCATTCGCCTGCGCCAGGGTTCCCCAGAACGTAAGCACAAGGAAAGCGACGAGAATTGCGACAGTCACCTTCAGCGAAGCCAACTTTTTCAAAAAATCTTTCGTCCTTCGTCTTTCCACTTTCGTCTAAACAGCCTCCACCCAAACGAACTTGCTTTCGTCGAGTTTCTGTTCGCCATCAAAACGGTAGGCGACAAGCCGCCCATCACCGCGGTAACCCGCCACACTGTAGTCCAGGCAACACACGTTGTCGCGTATGAGTTTCGGGAGTCCGGTAAGCCAGTAGTGTCCGAAGAACACGGGCCGTTCGTTCTCGCCGTAATAACCATGTCCGGAAACTTCCGCAGGCGCATCGCAGGCCGGCAGTTCCACTCCCGGCTGGAAGGCGAGTTCCCGCAGACTACTGCCCTTCGGGTCAATCCACCATTTTAGCCGCGCACGCTTGCGCAGCACGTTTTCGCCATCGCGGAACGTGATTCCCGCAGGCAGGTCCATCTCGGGCCCCTTCAAGAAAAAGTTTATCGGGTCAAAGAGCGAATCGTCGTATTCGTTGAACTGGTCATTTGCGCGGGCAATAAGTTCGTCAAAGTTCCCGTCGGCAAAACTGCGGATGCCCGCTGCATCTAGCGCACGTGCGGCACCCAAGTCAAAGCAGGCGTGCTGCGCCCGGAACGATTCTTCTTCGATAAAAAACGGGAGCGTCTTCAAGAAGTCGAGCATGTCCTCGAATTCTGCACGGCGCCCGCGGTAGCTGTCTACGGTCTTCGCGTGGATCGCCACCTTGTTGAAGCTGTGCTCGCGCAGGTAGCCCCCAGGAATGCAGTGAATCACATGAGAGCCGCCGGCGCCGTTCGGTTGCCAGAAGCAAAGCGCATTGAACTCGTGATTCCCCATCAGGGCGACCGCCGAACCTGCGTCGCGCATGGCACGCACCAGGTTTATAACCTCGCGCGACTGGCTCCCGCGATCGATGTAGTCCCCCAGAAATACGACGGAACGCTCGCCACCCGGGTAGCGGAATGCGCCCATGGATTCCTCGTAGCCAAGCTTCTGCAGCAGGGCTCGAAGTTCATCGCAATGGCCGTGAACGTCGCCAATAAAGTCAAGGGAATCCGTCATACCTCCAATATAACAACTAATGGCTCCGCCCATGCATGCGCCATGCTTTTTCAGTTGCTATCTTTCTCCACAAACACTTGAACGGAAGGTCCCCCATGGAAATAGGAAAATATAACCGCGCACGCGTCGAAGCAATCATGCCCCAGGGCTACTACCTGGAACTCGAAACGGGAGGCCGCGTGCTCCTCCCCGGCAAGCGAGACGAGTTCACGCTCCAAGAAGGCGAAATTCTCGACGTGTTCGTCTACATGGATTCCGAAGACCGCCCCATCGCGACCCTCGACAAGCCGCTCGCCACCGTCGGCGAATTTGCCGTTCTCGAAGTAAAAGACGTGAACCGCTTCGGCGCATTCCTGGACTGGGGTTTAAACAAGGACCTCTTCCTCCCCTTCAAGCAGCAGCTGGGAGAACTTGAACGCGGCGACCGCTGCGTCGTATTCGTGCTCGAAGACGAAAAGAGCGGACGCATCGTCGCGACCGAAAAAATCAAGAGCTTCATCGACACCGACACCTCGGAACTCCACATCGGCCAGAAAGTCCAGCTCGCCGCCTACGAGGTGACCCGCGACCATATCGACTTCCTCGTCGATTACCGCTACACGGGACGCCTCATGGTCAATCCCGCGACGCCGCGCATCTACATCGGCGACACGATGGCAGGCTACATACAACGTTTTACCGAAGATGGAAAGATAACCCTCAACCTCACTCCCGTGGGCTACAAGGGCATCATGAAAAGCGAAAGCCCCGCGGCCATCCTCCAGAAACTCGAAGAAGCGGGCGGATTCCTGCCCTACGGCGACCACAGCGATCCCGAGGACATCCGCCGCGAATTCGGCATGTCGAAGAAGACCTTCAAGAAAATCCTGGGGACGCTCTTCCGCGAAGGGAAAATCATGCTCGACGACGACGGGTTCCGGAGCATCTAGCACCTTACAACAACAAAGAGAAGGCTCCCCTGCGGGGAGCCTTTCGAATATCGGTTCAAGCCGGATTCGACTAGAAGAACTGGGGCGGCCAACGCGGGTTCTTGGAGGACATGTCTATCTTGTAGAAGTCCCTTTCGAAGCGACCGTCGTCGAGTCCGTACATCTGCATCACGTGGCGGGCAATCCACTTGCCGAGCTTCATCACGGTGAGCTTCTTGCGGAGCCTGCCCTGGCAGTCACGGTTCATGATGTCCGGGAGGGTGGACGTCGTGAGGATTTCGTCGATGGCCGGGCTGTTGAGCTTTTCGCGGGCCTCGGGGCTCGTGTGGAAGTGCGTCACGCCGAAGCACACGCGGTTCGGGTTGCCCTTCTTGATATGCTCGCAGCACTGCACGATGGTCGTACCCGTACGCACCATGTCATCGAACACGATCACGTCCTTGCCCTGGATTTCCTCGATGCTGATGTCGGAGAGTTCCGGGTTGAAGGTCATGCTGATTTCACGTTCGCCGGTACGCACCTTGTCCATCACCACGCGCTTGCATTCCGGCAGGTCGAGTGCCTCGTAGACGGCGTTCATGAACGGGCGAGCGCCCTTGTCCGGAGAGACGATTACCAGGTTGTTGCCGTCCTTGCCGGTCTGCACGAAGTTGCTGTTCTTGATGTAGTGGGCATAGACGTCGGTCGGAATCAGGTTGTGGAAATTGTCCTTGCCGAAGATGTCGGCAAACAGGTTCTGCACCTTGATGCTGTGGTTGTGCACGGTCACCACGGCGTCGACACCGGACTTCTTCAGGAGTTCGGCATAGAGGAGGCTCGTGAAGGCCTGGCCATCGAACTTCTTGAGGTCGACATCCGGACGGTCCTTTTCGAGTTCGCCGATGCGGTGGGGGCCTCTGTCCTGAGCGCTGTAGAACAGGTCGGGTTCAACAAGCACCACCTGCTCGGCACCATTGTCCTTCGCGGCGCGGGCCAGGATGCAGTTGCGCATGGCGTAGTCGTTACGGCTGCGTTCATGGTTCGAAACCGAGCAAATCAACACGATCTTACCTTCCAGACGGCGGCCGATATGTTCCATGTCGTCCACGTCCAGCATGTAGCGAGGGCAGAATTCGGAGTTGGCGAAGGTCTTCAGGGAGACCACGTCGGAGATGTCTTCACGGATTCCGATGTACTGCGCCATGTCGATGGCGAACGGATCATCGGTAAAGTTTCCGGTCACGATAAAACGATCTGACATATTTTTGCCTTGATTTGAGAGTTGAACCTTTGAGAGTTAAACCTTTGGGTGTGTAAAATATAGCTTTATTCCTCGGAAGCCCCGACTTCGTCCTTGTTCACGACGCGGATTTCGATGCGGCGGTTCGCCTTGCGGCCCGCTTCTGTAGCGTTGTCTTGCTTGGGATGGCTGGAACCGTAGCCCACGGCGCTCACGCGGTCCTTCGCGATTCCCTTGCTAATCATGTATTCCATGACGCTATTCGCACGGTCTTCGGAAAGTTTCTGGTTAAAGCTTTCGCTACCTTCGCTGCTGGTGTGGCCTTCGATTTCGATTTTGGCCTTCGCGTTCCGCTTGAGGCCGGCAATCGCATTGTCCAGCGTCTTGAGTGAAGAGGGAATCAGTTCCGCACTGCCCGCCTTGAAGTTCACGCCGGTAAGTTCGGCACGGGTGTCGTCAAAGAGCACCGTAATGCCGCCCGTGCTTGCCGTCCTGGATACATAAGGTGTCTCGCCACATTCGAACGGGCCAGTCAGGCTCTCGCAAAGGATCGTATAGGAATCCTCGCGCGGAATCATGAAGGCGGCCTCGCCGTAAGTATCGGTCGTCACCGTAATCTTGTTCTTCGGCTTTTTCTGCCCCACGAATACGAGTTTTTTCTTAACCTGCGGCACGTCATCGTAGTTCGTGTAGGTGACGTTCAGCACGGCGTGCGTCTTGTTGGGCGCAAGCGAACCTGCGTGTACAAGCGCAGTTCCCGGAAGCAAAAAAGCGGCCACAGACACGGCCAAAGCGGATACCTTCATAAAGAACCTCTCAATTTACGCGCCAAAAATAGAATTTTATCACACAATCGTGCAATCATGTATTTGAAAAAAGGGTGCACAATTCTATCTTTGTCAACGGATTTTCAAGGAGTGTGTACACCGTCTTCCCGGACGGTTTCCTGTAGGAGAAATAAATGAAACGTTTGAAGATTGCAGCTGCCCTTCTAGTCGCCGGCATGGCGACCTCCGCATTCGCCATCGATGGCGAATTCAGCCTCAAGGGCAACATCCAGACCCAGGTCACCAAGTCCATCGCCAACGACTCCACCAATTTCAACAAGGGCTGGTTCCGTGCCAACGTGGGTGGCCAGTACAAGAGCGACAACCTCGAAGGCCTCATCATGCTGCGCATCTTCGCGCCGGAATTCGGCAACAAGATCGAAGGCAAGATGTACGACAAGATTCTCGCCGACCTCTACTGGGCGAACTACAAGTGGAAGCTCAGCGAAAACGACGTGCTGAACCTGAAGATCGGTCACTGGAAGACGGACTGGTCGCAGTCCACCCATTTCGGTACCTACGTGGACAAGGAACTCACGGCCCGCGGCCTCTGGATGCGCGACTACAGCCACAACGCCCTCGAACTCGGCTGGAAGCACGGTCTCAGCTACCTGACCGCCATGCTCGCCACAAAGGATGAGTTCGCGAACCGCGGGTACGTCCGCGTGGAAGAAGACATGAAGTTCACCTTCCCGCTCGAAATGAAAGTCGCCTACCGCGGAAACCTCATCGACGTCCTGCAGAACACCGCCTACATTACGCACCGTATCGCCGCCTACGCAAGCTACAACGTCCTTCCGATTCTCCGCTTGTACGGCGAATACTCCTGTGTCTACACCCAGGACGACGACCTCAACAAGGACGCGAAGAACTACATTGCCCCCGAAACGAAGTACTACCAGCCGGGCATCTACTTCCAGCCGTTCTACCTGGGCCTCGACTTCGCCCCCAAAAGCGGTTTCTGGAACATCCTCATGAGCGACCTCATGGTGGAATGGGAATTCATCGACAAGCGCGACAACCTGTACGCCGTCTCGAAGCATACCTACGACGACTGGGCCTGGACCGTCGCCTGGAACAAGAAGATTGGTTCTTCGAGGCTCCAGTTCAGCGTCTACAGCGAAAAGGAAATCAGCGACGTGGCCTTCGCCTTCCGCCTGACCTCCACGTTCAAGTAATTAATAGAAGTTCATGTTGAACCAGGCCTTGGTGCCGTCACCGCTATAGGCGATGCCACACGCCAGCGAGGTGTAGCGCGTATTCTTCATGTTCAGGTAGTGGCCGATGTAGGAATAGTCCTCGGACTTGTTCGGATCGCGTTCTCCGCTCGTCACGAGCTTCTTCTCATCGTCCCACATCATGTTCACGTAGGTATCGACAATCTTCTCGGGCGTGCCGTACCACTTGGTGCTGACATTGGGGCCGGTATTCTGCGCCGATTCATTGCAACTGCCGAAATTCGCATGTCCCTTGCCCGCTTTCATGTCGGCGGCGGCCTGTTCCTCCACGCAGGATTCACGTTCCGCAGTCGCTCGTTTAAGGGGCGGAAGGTCTTCGGTCGCGCGCTTTGCATTTACGACCTCCAGACAGTAGTCTCGCCAGTCCGCCGATGCCGTCTCAGAGCTTGCGGGAGCCTTCTCGCTAGAACTTGACGCCGCAGGCTTGCTTTCGCTCGAAGCCGCAGTTTCTTCCTTGGCAGAAGAACTTGCCGGGGCCTTGGCGCTGGAACTTGGAATCGGGAGGTTCACCTCGCCGCGATCGATAAAGTCGTCGCCACTGGTCGCCGAAGAATCGTCGGAACAACCAACGGCAAAGAAAGATGCCACGGCCAACGCCGCACAGATTTTCAGGAAACTAGCTTTCTTCTTCATCAGTTCAACTCCGTTACACAACGAACATAAAGTCCTTTCTGCACATTCTGGTCGGTGCGGTCGATACTCTTGGCCTGCCGCCTGAATTCCCATGAACGTCCCGTGTTTTTCATGATGGAGGTCGAGGACCAGTAATGGCCGGTCATGTCGCTATTGCAGTAGCCGTCCCAGTCCTTGCAGCCGCCACGGCCCAGGTTATCCCAGTTGAGCCTCGCTCGGTCCTTCTGGAAATCGCGCCATTCGCCGTCGTCGGGCAGGTGCCAGCCGCTCGGGCATGCCTTTTTCGCCTCGGTATGCGTGTAATAGCGGCCGAACTTCTTGCAGAAAGTCGTGTCTTCGAGCAGGCACTGCTTCGCGCTCGTGAGGCTATATTTCAAGTTCGAGACCATCCACAGCCTATCGTCGCGCTGTTCGACCTTGTAGACCTGGTTGTCGCGCGGGTCGGTGAGTTTCATCGTCTTGCTGTCCACGAACTTTTCGGCATAGAAGTCGCGTTCGGAGACACAGCGCACCGTCACCACCGCCTCGGGAGGGAGCGTGACCATCTTCGCGTTGCCACGCTTCACGTCGAGCATCATGGCCCGCGCCCCGTCGGGGTCGGCAACCGCGAAATAGGCGGCGTCCTTGCCCTGGATGTTTCTCGCAGGGTCCGCCATGTCATAAAAGCCTCTCGTCTTCCCGGCAAAGGACTTCACGTTCGAAAGCTTGCGGGGGCCCGTAAAACGGTCCTTGGCAAAGAGAGTCCATTCCTGGATGTCGGGAAGGTGCGTCCCCGCAGGGCACGATGCCATCCACCCCGACTGCTTGTAGAAAGCGTTTTTGTCTTTATCCCTGAAGGCGACTGTCTTCTGGTAAGAAAGATTATCGGTAAACCAGTTCAGTTTTCCAGATGCGATTGCCCTGTAGGTTCTCCCGTCGCGGCTATCCCTCACAACGGGGTCCGCATAAGCAAATTCTGCTACAAAAATAAAGGCCACAGCCAAACGGCCAACAAGTCGAAACATTCAATACACCTCTAGAGGTAAAAACTTTTCCTTAATATATATACAAGCTCGGAAAAAAGGAGCTTCGTCAAAAAAAAAATGTTAAAAAACTAGAAAGTGAGGCTCAATCCGAGCGCTCCGGGTCCGCCCCAGACTCCGGCAATCGAAAGTGGGCCAATTCGTACCGATTTTTTATGGAGTTCAATCACGGCGAGGCTTATTCCGGCCCCCGCGAGCGAACCTATCACGACATCGGTCAGGTAGTGTTTGCCAGCCGCGATGCGTAGCACCCCCACAAAGCCCGCCAGCGAGAGCGAGCCCGCCCAGACGAGAGACCTATACCGGGAATTCGGGTACATTTCCGAGAACCACTCGCCCGTAAACACGGCGACCGTAAAGGCTGCCGAGGCGTGCCCGCTAAAGAAGCTCCCGTAGGCCTCCCCCGTGGCTTCCGCAGCAGCATCCGCGCCCGCCCCCCCGGTCGCATACATGTAGGGACGCGGCCAGAACTTCATGGAACGCACGGCAAGATTGAACCCGTTCTGCAGAGCGAGCGCCTGCGCGAACATCAGGGTATAGGCAGCAAAATCTCCCCCGGCGGCATCCCCCCGGAACCAGGAGATTCCCGCAAGGGCCACAGGAGCCGCCCCAAGCACGGCAAACCACGTACTCACATCTCCCGCCGCCTCGCTGTAGCGCCCCGCAATGGCGCGGTCCCACGGCAAAAGGTCCTCGCGCGCAGGCATGTCCTCCGGTGCGGACACCGGCATGTTGCCCAGAAGATAATTCCCGTAGACACTCGCAAAAGCAGAAAAAAAGGTCAGCGGCATGTCCAGCGGAAGCGAGACTTCGTAATGGCGCTCCACGGTTTGCGATGCAGGCGCCCCCGCAACACAACAGGCAAGGATAGCGAAAATGCAGATTTTCAACGAAAAGCGCGACACTCCGTAAAGTTAAATAATTATATTGCATAGCGTATGCAACGCGAACCGATTACCCCGACGATGGATTTGTTCGGCGCCATTTCCGACGAGATGCGCCTCAAGATTCTGATGCTCCTCGACATTGCGGAATTTACCGTCAACGAAATCAAGGATATTCTCGACATCCACCAGAGCAACGCGAGCCGCCACCTCTCGAAGCTTTCCGCCTGCGGCCTCCTCAAGGACAGGCGCGACGGCATCAAGGCCTACTACCGCTTAAGCGAAGAACTCCTGCTCAGCAACCGCGTGCTTTCCGTAATCCGCGACGCCTACGGCGAACTTCCCGACAAGGATATCCTGCGTTGCCGTGCCGAACAGGTGCTCGAAGAACGCACCGACCAGACCAAGGGGCAAATCCACAAGCTGAACCAGGCGGGCGGAAGCCTCAAGGCACAGATTAGCCTGTTCAGCAAGCTCATGATACCTTTTGAGAACGCGGTCGATATCGGCTGCGGCGAAGGCGGCGACCTCTCGCTCATGCTCGCAAGCCGCTGCAAGAACGTCACCTCGCTCGACTACGACCCGAAGGTCATCAGCGGGCTTACGAAAATCCTGAAGCAGAAGGGCATCAAGAACATCACGCCGAAAGTCGCCGACATGACAAAGACAGGGCTCCCAGACGACTACGCCGACCTCGTACTCATGAGTCAGGTGCTGCACCACGCGACAGACCCACGGCTCGCCCTCAAGGAGGCGGTGCGCATCCTGAAGCCGGGTGGAACGCTCGCTTTCCTCGACCTCGCACAGCACAAGGAAGAATCCTTCCGTACTACGCACGGCCACATCTGGCTGGGCTTTGACCGCGGCCAGCTCGAATTCTTCATGAAGGAATTCAACTGCAAGATTCTCGAAAGCGAAATCATCCCGAGCGAGAACGAGGTAGACAAGAAGCTCCCCGTCATCTGCATGATTTTGACGAAAGAGAACTAATTAACGGATTTTCAGCTGAGTGAAAGATTCGTAGTGGTCTGACGTGTAGTAGATTACGCAGTCCGGCTGGTACACGAGTCTTTTGGTTCCGCGATTTGCTCCGGAATAATCCACGTCGGCTTCGTGGTAAGAACCTTCGGGCAACGTCTCGTGAAAGTTCTCCGGATTCGAGGCCAAATTGTCAAAGTTGTCGCCACCGATCATTACACCGATTGTGGTCAACGGGTTGAAATTCCACTTTTCGAATGTATTTCCCGTCTTGGATTCGTAAAGCTTTTTGCCTTCGTTCTTGCCGACATAGTTCGCGGGCAACTTGTCGAACTTGCACAGGTATGCAGCCACGGAATCCCTGGTCGTGTACAGGCCGGTTTCCTCTACAACCTCGTAGATGCGTTTGGCATCTGCATCGGACGATTCTGCGACACTGCTCGAAGAAACCTTTTTGAAGCTAGGCGAGGAATCATCACTGCCGACAGGCTCTCCCGTCGCGGTGCATGCAGCAAAAAAAAATGCGGCAAGACCGGCAAGTAGAATCTTTATGGAAACATTCTTCATACGATAAATATACATTAAAAAGGCCCAAGCACACAAAACAGCAAGGCAACAGACGATAAAAGAACTATATTGTGGGCGATTACTAAAAACTATTAACTATCAACTGGCAACAAAAAATGGATATTAACGAACTCGCACAACAGCACATCTTGAAGCAGCCCGTCTACGTGACCGGCAAACCCATCGCCTACACCGCCCGCGAATTCGGCCTCGACCCGAAAGACGTGGACAAGCTCGCGAGTAACGAAAACCCCGTAGGCCCGAGCCCGAAGGGCATGGAAGAGGCCCGCAAGGCCCTGGAAGAAGTGAACCTCTACCCGGACGGCGGCAGCTACGACCTCATCGGAAAGATTGCAGAGTTCCGCGGCGTGAAGCGCGAACAGATTGCCGTGGGTAACGGCAGCAACGAGCTCCTGGACATGATCGCCCAGGTGTTCCTCGGCGAGGGCTGCGAAGCCGTCATGGGCAAGCACAGCTTCGCCGTCTACAAGCTCGCCACTATGGCGATGAACGCGAAGATTGTCGAAGTCGACATGCCGGCCCCCGCCTACAACTACGACCTCAAGGCCATGCGCGCCGCCGTGAACGAGAAGACCCGCATCGTGTTCCTCGCGAACCCGAACAACCCGACGGGCTCCGACCTCACCGCCAAGGAAATCCTCGACTTCGCCGACAGCCTGCCCGAAACCTGCGTGCTCGTGATGGACGAAGCCTACACCGAATTCATCGAAGACACACCGGAGCTCGTCCCGGATTTCAAGAGCCGCATCGATGCCGGCAGGAACATCATCTGCTGCCGCACCTTCAGCAAGATTTACGGTCTAGCGGGCCTCCGCGTGGGCTACTGCATCACCCGTCCCGAAATCGTCGGCCTCATCAACCGCGTGCGCGAACCGTTCAACGTGAACAGCATCGCCCAGGCGGCCGCCATCGGCGCCATCGACGACCAGGAATTCGTGAACAAGGTCCGCGAGCTCAACAAGAAGGGCCTCGAACAGCTCAAGGCCGGCTTCCGCGAAATGGGCCTCCCCTATGTGGATAGCCACGCGAACTTCATCGCCGTGAGCGGTTTCAAGGATCCGATGGACGCGTTCAAGTTCCTGCAGATGAAGGGCACCATCATCCGTCCGCAGCCTGCCATGGGCGACGTGCTCCGCATTACCGTGGGCACCGAAGCGCAGAACGAAAAATGCCTCAAAAACATCAAGGCATATCTCGGCAAGTAAAGGCTCACGGAGTCGCGCGAGTCATCTCGAAGCGTGGCTTCTGTAGCCGCAGCGCAGCAGAAAACCTGGTCCGCGAGGGCCGGGTTTCTTTGCGTGGTAAAATCGTGCGCGACCCCGAAACGCCCGCCTACGAGAACGACGAAATCCTTGTGGACGGCACGCCAGTCGAGGCCGCCCAGAAGTTCTATTTCGCAATGAACAAGCCCCGCGGAATCGTCACTACCGCAAGCGACGAAAAAGGCCGCAAGACCGTGATGGACTTGTTCCGCGAAGAATACGCCAAGATGTTCCCCTGCAGGCCCGTACCGCACATATCGCCGGTGGGCCGCCTCGACGCCGCCAGCGAAGGATTGTTGCTTTTTACGAACGACACGCAATGGGCCGACACACTGCTGAGTCAAACCCGCTGTCATTCTGGAGCCGCAGGCGATAGAATCCACAAGCAATCCCACTTGAAAATCTACCGCGTGCAGGTCGCGGGCAAACCTTCCGCCGACGACCTTGCGAAAATGGAAGCCGGCTTCAACGTACCGCCCCGCGTCTTCGGCGAAAAGGAAGAATTCATGCATGCCGAGCGCGCAGCCATCGCGAGCGTTGGCGAAAAGAACTGCTGGCTCGAAATTGAATTGTCCGAGGGCAAGAACCGTGAAATCCGCCGCATGCTCGCCCACCTCGGCTACGAAGTCATGCGGCTCATGCGCATCCAGTTCGACAAATACACACTGGGCAATTTAAAGCCAGGCGAAATCAGGGAAATCAAGCCACTTTAAAACAACTTACTGGCGGCGGTCAACGACAAACCCAAGTGGAAATTATTCCATTCATCGACGGGGTCGCGTTTCGGGTTCTCCCCTATCCGGAATCTATCGTCGCCATATTCTTCGTTATTGGGGCCAGCGGCAGTGACGTGAAATCCCGCAGTCAAGGTGAACCCGACAAGGTAATATTCCGATATGCTCCAGAGTTTGCCCGCCTCGACCTTGAAGCCGACATCAAAATCACAATACTCCATCCCATAATTTTCCCACTGGTTGTCGCTCCACATGAAAGAGAGCGTAGTACCCGCAAACAACCCGTACAAGGCAGAGTTTTTGGACGTGAAGGGGAAAACCTTGAGTCCGAAGCCGAAAAGCGGGCGGACCATAACCTCGGTTTCGGCGTATTCATCCTTGTCGCGGGAATAAAGTTTGTAGCGGGAATCACCTATCGATACGAAAAGACCGAAATCCAACAAGAAGACGAACCTTTCGCCAGGAGAAAATCCCGCCTGCACACCGAGCATCGGGCCGCCACCTTCAAAAGAGAAGATATCGTACGTGAGGTCCTCGTCATAGACCATCTCGTCGCGTTCCGTATCGTGATACCAGTGCGTGAAGGATTCCGTCTTGATGCTGTACGACGCATAATGGCCACCCAGGGACACCTCGAAATACGCGAACCCCGAATCATCCAAGGCGAGCGCCGCACAGGCCAGGCAAGCAACTAATAGCACCATCCGTGGGAACATTTCAACCTCAGGGCGGCATAATTCACGAACTTGCCACAGGACGTATCCTCGGGCGGCAAGAATTTCTCGAACTCAAAATTTCCACGGACAGAGCGTTCGTCATATTCCACAAAGCGGAAATTGAGGTCATCCGGTTTCCAGTATTCCGAGTGGCTGTCAATCTCGTACGTGGGCAGTGCAACGACCTTGTCGCCGCAATAGAAGGAGATATTGACAGAAACCTTGTTCTCGCGACCTAGCGAAAACAGGCTGTCGCAAGTGTCCCTGCAAACAATCCTATTCACCGAATCCTGTACTACGGATGTATCCGCCCAGACCGTGTCCCCGGCCTGGTACGTAACGCGCAATTCCAGGGAATCTACCTTGTCGGGCTTATATGCAGCAATGTCTGTCCAATATTCGGGATTACCCCACTCATCCACCGGGTCACAAGCCATACAGCAAAAAGCCAGCCACGAAAAGACTAGCACGCGGAGCATCACAAATCTGAACCCGATAGACTTCATCAGGTTCTAATATACATACAAATTTAAAGCAGCGTAACAGAATTTGCGAAAAAAAATTAACAGCAGAAACTGAGTGCCGCTACCAGCGGGGCATTCCAGTTGATGGCGGTCTCGTTGCTCGCAAAGGAGCAACGTTCGTCCGTGTACGAGAGTCCCGGCTGCGGGCCCGGATAATGCGGGAAACGGTGCAGGTCCTGCCTGTCGGCGTTGATGCCGCCCGCAAGAAGCCCGGGGATAGGTTCCGCGATGCCGTCGGAATGGCTGATGCGGTGATGGATGAACTTCGGGGAACTCCACGCGGAACCCGTCACGAAGCAACGGTCCACCGGATTCTTCCCGAAAATAAAGTCCAGCATGCGCCTTGCACAGTCCGCATAAGCGGCCGACGGGAACCATTCGTTTGCGAGGAACAACGTTAGCGCGTGGTTTGCAATTTCGCCGTTGGAACCCCATACGAACTTGCGGATAGAAAGCCCGTAGGCATCTTCGGCAGCAAGCTTCACGATCTTGTCCGCAACGCCCTTCAGCGTATTGCGGGCCCGCACCTGCAAGTCAAGGTCCTGCGACTGCAACGCAAGCGCAATCCAGCCCAGGTTCTGCGTATCGCGCCAGCTCATGCCCAGGTCGGGCGGGCATTTTTCCATGTCCGACAGCAGGTGATTCCTGAAGTGGTCGCAATCATCCCGTTCGCAATCCGCGCAAATCTTGACGCTTCCGCAAACCTCGCGGAACAGCATCGCGCGCGCCCAGAAGAACTCGTCGTTGTAGCGCTCGTCTCCATACCCGCCGCTACCCTCGGTATTGTGCGGGTAAGTGACATCGGGATTCTCGACGGCCCAGCGGTAAGCACGGAGGGATGCATCCAGGCACTGCTTCGCAAATCCGGGATACGCATGGGCAAACACGCGATGCGCCTGCGCGAGTGCGCCTGCAAAATTCAGCGTCGATGTGGTCGATTTCCCCAGAATCTGGCGCTTCTGCAGGGCATCGGACTGCGACGGCGAAACGAAACCGTCCCAGCGCACCGGCGACACCTTGAAAAACACGCCGCCGTCATCGTCCTGCATGCGGAGGAAAAATTCAAGCTCGAACCGGATTTCCTCGAGCAAGTTCGCACGGAACGAGCCCGCATCGAAAAAGTCAGCATTGGCGAAAGTCACACGCCGGTCATCCGCAAATTCGGCAGCCAGAAGGAGCGTCGCCACCGAAACGCCGCCATTCACGATATACTTGCCGTAGTCGCCCGCATCGTACCAGCCGCCATGCGCATTCCAGGTTCCCTTCCGTTCCATGCTCGGGTGGAATTCGATGTTGTCATCCAGATGGGCCGCGGGCCTCGCCCACTTTCCGGCACGGTCCGGAGTCAGTTCCACGCCGCAACGCTGGAAATAGAACGAGCGGAGCGTCGACGAAAGCTGTTCCAGCACAAGCCTGTCCGAAATTTCGAAGAATTTGGATTCGGCAAGCACGTTCCCCTTCGCGTCGATTACCGAAACACGATACTTTCCCGACTTTTTGATTGTCGAAAAATCCCCTTCCCATACAAATTCGTCCGTATAGGTGCATGGCCCCTTCTCAGCCATCGAGGCACCGAACACGCGTTCCCCGTTTTCGGAAAGGATTTCGAACCAGGGCTGCATCCCCTTCAGGGGATTGTCCACCACATCGCAAGCAAGCAAAAACACCTTCGGCCCCCTGGGGGCGTAGCCGACATGGTTGTAGCGGACGCTGAAATTCATGCCCTAAGAATAAATTTTTCCCGGCTCAAAAGAAAGGGCCCCGGCATCTTTTCCGTTTACAAAAATAACCAGCGCGATTAAATCAGGTCACGGGTCAGGAGTTCGCCGTGGTCAAGCACCAGGCGGCGGAAGGGGCTATTCAGGTAAAAGTCCGGATTATGCGTCGCCATCACCACCGTCGTCCCGCGGGCGTTGATTTCCTTGAAAATCTTGAACACCTCGTCGGCGTTTTTCGGGTCGAGGTTTCCGGTCGGTTCGTCCGCCAAGAGCAAGTACGGGTTGTGCACCATCGCACGGGCAATCGCCACACGCTGCTGTTCACCGCCCGAAAGCGTATAGGGCATCGCAAATCGTTTCTGGCTTATCCCCACCAGGGCAAGCGCATCAAAAACGGCCGCATTTATCTTGCTGCTCGGGGTTCCCACAATGCGGAGCGCGAGCGCCACGTTCTCGAAAACGTTCCTGTCGGGCAAAAGCTTGAAATCCTGGAAGATGATTCCCATCTTGCGGCGGAACGCCTGTATCCTGTTGTCCGGGGAACTCTTGCTGTCGTAAACGCAATCGCCGGTGAATTTCACCATCACCTGGCCACCGCGTTCCGCATCCGGACGTTCGTCCATATAAATTAACTTGAGCACGGTTGACTTTCCCGCACCCGAATGCCCGGTGAGGAAAACGAATTCACCCTTGTTGATACGGAAGGTGATGTTGTTCAGCGCCTTCCAGTTGTCCTCGTAGGACTTTGTCACGTGGGTGAAGTGAATCATGGTGAACCTCGCGTCTCGCGACTTTCCCGAAGCTATTCCGTCATGCGGATTTCGATATGGACTTCCTCGCGCCACTTCTTGATGAGCGCGTTCAGTTTCTCGTTTTCGAGATAATTCGCCGCCATCGCCTCGATCTTACCGTAATCCTCTTCGAGCGTGAGTTCACGAATCTGGCGGGAATCGTCCAGGCGGAACAAATGGTAAGAACCGTCGATTTCTACCGGAGCCGACACTTCGCCCACATTCAAGTTCGCAACCGGTTCGACATACGCAGGTTCCATCTCGTTTTTCTGGAACCAGCCCAGAAGCCCGCCAGCAAAGTTGCTCGACTTGTCGGTACTGAACTTTTTCGCAGCCAACGAGAAATCGGCCTTCGTTTTAATCGTGGTCCGGAGTGAATCGGCAAGACGCAATACGCGGGCAGAATCCGCAGCCGTCGGAATCGTACGGAGCAGGATGTGCGCCGAACGGACACCATCTTCCTTACGGCCGATTACACGAACGATATGCCAGCCGCGGTCCGTCTTGACAGGGGTCGAATAGTACTGGCCGTTCTTCAGCTGATCGAGAGCGCGTTCAAATGCCGGATCCAGAAGTCCGCGCCTAAAGTAACCGAGATCGCCGCCCTTTTCGGCAGACGAATCCTGCGAATGATTCTTGGCCAGAAGTTCGAACTTGATTCCATAATTCAGGCTGTCGATAAGCGCTTCCGCAATACGCTTCACAGAATCCACAATAGCGGGATCCGGTTCAATTTTCAACTGGATATGGCTCAGCTGCACGCAGTTGAACTGGCGCGGCAGGGAATCCTTGTAGGCCTTGTAAAAAGCGTCCACTTCTTTTTTCGTGGGGCTCACCGCACCCACATGGCGCTGGCGCACACGCTGGGTCTCGACATGGCTACGGATCTGCTTTGCAAGCTGGTCGCGGTACTGCGCCATGCTCACACCGAGCTGCGAACGGATAGCCTTTTCAAGCGTCGCCATGTTGATGTTCTGGCTTGCCGCAAGCTGGGTCAGGTGCGCCGTTACGCGCTGGTCGATTTCGGCATCGCTCACCACGATGGAATCACGGTCGATACGGCTCAAAAGGACTTTTTCTTCGATCAACTTGTCGAGAACGTAATCTTTCTGCTCCTGCTCGCTCATCGCGGCAGCCGTAGGAGTCTCCTGGAAATGGTAAAGATTGTTCAAGAACTCCGAACGCATAATGGGCTTGCCGTCGACAATCGCCGCAATGCCTTCCATAAGCACCGGGGCGGCAAAAGACGCCGACAAAAGGGTTCCCAGAGCAAAAACTAACAGACCAAACTTTTTCATTGGCTTTCCTTTTCATTAAACACGTTCATCTTCGAAAAGATAGGACGCTTCATTTTCCATTCTTTCTTGAGGCGATCCATGACAGCCCTGCGATGCTCAATCCACACCATGTTGGACACGTCTTCGGACACCTCCTTGTAAGGACGGACATCGGCAGAATCCAGACGTTCCGTGACCACGGCCATTTTGAGCGCCCCATTGCAATAGCGCATTACGGAGAGTTTCCCGAGAGGATAGCTCACGATATCGGGAATCATGCAAGAATCCGGCGTGGCGGCCACGTTCTCGAACTCCACAATCGAACTAACCTGGGGAGTCTGCGTCGGGACCACATTGAACACGCGGGTTTTCATTTCCTTATAGTAGGCATCGGCACTCGCCCAATCCTTGAAATGGAGGATAGCACCCGACACGGTCGTCTTTCCACGGAGATAGTCATTCCGGTGCGTCTGGTAGTAGTTCAGTTTTTCGCTGTCCCCTATCATCATGGTATCGGCAAACGTCTGCAGGTAGAAATCGACCACCATCTTGCGAATCGTGCTTTCGATCTGCGTCGAAAGGATGGTGTCGTTCATGACATTCGCATCCATCGCCTCTTGGTAGATAACCTCTTCGTCAATCCAGCGTTCCAGAAAGCCCAGTTTTTCACGGTCGGAAATGGAATCCCACTGCGGCACCATGCGATAGACTTCGGACTGCGTAAGTTTCCTGTTTCCAACCGATACCACGACCGGATCATCCTTGCCGAACGGCAGGTTACACGCCGAAAGGCAAAGGAAAACAAGACACGCCAGTATTTTCTCAAATAGTTTCATCGCCCCAAATTTAGCAAATTTGACCCGTCCAAGGCCAATCTTCAACTATTTCAAGCGACCGAAACGCCCCTTGAGTTTGGCAAGGGCATCGTCTTCGATGATTTCTTCGCTATCGTCGCCCTTGCGCTTGAACTTGAGGATTTCAAAATCCTCGAGCATGGCTGATGCCTGCAGGTAGAGCTCGGGGTATTCCGCATCGTCCTGTTGCATGCGTTCCATTTTCGAGAGGATTTCGCGGGCATTTTTGAGTTCGTGGTCCTTCATGAAGCGGGCCTTGAGGAAGGGGCGGAACTTTTCGCGAAGGTCCTTGACGGAGAGGTCGACTTTATCGACGATTGGGGATGCAAGCAACTTGTCGCCGGCATCAAGTGAGCTACCGAGCGCGGCCAATCTTTCGAACAAAGTATTTTCCTTGTGGTCAGGCAGGTAGAGCGCCACGATTTTCGAGATGGACTTGTTCTTTGCCATGAGCGCGGCGATGGCATCGCGGGCATGGTCTCCGCCCTGGCGCATCGCCACCGAGAATTCGCGGAGGATCTCCCAGAATTTCACGAAAGCGTCGGCCCCGAGAAGCGCCGATTCATAAGTTGCACGCACGAGCGCGAGGCGCATCTCTTCGTCTTCGCTACGGGTGCTTGCGGCAAGGTTTCTGAAGTCGTGAATCTTTTTGCCGCGGGAATACTCGAGGCCCGAAAAACGCACGCAGCGGTTCGCATCCAGATTGTCGGCAGAAAGCGACTTCAAGACCCACGACTTGAGCGCCGTTTTGAAGCCGTCGGAATAGAGGCCGCCAGTCTCGAGCATATTCAGGCGATCAACGATAAGCGAGGAGTCCCCCTCTGTCATCCCCGACCCGGTCGGGGATCTTCCTTCCACGCGCTTGCGGAACGCCTGCCAAAAAGCGGATTCTGCCGGGGTCATGAGCGCCGATTCGCCCAAGCGCCAGCCAAAACGCATGTCACCAAGCGCAAAGTCGATACCGAACGTCACGAGGACGGGGCGCACCGCCGCAAAGAGTCTGAAACTTCCCCATTCCGGGTTAATCTCGCAAGGGAATTTTTCCGCAAAGCCCTGCTTGAAGATTCTCGCATGAATCCGCAGGTGGTTTTCCTTTTCGGGCGTGACCGTCGGGATATCGCAATCGAGCTGCTTGATTTCGGCAAAGACCTCGTAGAGGCTAAAAAGCGGAGCCTTGTGCGGGTTCGCCTTGAGCTTGTCGCAGAAGGCGTCATCGATAAACGTGCGTTTGCCTTCCAACTGCTTTTTTGCAGCCTTGGGCATCTCGCGAATGATAGATTCTGCCATCCATTCGCGCCACTGGTGAATCGAAAGTGCAAGCGTCGCAGGCGTCACCTGCGGGAGCATGTCGTAAGGCAGGTCCAGCGTAATGCCGTCGCAGTCGCGCATCGCATCGAATACCATCTCGCCCACTACCATGCGACTGGAACCGTCTAGACCTTCGATGCGGAACTGTTCCAGCGAGCCGCCGAGAGTGGGCTCCTGCGGTTTTGCAGCCTTCTTCTTGTCACCCTTCGCCAGGGCATCGAAAGCGCGGTTGCTGAAACCCGAATCCGTATAG
The DNA here is from genome assembly GCF_002342555.1 of Fibrobacter sp. UBA2449. Lineage (NCBI taxonomy): Bacteria > Pseudomonadati > Fibrobacterota > Fibrobacteria > Fibrobacterales > Fibrobacteraceae > Fibrobacter > Fibrobacter sp. UBA2449. The sequence continues at coordinate 122,167 of NZ_DDQF01000005.1, forward strand.
CTTACACCCGTTTCGCTCTGCTCCAACCAGAATTTCGCATCGAATTTCAGGAACTGGTCCGTATGTTCGCGGATATAGTCCTTAAGCGTCTTGATGGAATTCACCTCATGCGCAATCCGCACATAATAATCCACCAGTGCATCCTCGCTCGGGGCAAGTCCGAATTGACGCTTGCGGGCTTCCAGCGCATGCAAGTCCTCGACGACGCGTTCATTGTGCGTCATGAAAGCGAAGGGGCGCGCCATCTGGCCAAGCACTACGGCCTCGCGCCAGAAAATCTCGGCACATTCATTAGGGTTCACGCGGGCGTAATCCACGCGGTGGCCACGGCTAATCACAAGCCCGCGGAAGCTAACCTCTTCCACCGCTTCCACGAAACCGCGTTCCTGGTTCCACGTGGGCGCATACCAGCGACGCGTGCAGAAGGGTTCCGCCACCTGCATAATCCATTCCGGCTTGATTTCAGCAGCCTTGTTCAGGAATATGCGACTTGTCTCGCGCACTTCGGCGCTAAAGAGCCATTCCACGCTCTTGCCGTAAAGGTCGCTGCCCGGGAAAACGTGCGTCTCGCGCCCGCTCACCAGGCGGTAGCAACCGTTCTCGATATCACGCAGGGCTATGCCGCCCAGGAATCCCGAAAGGAGCGCAATGTGCAGGTTATCGCGATGGAAACTGTCGAGCGGACACACGCGATTCTCGAATTTCACGTCGAGGATACGCCCGAACTGTTCGTACAGATCAATCCATTCGCGGCACCGCAAAAAATGCAGGCTGTTCTTGTCGCAGAACTTGCGCAACTTGTTCCAGGTCTTGCCATCCCATTCGGCACAGAAGGCATTCCACATGCAGATGAACGTGAGGAAATCGCTCTTGTGGCCCGCGAACTTGCGGTGCAGCTGGCGAATGCGGGTGCGTTCGGGTTCTTCGCTGGGAACCACGCGCGGGTCCTGGATGGAGAGCGCCGAGCAGACAATCAGCGCAGGCTGCAATACGCCCGCATCGCGCGCCCGCAATAGCACCGCCGAGAGCGCCACGTCCATCGGGAGGCGCGTCATCTCGCGGCCAAGTTTGGTCACATGCCCGCTGGCGTTATCGGCGGTAAGCGCACCGAGTTCAAAAAGCGTCTTGTACGCGCCACGGAACGCCGAATGCGGTGGCGACTGCAGGAACGGGAAATTTTCGAGTTCCAGCCCGAGGCTGCGCAACTGCAGAACAACGTTCGCAAGATTACTCCGCCGGATTTCCGGCTCCGTAAACTCGTCGCGCTTCTCGAAATCCTCGGGAGAATAGAGGCGGATGCACACGCCAGGCTTCACGCGCCCCGCACGCCCGGTACGTTGCCGCGCAGACGCCTTCGAGATGTCCTCGACGGGCAACCCCTGGATTCGAGACTGCGCGTTGTACCGCGAAATGCGGGCTGTACCCGTATCGACCACGTAGGCGATTCCCGGAATCGTGAGCGATGTCTCTGCGATGTTTGTCGCGAGCACCACGCGGGTCTTTTCCGTATGCTTGAAAATGCGACGCTGTTCATCGGGGCTCATGCGCCCGTACAGCGGGAGAATATCGAAAGTCGCAGAATCTAGTTCGTGCGCAAGTTCGCCCGCCAAATCCTGGATATCGCGTTCCGTCGGTAAAAAGCAGAGCAAGTGATCGCGGTGGCGCGTTTCCAAATCGAGAATCGCATCACGCGCCTCGTCGAGCAAGCCCGAATCGCCCTTGCCGCTGGTGTCGCGACCCGTATTGTCATCCCCGCGAAGGCGGGGATCTCCATTCCCGTCGCCGAAATAGTACTCTACATCGACGGGGAACGTTCTTCCCTCGGCTTCCATCACGCAGCTGTTGTCGTAAAATTCCTCGAAGAGCTTGGCATCGAGCGTCGCGGAGGCCACAATCAGTTTGAATTCCGGGCGTTCATGCAGAACCGTCTTGAAAATGCCGAGCAGGATGTCGATGTTCAGCGAGCGTTCGTGCGCCTCGTCAATCACGATGGCCGAATACTGCCTAAAGAGCCTGTCGCGGCGGAATTCCTGCAACAAAATGCCGTCCGTCATCACCTTGATGGGGGCGTCACTCTGGCCCTGTTCCCAGAATCGGATTTTCGTGGAGACAAGCGTCTCGTCCTTGAGTTCCTCGCGCAGGCGGTCCGCAATCGAAATCGCCGCCAGCCGGCGGGGCTCCGTCACACCGATTTTGAAAGTCGCATTGTCACCCTGGAGCCGCTGCGCGGCGATAGGGTCCACGTGCTCTTGGATTCTATCGGTCGCTTCGCTCCCTCCAGAATGACATCCTTTACAAGCATACCACTCTAAAAGAAACTTTGGCAACTGCGTCGACTTGCCGGAACCGGTATCCGCCTTGACAATCACTACCTGGTGCTTTTCGAGCATCTCGAAAAACTCTTCACGATGTTCGACAACGGGAAGCTCCGGATACACGATTTTCAAGGTGGACAAATCCATAAGAGCAAAGCGACTATGTTCCGCCCAAATATATTAAAATCGGCACCATCTTTTTCAAAAAGTTTTATCTTTAAGGCAAGCCCCTAGCTACAGAATTGAAAATGAAAAAAATCGTTTTTCCCCTGCTCTTTATCTTGACGTCCCTTGCCCTCACCGCTTGCAAGGAACAAAGGCCCGCCGTCATCCGAATCACCAACGAAAAGACGGCAGTCCCTCCCGCCAAAGCGCCCGCATTCCTCAAGAAGGGCGACAAAATTGCGCTCGTTTCCCCTGCCTACAACACACCCGATTCCAACACCTACAACACCGCCAAAGTCCTTAAGGAATGGGGCTTCGTCCCTGTCATCGGAGAAAACGTCAGCAAACTCTACATGGGCAAATATTCCGGGACGCCCGAAGAACGCGCAAACGACTTCATCAACGCCATCCGCGACACAAGCATCAAAGCCATCATCTGCAACCGCGGCGGTTTCGGCGCCATGCACCTGATCGACCTCATCAACTTCGACGATATCGCGAAGAATCCCAAATGGCTTGTCGGCTTCAGTGAAATTTCCACCCTGCACGCACTGGAAGCAAAGATGGGCAACATGAGCATCCACGGCACCATGAGCGCATTCATCGGGAAGTCCGCCGGACGCGATGCGGGTAGCCTTCTCGTGAAAGACATCCTCCTCGGGAATATACCCACCTACAAGATTCCCGCCAACATCCTGAACCAGAAGGGACACGCCAAGGGAATCCTCGTCGGCGGCAACATGGCATCCTTCGTCCCCCTCATCGGCACGCCCATCGACGTCTACTCCAGGGACAGCATCATCCTCTTTGTCGAAGAGCTAGAAGAAACCATGCGGAATGTCGACCGCATGTTCAGTTCGCTGGAACTCCGTGGCATCATGGGAAACGTGAAAGGCGTCATCATGGGCGATTTCACCGACTGCGATACCGACCTCGATGTCGACAGCGCGCAGGCCATGCTTGCCGAGCGCCTCAAGAAATACAACATCCCCGTCATCAGCGGATTCCCGGCCGGTCACGGAAACGAGAACCTGCCGCTCATCATGGGCGCAGAAGTAGAGATGGATGTTTCCGATTTCGGGGCAACCCTATCGTTCAATGTCGATGGCAAGAAAGAAACAATCTTCACCGACGACTTTATCTTCAAGGCGAACAGGTCCAGATAGGCCCTGGATTCACTCCTTGATGTGCCCGCACTTGTCGCAGGTGAGCTTGTAGCTGTTGTCGGGGTCGACGACCATCACGCCGTCGCATTCCGGCACTTCGCACGGGAGTTCTCCCGGCATCACTTCGCGGTAGGTTTTCTTCTCTTCCATCGCTAGCCCCCGATTTCCTTCAGGTAACGAGCGAGGGCATCCTGCCATGTGGGGAGCGGCTTGAAACCGGCTTCCACGAGTTTGCTCTTGTCGAGCCTGCTGTTGAACGGGCGCGCAGCCTTGCTGAGGCCATATTCGGCCGTAGTCACCGGAACGACCTTCGTCGCAAGCCCAGCCTGCCTGTAGATTTCGCAGGTAAAGTCGTACCAGCTGATGAACCCGCCCTCGTTTGTGGCATGGTAGTAACCGTATTTTTCGGTTTCGTTCATGTCGATGAGCAGGCGAGAAAGGTCGAGCGTGTATGTCGGCGTGCCAATCTGGTCGTTCACCACGCGCACGGTGTCGTGAGTTTTGCCCACATTGAGCATCGTCTTGATGAAGTTCTTGCCGTTGAGGCCGAACACCCACGCGATACGCACAATAAAGAATTTTTCGAGAGTCCCGCTCACGGCAAGTTCGCCCTCGAGCTTGGTCTGGCCGTAAACATTGAGAGGCTTGTAATCCTTGCAGTCGGGCTTCCAGGGTTCCGTTCCCTGGCCATCAAACACGTAGTCCGTGCTGATGTAGGTCATCTTGCAGCCGAGTTTCTTGCAGGCATTCGCGATGTTCTGCGTACCGCCCGCGTTCACCGCACGGACCTTCGCCACATTCGCATCGTCTTCGGCCATATCGACTGCAGTCCATGCAGCACAATGAATCACCGCATCCGGGTTCACTTCCGAAATCGCCTTTTCGACAGCAGCGGCATCCGTAATGTCGAGCTGCACGTAGGGCATCGTCGTCACTGCACTGCCATCGGCAACGCCGCTGTAGGCGGGAGCCATGTCCGAGCCCACGCCCGTATGCCCGCGCTTCGCAAGTTCATTCATCACGTCGTGGCCCAGCTGGCCACCAACACCCGTCACAAAAAATTTCATAGTAAAACCTCTTGTGCAAAAAGATAGTTAATCCTAAAGCCCTCGAACTACGGTTCCTTTCTTTTACTATATTTAACGCATGGCTTATGTTCTTCTGATTCTCGCATCCATTGTCGGCCTTGCCGTATGCGCCTATTTCTGTCGCAAAAACGTTATCGCCATCCACGAGAAAAACAAAAACGAACCCAAGGCCTACAAGCGCGGACTCAACTACGTCCTCACTGCGCTCTGGTACGGCTACCTGACGTTCTTCTTCGTCGGGTTGACCGTCAACAATTTAGGGAACTGGTAGAGGCCCGCGTTCTCACTTGCGGCTCTGCAGCCAGCGTTCGTACAGGAACAGCGCAATGAGGTTTTTTCCGTCCACAAACTGGCGGGCAGCCTCCTCGTAAGGCAGCACTTCTGTCCGGATCCACTCGATTTCCTCGGTATACTGCTGGTCTTTCCCGTCCATCGCCCTCAGCTGTTCTGGAGTCACGTCACGCTCTATCGCATACAAGCGAATACGTTCGTCCAGGAGTCCACAACTGGCAGCAAAGCCGTCGCTTTTTCCCTGGTACCAGAAATCCATGAGGTCAATGAGTTCCGATTCCTCGGCATCTATCTGCGCTTCTTCCTTGAGTTCGGAGAGGGCCACCTTGCGGTAGTCCCCTGTCCAGTCAAGAATCCCCGCCGGAATTTCGAGCGATGCCTGCTCGCTAATGGCAAAACGCGGTTGCCGCACCAGAAGCAGGTATTTCTTGCCTTCGCAGCGGAGCACCACCAAGATTCCAACCGCGTTGCCGCGGACCAGCACAATTCCGTGCACCGGGCGCCCATCCGGAAGCGTCGCAGTCGCAGTCAGCTTTATAAAGAGCGGCTGGCGTCCTTTCCGCAAGAAATCGACCGAAGAAAAGTGGACCTTGGTCACGACAAATTTCTTTTGTGACGCTTCCAGCCATTCCCTGTAGATGCGGGATTCCAGGACCACCGGGCGGTCCGCTTCGGCAATTTCAGGAGAGAACGAATATTCTATTTCTTGCATGTTACTTTATCTTGCGGGCCTCGGATTTCCACAGGCCATAAAGTGAATCGGCATCGAGAGAATCGGGAAACACGCGGTTGCGTCCGATATCATAAATGAAGACATCGCGAAGCGCAGACGGGCCGCACGCCGTTTCGGATTCATCGGGAACCATGATTTCGCGGGCAAAGTTCACTTTTCGCCCCACGGAGAATGCGTCAAACGCAAAGGCGTTCATCGACGCGCAATCGGGAATTTCTTCGACATAATAGAAGCTCGTATGCCATAGGGTGTCGGTCCGCTCCTGCACATCGCCTATCGAACTGGAATCGTCCACCCAGCGGTTATTCGAGCAATAGGTCGAATCTCCCAGCGCACACGACTTGCGGACGGGAACCAGGGCCGTATCGGACATGTTCCACACCGCCGGGAAAATCGTATCCGCCACGACCGAGCCGCACTTGTCGACAATCAGGCCACATTCGGATTTTATCGGCCGCCAGTAAAAGACACGCGGAGTGAGGCTATCGACAACCTTCAGAATCGAAGGCGAGCCCTTGGTACGCAGCGGCAAGGCCGACACAGAATCAAAAAGCGAATCCACATAGATGGCGACGGTGTCCCGTTCGAAGCGTCCACGACGCAGGAGGATCGTATCGAGTTCGCGCCCTTCATCGTTGCGGATGCGGAGTACGGATGCGCCGGAAACGTCGTCGGCATCCAGCAGAAGCTTGACGGTCGTATCGGGATGAAGGAACGGGGACGGGCAATCCTCCCCATCGGATTCGATAATTATCTTCGGAGAGATTACCAAGGAGCCGCCATCGTTCGAAGCATCGAGCTCAATGCGCTTGAGAGCGCAGTTGGAATAACTCCAGAGGCTATCGAGATTGATAAAAAGCGTGTCGGAGACGAGGTGGATGAACGCCCCGGAATCCAGGGTGGCCTTGCGGAAAAAACCCGTCCCTACAAAGCTATCGTCTTCCGCGGAAACGGGAATCGGTCCATCGTCGCCCTGCGTGCAGGCAGCCAAAAAAAATGGAGCAGCGGCAAAGGCGACAGAAGCCGCCGCAATCTTAAAAAGCCGATCGAAAAAACGCCTGCACATTCCCGGATCCATCAAAAATCTATATCTTTTACGAATCTAGCAATTTCGGTCTTCTCCAAGGGATGCGCTTCGGAATAGAAATCCTTCCAGCGCACGAAAAGGCCGTTGCGACGGACCGAAAGGAAAAACGTCGAGCTGTCCCTAGGCGCAAGCCTTCCAACCGTAGTTGCGACATCGACGGAATCTCCGACCTTGAGCGAATCAGAAACTGTCGACGGATACAGCCCGGACATCTTTGAGACAACGTTGTTCCCATGGTCAAGTTCGATGAAGTTGCCCATGGAATCCTTCCCCGCGGCAAGCACGATGCCAGGCAAAATTGGATGCACCGGCGCTTCGCCAATCCCGAGGAGAGCATCCATCGCCAGAAGCGATTCCTGGCCCTCGAAGTCAAAGTCTTCCGTAATCGGAAGCGCAGACCAATCCAGCGGCTGCTTGGGGCAAAGCCCCGGGAACCGGCATCCGTCATCCATGTTCACCCAATAAAACGAGGAATCCGCCCCGAGAACATGGAGGTAGGTAGACACCACAGAATCTTCCACCTGGACAAGAGTCGCCTCCGAGAAATTATCACGGGGAGCCACCCAGTGCAAGCGCGGACGCGAAGACCTGGTCGTCTGCGAAAGGTAGCGCAAAAAACTGTTGGGCAGGTAGAATATGGAATCGGAGAGCACCCAGGAGCACTGGCCAAGACCGTTCTTGAGTTCGAAAGCCCTGCCATGCAATTCCTTGCACCGCGAATCCCAGGTCACCTCTGCCGTTTCGGAATTCCCGGGTAGCGGGAGGAGGTTCACCACCTTCTCGGCAATTCCCAGCTTGATGAAGAGGAACAGGAGGATGCCAAACAAGAGCAGCCGTACAACGGGGATGTTACGGCGGCGTGACTTGTACTTTTTCTTGCAGTGATGCTCCGAGAAGCCTTCCGACATCGGTCAAATCACATCAGGAAGTAGGCGACGGCGCCACCGAGCACCAGGAGTATCAGAATGATGAAGAAGACCGTCTTGCCCGACGAAGATTCTTCCTCGAACGGCATGTTCATGCCCTTGGCGGCTAGTTTCTTCTCGTCCTTGACGACCGCGTTGAAACTCTTGGTAAAGCGACGGTTGTGACCAGTGCGGCGTTCTGCACGGGGCTGTTCGGCATCCAAGGCCGAATGGACATTCTGGGACGCGACCGGCGCGACTTCCGGTTCCGGAACCGGCGATGCAGGAGGAAGCGGTTCTGCCGGGCCATGGCTATGCAGCGAGAAAGACATCATCTCCGCTTCGGCCGCGAACACCTTGAGCGAGCGGTCGAGACCAGCCTTCTTGAGGCCGTCCGCTATCGTCGCGCTGTTGCTCAGGAGAGCGAGCATGCCACCCTTTCCCGAAAGTTCACCCTGGAACTGGACAAACGCATTATAGGCATCGCTATAGACAAAATCGAGACCCGTCAGGTCAACGGCGACAAACTTGTCGTCGGGGTTGTCATCGATCAGCTTCCGGGCATCCTTCTTGAACTGCTCCGCATCGAACGCCCCTATAGGGTTCAGGGGTGCAGACAACAAGTCAAAAATGCCGACTTCGCGATAGTTCTTTAATTCCGTCATACGATTGAAATATAGACTAATTTTTTCGTAATGTGATGGATATCGCCAATAAAATGCAAAAAAAGTTAATTTTCGCCCTATTCTTCCCAGTAGGTTCCGCCGGCGGAACGCTCTTCGAGCACCTCTTCCGACGCATCCTCGACCACCGGAGCCGCCGGGGCGGCCTCAGACTGGGCCTGTTCTGCAGCAGGAGCCTCCGGGGCCGATTCCTCGGGATGGGGCTCCTCTTCTAGCAGGGAGCCCTTGTATTTGGACGGGCCACGCTCGCGTTTCGGTTCCGGACGGGGTGCGTGGGCGAACAGGTAAGGGCTCACGCTGATGCTCACGCGGTGAACCGGCGAAAACACCGGGTGCGATTCGAAGGCGTAGTCGACCTTCAGGAACTTCGCAATGACAAGTCCGGCACCAGCAGTAAAGCTTTTAAAGGTGGTGAAACTCGAAAGCCCCGCACGGACGCTGAGCCCGAAATCGAAGGCGAACTCGACGCCGCCCCGGCCGCCCGAAAGCCAGTCGAGCGGGCTTTCCCAGATGGGGCCCCCCACTTCCTCGTCGGTTTCAAAATCTAGCGCTCGGGCTTCGTGATGGAAGAGCCCGGCCCCCTGCCAGTAGAAATTCAACTTGCCGTAAAGGTAGGCCACCGGCAAGCTGTAGCTTACCGCCAGATAGACTTCGGGAGCAGAATACTCGAACTCCCCCGATTCCCATGTTGTCGCAGAAGAAGTCCAGCCCTTCAACATCGCCGACACGAAAAGGCTGTCGACAGCCCGGAAGCGGAGTCCGGCATCGCCCCGGAAGCCAAAGCCCGTCTGGTCCATATCGCGATACAGTAGGTGGAAGCCCACGCCCAAGTCCAGCCGATCGGTGAGGCGTCGGCCCCACGAAACAGAAAACACCCAGTCGGCAATCGAAAGCGTCTTGTAGTCGCTACCTTCGGGGAGCGGTTCGCCCTCGCGGATATAGGGAATGTCATCTGCAGCGAATCGCGAGAAGGACACGCCAATGCCCTGGCCCTCGGACAGCGGAATCGCCGCCGAAGCAAAATCGAACTTGGTATCTTCGTAGTATTCCGTATGCGAGAAAGACGCCCAGGCATAGTTCACGTTTGCGAGCTGGTACGGGTTGGCCGTGAGCCCCAGGTAATCCCCGTCAACAGCCATCGTCGCAGAACCTAGGGCTGCAGAACGGGCTCCCGGTTCCATGTCAAGCGTCGCATTCGCCCCCACCACGCGGTCGGCAGCAGAGGACGCCCCCGCAAGCAGCAGGGTCGCAGCCAAAGCGACCACCGCCCATCGGCGGCAGTCCTCAAGCGTCGGTGTGTCAAGTTTGCACGCGAAATTCATACCTTACCCTCTAAAATAGATTTTTCGCAAGGGCGTGACCAACAAGGAGCCCCTTTATTATGGTCTTTTGTTTGTTAAATTATGCGGCATGAACCTTCCGGAACACATCGAGCAATTCTTGCAGTATATTGCGGAGCGGCGACGTTTTTCACCCCGCACAGTAGATACCTACAAGAAGTCGCTCACGAAGTTCCTCGAACACCTGGGCTCCGAGAATGCGCCCGCGCTTTCGGCATTTTCCGAGATGAATGTAAAGGGCTTCGTGTGGGACCTGAAGATGAAGCAAAAGCTGGCGCCCACGAGCATCTGCGAGCACCTCGCCGCATTAAAAAGCTTCGGCAAGTACCTGGTGCGTTCGAAAGTGCTGGAAACAAATCCCGCCGAAGTAGTCCCGATGCCAAAGCGGCCCAAGCGACTGGTGAACGTACTCGGGCAAAAAGACCTCGCGCCCGAAAAATTCCCAGAACTGCCGGACCCTCCGACACTACAGCAGGTACGGGCACGCATATTGCTCGAACTCATCTACGGTTCGGGGCTCCGCATCTCTGAATGCCAGAGCCTCACGTGGGACCGCATCGACGTGAATGCGAAACTCGTACGCGTTCTTGGCAAGGGAAACAAGGAGCGCATCGTGCCCTTGACCGAAAGCTTCATCGAGCGCATCGCGAACTTCAAGCAGATGGAGGCGGAAGCGGGTCACCTACCTACAGCAACAGGCTACGTATTCTTGAGCGATGACGGCAAGCCATTCGGACTGCGCACGCTCAGGAACGACATCCACGACCTGCTGCGCGACATCGGCTGGGAGGGGAAAGCGAGTCCGCACGTATTGCGTCACAGTTTCGCCACGCACCTGCTCGAAAACGGCGCAGAAATCATGAGCGTGAAGGAGATGCTCGGGCATTCGAACATCTCTACTACTCAAGTCTATACTCACGTGAATGCAGAACGCCTGCGCGCCGCCTTCAAAAAAACACACCCGCGGGCGTAACAGCCGCGGGTATAATTCCCGCGCGCTTATTTATTAGAAGAAGCTTCCCTTGATGCCGACAGCGATGGTCCACTGCTGCAAAATGTCGCCCCAGTCGGGAGCGTTCCATTCGCGCATCGGGCTCTCGTCGTACTCGTCGCTCGGGTCAGCCGCATTCGCCTTGTCGTGTATGGGCACGGAGAGTGCGAGGAACACCGGGAAATCTGCATCCGAGAACTCGATACCGTAGGCAAGCGCCACGGACCACGCCTGATGATCGGGGTCGGGGCGCGGGTCGTACGTACCCGCCTTCTCGGAACTAATCCAGGCAACGCCCAGAGGTACAGACAAGTTAACACCTAGACTCTGCACGATTCCTGCACGCCCGCGGTAACCGTAGGCAATCGAAGCGCCCACGGAAGGCGGAGTATATGCGCCCAGGTCGTTTTCGCCATAGGGCTTGAAGCGGTACTCGAAGCGGTCGCCATCGTGCTCGATGTTTTTCCAGTAGCTGTCGTTGAACTCGTTCTCGCCCGAAATCAGGTGCATCGCGAACGGGTACGTAAACGTAAGCCCGTAGAGCCAGATTCCCTTGTCGGTATCGCGACTGTAGTCCCAGCCGAGCGTAAGCGAATACAGGCCCGAGCCCTTCTGGAAACTTGCTGGCAAGATTTCTTCGGAAGCATCCGTACCACGCTTGATGTCGTACTGGCCGGTAGGAATCGTGAGCGATGCAGAAAGCGACGCCGCTCCCCCGCTACCAATCGTCTTGCTAAAGTCAAAAGAGATATCGCCGAGCCCGCCGGTACTGCGGTCGGTCGGAGCCTGGTTACTGCGGTACTGGACTTCACCCTGGTGCGAAACAAACGGGATGGACACGCCGAGTTTCGTGGACCACGTGGGCTTGATGGAGAAATGCGGGGTAAACGTCAGGCCCGAGAAATTCTGGCCGACGCTGTACTTGGTAAACACTTCCGTCTCGAGATAACCACCCGAAACGCCCTGACCGATCCACTTGATACCATCGCCAGCGCCGCCACCGGAACCGCCGGCACCGCACCCGCCAATGGATTCCCAGGGGGTAGCGGGTTCGACCGGAGCGTTGTATGCCGCAAGGAAAGCGCAGGTAGCGACAGCCGTGAGAGATGCGACCGCACCGAATTTTTTGCCAGACTTGAGTAAGGATTTCTTCATTGCGTACCTCACGGAAGTTCCAGCAAATAGCCGTAGTTTGTACCGGTGGCAAGGAACCTGCCATCGGGAGAACGCCCGCCAATCATGGGAATGGAGGCGATTTCACGAACATCTCCGACCCACTCTACCGCAAGGTCGCTCGGGGCTCCCGCATTCAGGCGAACTTCGCGCATCACCGTGCGGCCCACGGAACCGTCCTGCACGGATTCCTGCGTGAGGTCGTTCTTGTTGAGCATCTGCGAGCCCTGCGGGAATTCAGTCCACATCACAAAAAGCCTGCCGTTATAGGCAAACCAGTGCGGCTGCGCGGGTTCCGAAAGCGAGTTCTGCCCACGTTCGATTTTCACCGGCGAAGAGTTTGCGGAAAGTTCCTGGATGTAGGCTTCCCACGTCGTCGGATTCTCGAGCACGTTATAGACGATGAAGTTACCGTCGGGCGAAATCATCGGGGCGTCGATGCTCCAGCCGGACTTGCCGGAAGGCCTTGCCAGCTTCTTCGCCTTCTTGATGCCGCCGTTCGCAAAATCAACAAACACAATCTTGTCTTCGTCGTTCACGTAGGTCAGGCGTACCTTATCGGTACCAAAGAAGCCTTCCATCGTGGAATCCGCGGCATCCTCGTCAACAGAGGCATCCGGCGAAACCCACAGGTGCGGGGACGCCGTCTCGATAATCTCCTTGTCGTAGAACCAGAACCGCTTGCTATCCGACATGCGCACGGCAAAAATTCCGTAGTCCAGATTCTCGCAGGCCTTCTTCCCGTCCAAGTCGTAGGCACGGAGCGCGACAGCGTAGTCGGCATGCGTACTCCATTCCGGGTCCTGGAACTGGCATTCACCCGCCGACGTATCGCGCATCATGTACCAGAGCACCTTGCCCGAAGTATCTGAAATAGTCAGACGGTCGTGCTGGATTACCCCGCTTGTCGTATAGTCCGAATCCGATGGTGTCACCTTGAGCGTACCGCCAAAGTTCAGCCAGAGCATCGCAGCAGGATAGTTCACCGTATCCTGGGACACGGAGGGGTTACAAATCTGCTTCTGCGTGTTTACCGGGAAAACCGTCCCGATATCGGACTTGCCGCTGGACGCGGACTCGACCGATTCAGCCTCGAAGGGCTCCGGCGAGTAGCACGCGACAAGCAACAGCGCGGGCAGGAGTAATCCTAATATTCTTTTCATCAATACTCTTTTCCAACCCCAAAAATTACAGCATGACCTTCACCTTTTCGCGCATGGCCATGACCTGCGCCTTGGCTTCTTCAACGGAGTCACGGCGGGCAAGCAACACGCCCAGGCGGCGGTGGCCCTTGAGTTCGGGCTTGCCGAACAGGCGAAGCGCAGTGTCAGGTTCTGCAAGCACATCTTCCAGGCCGCCGAACTTCACATGGTCGGAATTGCCGTCCACCACAATAGCCTTCGAGGCGCTCGGGCCGTGGAATGCGATGTTCGGGATAGGCAGGCCAAGAATGGCGCGTGCATGCAGCGCAAATTCAGACAAATCCTGCGAAATCAATGTCACCATGCCGGTATCGTGCGGGCGCGGGGAAACTTCGCTGAAGAGCACCTGGTCCTTGCATACGAACAGTTCCACACCAAAAATGCCGCGGCCACCGAGAGCGTCGGTAATCTTCTTCGCGATGTCCTTCGCCTGTTCCAGGAGTTCGGGCTTCATCGGCTGGGGCTGCCAGGATTCCTGGTAGTCGCCGCCCACCTGATGGTGACCCACCGGTTCAAGGAAGCTGGTTCCGCCCACATGGCGAACCGTAAGCAATGTAATCTCGTAATCGAACGGCACGAAACCTTCGACAATCACGCGGCTGGCATGGCCGGTGCGGCCCTCGTGCTGGGAAATGTCCCACGACTTCTGCACGTCGGCCTCGGTCTTGATGACGCTCTGGCCATGGCCCGAGGAACTCATCACCGGCTTCACCACGCACGGGATGCCGATTTCGGCGACGGCCTTCTGGAAATCCTCGAAATTGTCGGCAAAGCGGTACGGGCTCGTCTTGAGGCCCAGTTCCTCAGCGGCAAGGCGGCGGATGCCCTCGCGGTTCATCGTAAGCTTGGTGGCCTTCGCGGTCGGGATGACGTTGAAGCCTTCCTTCTCAAGTTCCACGAGCGTGTCGGTCGCAATCGCCTCGACTTCCGGGACGATGTAGTCGGGCTTCTCCAGTTCAATCACGCGGCGGAGTTCGGCACCGTCGAGCATGTTGATGACGTGGCTGCGGTGAGCCACCTGCATGCCGGGCGCATTGGCATAACGGTCCACGGCAATCACCTCGACGCCGAGACGCATCATCTCGATGATGACTTCCTTGCCGAGTTCGCCCGCTCCGCAAAACAGCACCTTAGTGGCGCTAGAACTTAGAGGTGTACCGATTTCTGCCATAAAAAACTCCTTGGTTTAGGAATAATATAAATATAGTTAGTCCTTGAGGCAACGGACTGATAAACTGAAGTTCTCGTCAGTGAAGCTGAGGGTCGCACCGATCGCATTCAAGTACCAGTAGTCAGCGGAATGGTTATCATACTCAGTAAACTCAGCGGCACTCCAGAAGCGGGCGTACCCGCCGACATCGTAGAAAGCGCTACGCATGTAGCCGCCGGCAGGAAGCGCGGTGAACCCGTACGCATCGGTTGCATCAGGCCAATTGTCAAAGCCCTTCGCCTGCATGGCATTCGACGATTTGCCCATCACGCTATACAGCGTTCTCCATTCCGTAGAATCCGGGATATGCCAACCTTCCGGGCAAATACCACGCGCAGGAGTCTTTATGGTACATTCTACATCATAGCCACAACCCTTGGCATTATCCGAAAATACAGCTGCACTGTCCATGGCATCCGCCCAAGTGTAATAGCGACCGTACTTGGCACAGGAATCCATGTAGCAAAGGCTATTCGCCGTTTCGTAATTGAGGTTCTCGGCCATCCACGTCTGGGTGCCGATGGTCACCTTCTTGTATATCTGCTTGTCACGAGCATCTATGAAAAAGTTCTCGGCCCCTTCAATGCTCTTGCCGTCTTGACCATCTTTACCATCGTTGCCGTCTTCGCCTTGTTCTCCTTTTTCGCCGTTCAGCACAACGCCGACGGAATCTCCGCCACAGATGACCTTGAAACCGCTGCTATCGAGCAAGGACTCCATTGTGCAAGAAGTACCAGATTCGCCCTTGTCGCCTTTGACTCCTTGGTCCCCCTTATCGCCTTTCGCACCATCTTCGCCGTCTTTACCGTCACGGCCATCCTTACCGTCGGCGCCGTCCTTACCGTTGAACGAAGTCCATTCGCGGTTGATGCAGGCGTACGACGCAGCAGAATCCAGCGCATAAACCATCGTGCCTTCGTTTTCCGTGGTGCACTCGGGCAACTTCTCGCCCTCTTCGACAATCTTCATGCCGGTCTCGTGGACTTCGGTCACTTCGGTGACTTCATCGCCGCAGGCTACAAGGAGCGTGGCTGTTAACGCCACAATTCGGGTTAAAGAGTGTTTCAGGGACATGGGTGCTCCTTTGAAGGGGTTAGCTTCTTTTAGAACTTCGTATCGACCGGGTTGAAGGTGAACTTCACGCCGGAACGCAGCCAGCCGTCGTAACCGTCGTCGCCCTTCACGTGCGCGAGATTTTCGTACTTGCGGAAACCGCCTCCCACATAAAAGCCGAACCAGCCGTTCACCTTCATCCTGTAGAGCGCATCTACCAGGTACTGGGCTTCTTCCACGCCGGAGGGAGAATTCTCGCCGCCGGCGAGGGCCACGTTGTAGTCGGTGTACATTTCCTTGTCGCCCTGGCGCAGCCATGCGAGCGTAAGCACGAGCGAGTGCTTGCCGTACTGCCAGCCGAAATCGAACCACAGGTCGAGAGCGTCGGCGCCACGGCGGTAGCCTATCGGGTAATCCACAAAGTAGGCGTCGGCGTAATCGGGGTCGTCCTGTTCGCGGTAGTTGCTGCGGTAGTTGCGGCGGCTCGTGTACTTGAGGAGCGGGAGCCTGCTGTTGCCAGCCACGGGGTCGGTGCGTACCACGTCGAGCCTCCAGCTGAACTTGCCGTAGAGCGCGGTCGAAAGTTCGTGATAGTAGCCCACAAGGTAGTTGATTACGGAGCGGCTCGTGCCCTTGTCATCGTCCTCACCCACCGGGCTGTTGATGTCTTCCATGTTTATCTGGCTGTAGAACTTCGCGCCGTTGCTCGTCTTGTAGCCGAGTTCCACGGAGGTCGCTGCCGACGTGTAGCCGGTCGCGTAGTTGTCGTGCCAGTAGATGAACGGGCTCATGGAGCGGAACTCGGGAGCCTTGCCGCCAATCATGCTCTGTTCGGCGATGTAAATCCAGAACTTTTCGGTCTCGATGCCGAACTTGTGGAACATGAAGGTCTTGATGTTGTCGTCGTACGTGCGGTTGCGCTGGTTTGCCACCTGGTTGTCGCGCTCGGTGCATTTTTGCGCGTAGGCCTCGGTACCCACGGGCGGGCAGCCGGTCGAATGGTCTATCACGTCGCCGTAGAGCCAGGCGTTGAGCGAACTGAACAGGAAGTCGTAGCGGAACATGCCGGCAGCGAATTTCCAGCGCAGGCCGTCGTGGTAGGGAGCGCCGCCCACCAGGATGTCGTTCTTCGAGACCATTAGGTCGTCGAGCGCGAACCGCCCGAACTGCACGTAGCCCGCGGAGTTCTCCCACACGGCGTAGGCGTTATTCGGAACGTTTATGTCGAGTTCGCTCGGATCGTACGTGAAATTCTTGTGGAGTTCGTCCTGATACCAGGCCTCGAGATCGCGCCGGAGCGGGGCTTCCAGAAGCACGTGGAAACTCTTGTAGCCCGCGCGGAAACTGAGGGTGAAGAACGGGTCGAGGTGTTCCTCGTAACTGCGGGCGGTTTCGAGCGGAATCTGCAGGCCGCGCCAGTTGCCCCCGAACCAGTCGGCGGTATCTACCGCGAAGGTGGGGTCGGTGGGGCCGCCGTTGAACCCGAAGTCGAAATCGGTGCCTATCTGGAAATAGCCGCGTTCGCCCGACTGCGGGGGCGCCGGGTATGCATGGCCCGAAACGGCAAACGCGAGCGCACAGAGAGCGAAGATGTGGGCACCGGACCTCATGAACGCTAAAATAGCAAAGATTCCCGAACAGGGACATTCAAAACACGAAAAAGGACTACCCAGGCAGGGAGACCCAGGTAGTCCCTTGTGTGTTGTGGGGATGTGCGTGGAATACGCACACCCTGTGTGTGTGTTATTCTTCTTTCTAGAAGTTCTTCAGAGACATCATTAGAAGATGTCGCTCAGGGCGTTTCCGCGGAGGAAGGCGGGCACGTCGTAGTCAACACCGTTGCTCTTGAGGGAACCGGCTTCGTACTGCGTGGACTTTGCCGCGGGGGCAGCCGCGAGGGCCTGCTGGCGGATAAAAGTCGGAGTGCCGAGGTTGGCCGGTTCTTCGCGCATGGCGCTCACAGAAGCAGTCTCATGGACTCCGTTCATGTCGTCCACATCCGCGACGGCAGAGAATTCCTGCGTTTCGGGAAGGGAGGCGTTGGGAGTCCCGAGAATGGATTCTTCGGCAGCGGGAGCCGTAGCCGAGAATTCAGGAGCAGCATAGCCCTGAGCGGGCTGCTGCACGGCACCCTGCTGTGTGAACGTCGCCTGCGGAGCGGCAGGAGCGACGGCCGGCATGGCAACCGTGTTGTGCGCAAGGGCAACGAAATTCAGGCTGGTCGGACGCGGAGTCGGCTGCACCGGCTGCGGCGCGACGGGAGCCTGCTGGACCGGGGCCTGCGAGAAGCCTGCAGGGCTACCGATGGTGTTCACCAGGTCGCTCGGGCGGGGTGTCGGAGCCACGTAGGGCTGCTGAGCCACCTGGGCAGAAGCGGACTGCTGAATGCCGGTGTTGCCGCAGCCTGTCGCGATAATCGTGATGCAAACCTTGTCGCCGAGTTCCGGGAGGAGGATATCGCCGATGATGATATTCGGGTCACCCATGTCGCCCACGGCCTCGTAGATATGTTCCATGGCCTCGCTGTATTCGATCATGGAGAAACTTTCGCCGTGGGAAACATTCACCAGCACGCCGGTAGCGCCTTCCACGTTCACGTCTTCGAGAAGCGGAGAAGATAGGGCCATGTCAACAGCCTTGATGCCGCGGTTTTCGCCTTCGGCAATGCCCGTGCCCATGAGGGCGGAGCCGCCGTTGGTCATCACGGTCTTCACGTCGGCAAAGTCAACGTGGATAAGGCCATGGCGGAACATGATGTCGCAAATGCTGCGGACGGCGTTACCGAGAATGTCGTCAGTCAGCTTGAACGCGCCTTCGAGGGTCATGTTCTTGTCGGTATTCTCGACCACGTTCATGAGCTTCTTGTTGTCAACCACAATCATGGTGTCAACCGTGTCCCTCAGGTTCTTGATGCCCTTTTCTGCATTCCTGGAGCGGACAGGGCCTTCGTGCCTGAAAGGCTTGGTGACTACGGCTATGGTAAGGATACCGAGTTCACGAGCAGCAGCGCCAATCACCGGGGCTGCACCCGTTCCGGTTCCACCGCCCATGCCGGCAGTGACGAAGATGAGGTCGGCCCCCTTCATGGCCTCCTTCAGTTCCTCGACGCTTTCTTCGGCAGCCTTGCGGCCCACGTCCGGCTTTGCGCCGGCGCCGAGAGTCTTGGTGGTCTTCTGGCCAATGGCGATCTTGTGATCGGCAAGGCTCAGTTCCAAGGCCATGGCATCGGTATTCACGGCGTAGTATTCCACGCCCTGAATGTTCATGCCGACCATGCGGTTCACGGTGTTGCCGCCGGCACCGCCGACACCGAACACCTTCACCTTCGCGTTGTTGAGGGTGGATTCATCCATTTCGATATGGGATGTCCCGTTCATGTATTCACTCATAGTTTTTCTCCCTGGGATTGAGTGGTTGTTTTTTGTTGTTTAAAAGTATGTCTGGACCAAATCCTTGATCCACTGAAGACCTTTCTTGACGGATACCGTAATCTGCTTACCCGTCTCGTTCCTTCTGTTCTCGCGCTGCTTGCGGGCGGCGTAATGCAGGAGCCCGATGCCTGTCGCGTAGGATGGCTTGCGGAACGCTTCCTGGATTCCGCTGAAGAACTTGGGAAGCCCGATGCGCACCGGCTTGTGGAACACCTTCTCGGCAATCTCGTCGATTCCTTCGAGGGCGCAGCAGCCGCCCGTCAGCACGATTCCGCCGTTGATGAGGCCGTCGATTTTGTGCTTCTGGAGGTCATCGCTCAGCATCTTGAAAATCTCGGCGACACGGGCCGTGATTACGCGCGCAAGGAGCTTGCGGGAGCACTGCACGTCGCCACGGTCACCCACGCCGGGCACCGGGAACGTCTCGTCCTCGATAAGGTTGTTGATCTTGCAGGTGCCGTACTTCTTCTTGATTTCTTCGGCCTTCGAAAGCGAAATGGGAACCTGGAGGCACTTGCTGATATCGCTCGTGATACTGTTCCCAGCAAGGTCAAGGGAAACCGTATAGCGAACGGACTCGCCCACGAACACGGCCACGTCGGCAGAACCGGCGCCAATGTCAATCAGGGCGACTCCCAGTTCCTTTTCATCCTCGGTGAGCACGGCATAGGCGGCAGCAAGGGGTTCCAGCACAAATTCCATCGTGTGGAGACCGGCGCTCTTTACGCACTTGTCCAGGTTCTGGATGGCGTTCGGGCGCGAGGTAACCACCTGGACTTCGACGCCGAGGCGGCGGCCGTTGAGGCCCTTCGGGTTGCGGATGCCCGGCTGGTCGTCGAGCGTGTATTCGCCCGGGAACACGTGGATAATCTGCCCGGCCGATTCGGGAATCGTGCTCGCCTGGTCCTTGACCGTTTCGATATCCTGGCTGCGGACTTCTCCGGTCGGAAGCGTAATGAGTCCCCTGTAGTTGAACGAGGAGACATGCTTTCCGGCGATACCCACGTACACGTCGTGGACATCCACGCCGACCGTCGACTCGATGGACTGGGCCGCATTCTTGAGCGTCTCGACCACGTGATCGAACTCGTCCGCATTGGTAAGCGGGAAATCCCCGCACTCCAACACGCGCACGGAGGCTCCGTCCACCATGCCGACGAACAGGTTAATTTTCGAGGCTCCGATATCCAGACCGAATATCAGGTCCTCTTTCCTCATTTCATTCCTTGCTTCATCCATTGACACACCTCTTGTCAAAATTCCTTACATAAGCAAAACCGGCATAACGCATGTCCAATTCACCGGCACAACGCAAATCCTTCGGAAATCCCGCCTTGACCATCTCGTACAGGGCGAAGAGATCGCTGTTCCAACCCGACTGCGGAAACAGCACATGAAACTCGACATCGCGGAAGAACACCTCGAAGGCCTTGTCTTCCGAATCCCAGCCCACCTGGGAAATCTGGCCGAAAAGCTTGGAATCGATCTTGCGCATTTCGGAGAGAAACTTGCATATGCGCTTGATTTCGTCCATGGAACCGGGTTCCACTATCGGAAGCCTGAGCGCAGTCGACATCGATAGCGGCATGGGCACTCCGCGTTCGGAATAGACAGTCGCCTTGCCCCCTTCGAAGAACGAAGCCACGGGATCCGCCTCCTGCAAACGGATTGTCACGGAGGAGGGGAACTTCTTCTCCACTTCCGCCGAACGGATGAGCGGCATCTGCATCAGCATTTTTTCTACCGAATCAGGTTCGAGTTCCGACATGAGCATTCCCGGTTCCACCTGCGCATTCTGGATAACGTCTTCCCACGAGAGCATGCGATTCCCCTCGATATCGATATACTGCAAATGGCGCAGTTCGAGCGGGTTGAATCGCTGCACGTAGAATCGGTTCGTCCAGAGAGCGACACCGGCGACAACCAGCAGGATTGCAACAATCCAGCCACGGCGCACGAACCAACGAGCGGCACCCTTGAAGCCGCGTTTCAGCTTTTGAACGCGGGCCTCCTTGCGCTTGCTCTCGTTGTAGCCGATGCGACGGCCGAGGAATGTCGTCCTGGATTCGGTCAAATGCATTCCTCCAAAATACGGTCTCCCAACTTGTAGATGCTTCCGGCGCCCATCAGCACCACCACGTCGCCCGCCTTGAGTTCCTCCTTCAGAATCAGAAGCAGGTTCATCTGGTCGCCCACGAAACGGGCATTGCGGTGGCCGCGGTCGCTCGCGCTGTTTGCGACAAGCGCGCCTGTCACGCCTTCGATGGGGCGTTCACGCGCCGGATAGATATCCGTCACCAAAAGCACATCGCAGTTCGCGAAAGCCATACCGAAAGCTTCGTGCTGGTCGCGGGTGCGACTGAAAAGGTGCGGCTGGAACGCAACGACAATCCTCTTGTCCGGGAAAGCCTCGCGGAAGCCAAGCAGCGTCGCGGTCGCTTCAGTCGGGTGGTGCGCGTAGTCATTGAACACCATCACGCCGTTCTTCTCGCCCATGAATTCGAAGCGGCGCGTCACGCCCTGGAACGCGGCACACGCCTTGCGGGCCACATCGGCAGAAATGCCTTCCTCGATAGCAAGCGCCACGGCGGCGGTCGCATTGAGCACGTTGTGGCGGCCCGGAATCTGGAGGCGGAATTCGCCCAGGTTTTCGCCGTCGTTCAAGATTTCAAATACGGGATATCCCTTCTCGAAGCGAAGGTTGTCCACGCGATACTTGGCCTGTCGAGTAAAGCCATATGTTATCACCGGTTTCCTGACGCGCGAGAGAATCGCCTGCACGTTCGGGTCGTCGAGGCAGAGGATTGCCTGGCCGTAGAACGGAATCTTGTTCACAAACTGCACGAACGCATCCTTGATATCCTCAATATTCTCGTAAGTATCCAGATGGTCGGCATCGATGTTTGTCACGATGGCCGAAGACGGCATCATCGAAAGGAAACTGCGGTCGAACTCGTCGCTTTCGGCAATCAGGTAGTCGCCCTTGCCCACCTTGGCACCCGAGCCCTTGCCCTTCACCACGCCACCCACGATAATCGTCGGGTCGAGACCGGCTTCTTCCCAGATTTCACCGACGATAGAGGTTGTCGTCGTCTTCCCGTGCGTCCCGCAAATCGAGAGCGTATACTTCATGCGCATGAGTTCGCCGAGCATTTCGGCGCGGCGAATGACGGGGATGCGGCGGTTGTGCGCTTCCACGAGTTCGGGATTATCGTGCGGAACGGCGGACGAATACACGACCAGGTCGGCATTTTCCACGTTCTTCGCTTCGTGCTTCGGCGCAATCTTGATGCCAAGACCCTTGAGGTAGTCGATGACGGGACTTTCACCCGTATCGGAACCCGACACTTCAAATCCATTCGCATGCAGCACCTCGGCAATGCCGGACATCCCGGCGCCACCGATGCCCACAAAGTGGAGACGACGAACACGTTTACAATCATTGATCTGCATTACGCTTCTTCCTTTTCCAAGATGGCCTTCGCGATCTGGTCGGCGGCATCGGGCATTCCCAGCCCCTTCGCGGCAGCGGCCATAGCATTCAAACGGGTTTCATTCGCCAGAAGCTGCTCCACCTTTTCCCACAGGTGGTTCTCTTCGGCATCGAGCTCGACGAGGCATGCCCCCGCCTTTTCGACCACGCGGGCGTTGTGTTCCTGGTGGTTCGCAGTCGCATGCGGGAACGGGAGCAGAATCGACGGCTTTCCGAACGCGAGGATCTCGGCCAGGGCGGAAGCCCCGGCACGGCTGATTATCAGGTCGGCATGCTTCATGTAGGCGTAGATTCCGTCGAGGAACCCGCGGATGGCAACATTCGGCACATTGCCGACACGTTCCGAGATGGCTTCGACATTCTTCACGCCCACCTGCCACACGACAGACACGTCGTCGCGGGCGGCAATCGTCTTGATGCTTTCTTCAATCTTGTTGTTGATACCGGCTGCGCCCTGCGAACCGCCCACAATAAACACGGCCTTCTTGCCTGGGGCAAACTCGGCCGGACGAGCAAGCGAATCGCCATCGGGCAGCTTGCGCACGGGGTTTCCAAAGACCATGCACTTTTCTGCGGGGAAGAACTTCGCCGCATCATCGGAGGTCACAAACACAGTCTTCGCATAGCGAGACCCGACCTTGTTCGCGACACCGGCAACGGCATTCTGTTCCTGCAGGTAGACGGGAATTCCGAGACGGCCTGCCGCCATCACAATCGGGAGCGACACGTAGCCGCCCGTCGCCACGACCACATCGGGATTCACTTTCTTCACGACGCTCTTCGCACGCACCAGCGACTTCGAAAGCTTGAACGGAAGAGCCAAATTCTTGAGGAACGGACCGCGGTGGAGCGGTTCCGCCGTGATATATTCATAAGGCCAGTTGCCAGCCACAAGGCGTTCTTCCATAGAATCCTTACGACCGGCGAACGTGATGTCCGTATAGCCCTTTTTCTTTAGGCTTTCGGCAATCGCAACTGCCGGGAAAATGTGGCCACCGGTGCCACCGCACACAAACAGGAACTTTTTCATGATTCAGCCCTCGTTATATCAAAACCGCCGAACGTATAGACGTTCGTTTTCTCGCCGCCCACATAGGGCTCGTCTATTCTCTTTCCCGTCCCGGACTTGGAAATATTCAACAGGACTCCTATGAACAGGCCGGAAACAATCAGGTTCGTCCCGCCAAAGCTGAGGAAGGGAAGCGGCTGGCCCGTTGTCGGGATGAGCCCCGTACTCACGCACACGTGGACGATAAAGTTCAAGAACAGGGATGTCGTCAGCGCCACCGCCATATACTTTCCGAAGCGGGTCGAAGAATTCCTCGCAATCTCGAATCCCTGGTAGAAGAGCACTCCAAAAACGAACAGCACGCAGAACGTCCCGATAAATCCAAATTCCTCGCCTATGACCGAATACACCACGTCCTTGTGTGCCTCCGGAAGGTATCCGAGTTTCTGGATGCCCATGCCAACTCCCGTTCCAAAAAAACCGCCATTGCCGAGGGCTTCCAGGGAACGTTCCGCCTGGTAGGCACTGTCCTGGTGCATCGACGGATCCAGGAACGCGGCAATACGCTTCGAAGAATGGCTTTTCACCAGAAGCATGATTACACCCATCAGGAGCCCGCCCCCCAACGCCGGCAGCAAGTGCTTGAAGTTCACGCCGGCAACAAGAAGCATGGCCACGACAATGCTTGCGAACATGATCAGCATCGAGAAATTGGGCTGCAAAATCAGGAGGATTGCCGCAATCGCAAAAGGAATTCCGGGCTGGATTAAGCTGCACTTCAAGCTCTTTATTTCGGAGCCCGCCTCCGAAAGCTTGACCGCCACCATCACGATTAGCCCGAACTTCAGCACCTCGGAAGGCTGCAGCTGGAAGAATCCAAAATCCACCCAGCGTTTGGCACCAAGATGCGCCTTCCCGAAAATGAGGCAGTATACCGTCAGGGCGCAGCCCCCCGCAAAGATGACGCGCGAGAATTTTTTCCAGACCGAATAATCGATTTTTGCAGCAAAGAGCATGACAAGCAGCGTTACCAGCACCATCATGCAATGCTTCTTCAGGTAGTATTCCGGGGCAAGCCCCATCCTGAGCGCATGCTGGGT
This sequence comes from Fibrobacter sp. UBA2449, assembly GCF_002342555.1. NCBI lineage: Bacteria > Pseudomonadati > Fibrobacterota > Fibrobacteria > Fibrobacterales > Fibrobacteraceae > Fibrobacter > Fibrobacter sp. UBA2449. Next base: position 146,602 of record NZ_DDQF01000005.1, read on the forward strand.
ACAGGCCGTATAAACGACAACGATGCCAAAGCTCATCAACAAGAGTGTTGACAGCAGAAGCAGCTTGTTTACGCCTGTAGTCTGGTTGCTCATCTTAACTTCTCGATACCTTACGCCTTAGAAACCGGAGCCTGCTTCAGCAGGGCATCCACCACCTGTTCCATATGCATTCCGCGGCTGCCCTTCACGAGGAGCACGTCGCCTTCGCAGACCACTTCGCCCAAAAACTCAATCACGTCCTGCACAGAATCGAAATGGAAAGCCTGCTCCAGGCCGCCTTCCTTGGCGCCTTTCACATATTCCTTCGCATCCTCGCCCACAGCGAGCAGCAGGTCGAAATTCATCTCGGGAACGAGCTTTCCGATTTCGCGGTGCATTTCGCGACTCGCCTTTCCGAGTTCCAGCATGTCGCCGAGGACTGCGATACGGCAGCCGCGCACGTTCATGTTGCCGATGGTCTGAAGCGCCATGCGGGTAGAAGAGGGGTTCGCGTTGTAGCAGTCCGAAACAATCTTAAATCCGTTGCCCTTGCGGAATTCCATGCGCATGTTTGTCGCATGGAAAGCCTTGAGCGCCTTCGCGATATCGGCCTTCGGCACGCGGAAAGCCTCGCCCACGGCAATCGCCGCAAGCGCATTGTAGAGGTTGTGCGTCCCCGGCACGCTCAGTTCGAAATGCGTGCGGCCGACATAGAAATCGGCACAGGCGTTCTCGTTCCAGGTGAGCCTTTCGGGCTTCACGATTCCGCGATGCACGCCGAACGTGACGACCTTCATGTTCTTTGTCGAACGCACCTTGCAGAGGCGCGGGTCATCGGCATTCACGATCAAGGTGCCGTTCGTCTTGAGGCCATCCTTGATGGTAATTTTTTCGCGGAACACGCCGTCCAAATCGCCAAGGCGTTCCAGATGCGAAGCGCCAATGTTCGTAATCACGGCGACATCGGGTTCTGCGGCCAGCGAAAGCGGGCGGATTTCATCGGGACCGCTCGTGCCCATCTCGACGACAGCAGCCTCATGGCTGTGCTTCAGCTGGAACAGCGTCATCGGCACGCCAATATGGTTGTTGAAGTTGCCCTGCGTCGCATGGGTCTTATATTTCATGGAGAGCACGGCCTTCGTCATCTCCTTGGTGGTCGTCTTGCCGTTGCTTCCGGTAATGGCGACCTTCTTCACCTTGAAGAGCCTCTGGTAGCCCTTGGCGAGCTTGAGCAGCGCCTTGGTGGTATCTTCCACCGGGGCATACATCTTGATGGAATTGCTTTCTACGGATTCCTGGTTCACAACGCTCATCAGCGCACCATCCTTTTCCATTTGAGAGACAAACTTGTGCGCATCGAAACGCGCTCCCTTTATAGGCCAAAACACCACGCCCTTGGCCTTCTCGCGTGAATCCATGCAGAGATTCACTTTCCGCTTCAAGACGCTGGCCGGAACACCCACGGCGGATGTTTCCAGGATTTCCAGCATTTCGCGGACTGTCAAATCAAGCTTTAACATTCTTCCATCGCCTTCACCGCTTCTTCGCGGTCGTCAAAATGATGCTTCGTCTTGCCGACGATCTGGTAATCTTCGTGGCCCTTGCCCGCAATTACGAGCCAATCGCCATCCTTCAGCGCGGCACATGCCTTGCGGATGGCTTCCGCACGGTCCGCCACGACCTCAAACTTGTCCGTACTCATTCCCGCGCGCACATCCTCGATAATCGCGAGCGGGTCTTCCGTGCGCGGGTTGTCGGAAGTGAGCCAAGCCTTGTCGGCAATCGTTTCCGCGATGTGGCCCATGATGGGGCGCTTGGTGCGGTCGCGGTCACCTCCGCAGCCGAATACCGTAGAGAGCGTCCCGCGGCAGAGCTTGCGCGCCGTCGTAAGCACGCGTTCCAGGGCATCGGGCGTATGCGCATAGTCGACCACGACATGCTTTCCGTCCTTGTTCCATACCTTCTCGAAACGGCCCGGCACGCGGACGCTCGCAAGCGCAGCACGCATCGAGAGTTCCGGGATTCCGATTGCATTTGCCCAGGCGAGCACAAGCAACACGTTATCCACGTTAAAGTCGCCACAGAGGGGCGTCTCGAATTTTTCCTTCGCAACGGCAGGCAGGCTGAACACGAGGCCGTTCTCGGTATTCTGCACGTCGCCTTCCGGCTTCACGGAGGCCTTCGCATTCCCGAGCCTCGAAACCGCGACGGCATTTTTCCCGAGCGTCTTCAGTTCATCAAAAAGTCTCTCGCCGTGCGCATCGTCGATGTTCACCACGGCAACGCCATCATCGGCAAGGTATTTCGTAAAGAGGAGTTTCTTGGCCTCGAAATAGGCATCCATCGTCTTGTGGTAATCAAGATGGTCTTGCGTGAGGTTGCTAAAGAGCCCGCTCCTGAAGCGAATTCCGGCCACGCGCCCCTGGTGCAGCGAATGGCTCGACGTTTCCATGACGAGGTCGGTGCATCCGGCCGCAACAGCCTTCGAGGCGAACGCGAACAAATCCAAAAGGCCCGGAGTCGTGAGCGTCGCGGGAACGGACGATTCGCCAATCTTGTTCTTGATGGTGCCGAGGAGAGCCGTTTTCCGGCCTGCCGATTCAAGCATCGCATTCATGAGGAAGGCGCTGGTGGTCTTTCCGTTCGTTCCGGTAACCGCATGGCAGCGGAGCTTCGCGAACGGATCCTTGTAAAATACACGGGCCGCTTCCAGGCGAGCTTCCTTCACGTCCGAAACCTGGATCCACTTGGAGGCAAGCCCTGCAGGGGCAGCCTGTTCGCTCACCACGGCAACGGCACCCGAAGCAAGGGCGCTGCGCGCAAATTCTTCATAGCCATCCGCGGGCATGGAGAAAAACAGGTCCTGCGCCTTCACGCGGCGGGAATCGTCGCAAAGTCCCTTGACAGACAAATTCTGCATCAAAGCTTCCGAAATCATCAACCTCTCTCCTTAAGCTTCAGCTTGCAAATTGTACCCTTGCGTAGTTCTTCCTCCGGCATCGGGGACTGCGCCACGACATGGCCCTTGCCCTCGTATTCCACGTTCACGCGGATGTTGCCCATAATTTCCATGGCGTCGCGTAGCGAAAGCCCCTTCAAGTCAGGCATCTTCGATGCGGCCATCTCGCCAAGGACAAGCGTCACGCCCGCCGTATCGGATGTGTTCTGGCGCTGGGAAATAACGCGGGAACCCACGCCGTCAAAAGCCACCTTGCAGTTCCTGTCGCTTGCAACCTTTTTCGCGCCATCGAGCGGCATTCCCATAAAATCGACATCGCAGGGAGTATCGCGTTTCACCTGCGCCAGGTTATACGAAATCGGCGAAAGTTGCGGATGGAAGTAGATCCCTTCCATAATCCGACGGAAAATAGGGCCCGCCGTGACGCCACCCGTATGTCCGCGGTCCTTGTCCATATTCGGGTCATCGACCAAGACCATGCACACGTAGCGAACATCCTCGATCGGAGCAAGGCCAATAAGCGAAGCAACCTGGCGATTCTTGTCGTACTTGCGCGTCACGTGGTTATACTTTTCGGCCGTACCCGTCTTGCCACCAAAAATCACATTCGGAATCTTCTTGCTCATCGCCTGCTTTGCCGTTCCCTTCTTGTCATACACCACGCGCTGGAGCATCTTGCGGATAGAGGCCGCAGTCTTCTCCGAAATCACGCGGCGAACGGCCGTCGGCTTTTTCTTGTCGACCACGTTGCCCTGCCAATCGCGCCATTCCTTCACAATCATCGGCTCCATGAGCACACCGCCGTTCGCGATTGCCGCATACGCCATCGCCATCTGTATCGGGGTCACCATCACGGCATGCCCGTAGCCCATCGTCATGAGCGTACGCGCATCGCGTTCCAGTTCGAAGGGCTTCAACAGGCGTCCGCTTTCCTCGCCCTGGAAATATTCCGAAGTCTGGATGCCAATACCGAAGCTGCGCGCCATGCGATAGAACCTGTCGGCGCCAACCGCATCCGCGACCCTCGCAAAGTACACGTTCGAGGACTGTGCCATGGCCTCGGGCATATCCACCTCCCCGATGACATGGGAATCGCAAATCGGCTTCTCGTTCTTGAACTTCGGATTGCCTTCCCACCATTCCCAGCAGCGCCCGCCATTGCTCGGGTAAACCTTGTCCGGCGAAACAATGCCGTCTTCGAGGGCGGCGGCAGCCGTAATCACCTTGAAGGTAGAACCTGGCTCGTAGGGAAGCGAAACGATGTCATTCTTGGCCATGCGCCCCACGCCCTGCGTTCTGGAATTCGGGTCAAACGTCGGATAACTCGCCATCGCGAGGATTTCTCCCGTAACGGGCTCGATGACCACCGCGCTTGCACTTGCCGCCTGGAACTCCTCGACGCCATCTTTCAGCGCCTTCTCGACAATTTCCTGCATGTTGCGGTCGATGGTGAGGACTAGGTTCAGTCCCGGTTCCGCCTTCGCCACTTCCTCGGAGCGGCTGTAAATTTCGCGCTTCTGGACATCGCGCACGCCCACGCGTATCCCTTCGATTCCGCTCAACGTGGTGTCGAACACCTTCTCCATGCCCATGTTGCCGCGGCCGTTGAAATCGAGTTTCCCGACAATCTGGCTCGCCAGATGCCCTTGCAAGAATATGCGGCTATAGTCATCGACACCCTTCGTGGTATCGCGATAGTTGTCGGCAAACACAATACCGTTCCTGTCCATGATGCGTCCGCGACCCGCATACACGTTGCGCGTACTCGTCACGCGATCCTTCGTCTTGGTCTGGTAGACTTCGCTGTTGAGCACCTGGATGTTGAAAGTCTGCCACATCAGCACGCCGACGAGGCTCATCACGACCCACTTGAGGAAGGCCAGCGGTTCCAATTTTACCCTATTGTACACCGGGACCTCCCGCATCCATCACCTTCACGGGGACTCCATTGAGCCCAAGCCCCACCGAGTCGGCAAAACTGCACAGGTATTCGAGCGACGAATACTGATTTATTTTCAGGTCCAGCATCAAAATGTCGCGCTTCAAAAAAACGATCTCGTTCGAAAGCGCATAGGACTTCGAATAGAGCGCATTCACCCTGTTCTGAAGGTACAAGGGAGTCACGAGGCCGATGACAATCAGCACGAACACAACCGCAACGATCAGGAAGGTCGCCCTGTTCGTCTTCGGTACCGGCAATTTATCCGTAGCGCTCATACCCGTTCGTACACCCTCAGTTTCGCAGAGCGAGCCCTGCTGTTCCTTGCAATCTCTTCACTTGTCGGCAAAATCGGCTTGCGGTTCACCTTGCGCAGGCGCTGGTGATTGCCGCCGCACGTGCACACCGGCTGGCGTTCGGGGCAAATGCAGGCCCTCTCGAACTTCGCGGCGGTTTCCTTCACGCAGCGGTCCTCCACCGAATGGTAGCTCATCACCACCAGGCGACCACCCACCTTGAGGCAGTCCACCGCGGCGCTCAGGCTATCTTCAATCTCCTTGAGTTCGCCATTCACTTCCATGCGTATAGCCTGGAAAACGCGTGCCAAAAGGCCGTTCACTTCGCGCTTCTTGTCGGGGAATACCGATTCCACCACGACCTTCACGTCGGAAGGGAGAATATCGCGGTTCCCGGCCTTCACCGTGCCCGCCATTTCTACAAGGCGGGTCGCAAGTTTGAACGCACGGTCCATATCCGAATTCTTGCGGAGAGCACCGGCAAGCGTTTCTGCATCGACATTCTTGAGCCATTCCTGCGCAGACACGCCCTCACGGCGGTCCATGCGGAGGTCGAGCGGGTTGTTACCCACAAAGGTGAACCCGCGCTTGGAATCATCTACCTGGTGGCTGCTGATTCCCAAATCGTAAAGAATGCCGTCGAGAGTATTCGGTGCAATCTCGTTCTTCAGTTCACCGAAGCGCACCGGATGCACAACGAACTTGCACTTTACACCCGCAAGGCGCTTGGTCGCAAACGCAACGGCTTCCTCGTCACGGTCAAACGCGTGGAGCGTTCCGCCTTCGTTTAATTTGTTCGCAATCGCGTAGGAATGTCCGCCACCGCCGAGCGTGCAGTCGCCATAGGTACCATCAGGCCTGATGTTCAGCCCATCAAGGCATTCGGCAAGCATCACGGGGTCGTGATAGAACACGCCATCGGTAGCGCCGGCAAGAGCCGCAGAATATTCGTTTGTCTGTAAATTAGTTTGTCTGAGGTCAGCGTTTGTCATCAAGACCCTCCGACGAACCGATCAAGTAGAACATCTCATCGAACGCGTTCTGAGCTTCAACAGAATCCATGTTGCGCTCCTTCTCGAATCGTTCGGGGTTCCACAATTCCAGAGACCGTCCGCGACCGGGAGTGTAAACCACTTCGGTCGTAAGACCCGCATAATCCAAGAACTTCTTGGGAATGAGAATGCGGTTCTGGCCATCCATTTCAACTGGGCTGGCATCGAGCTGTTTCCGGAATACATCGGCTCGACGGCGATCTTTGAACGCGTCGAGTTCGGCCATGAACTTCACGTACTCGGGCAACATGTACAACCGGAGGGTGTGGTTCGGGTCGCGAGCGATCACGAACTCAGTCCCTTCGGTAGGCCACAGCTGGCGACGGAGTTCCCTGGGGAAGGAAGACCTTCCCTTTCCGTCTATCGCCGTCTTGGCGTTACCTATGAAATACGGTAAATTCATTTAATTCCTTGACACACTTTGCCACAACACTTATAACACATGGTAAAATTAAACATTTTCTACCACCACGGCAATAAAATTTTTGAATATCGCCCCAGAAACCGGAAAACTTACAGAAAGCATACCTCGTACCGAGGTCCGATTTCGTTTTAGTGTTCAGATGTGCATTAACAAAAAAAAGACCCTATCGGGCCAAGTTGGATTTATCAAACTAAATTTTGACTACGCTATGAAAAAGTTCAAGCTCACCAAACTGAAGATCAAGATTATCGCGATTGTCCTACTGTACCCTACCCTAGTCGTAGGGCACAACATCTATTTTGACGAAACCACGCTCTTCGGCATGCTAGCCCTGCCCTCTACCATCTGGTTCGGCCTTGCCATTTTCATCATGTGCAATGCCGGAGCGCTCCCTCCTGGAGCCAAGCCATACGAATACGTGGTCGAAGACGATTTCGACAAGGCGCTAAAGAGCATGAAAAAGAATAAGGGAAAGGACAACAAGCCCAAAAGAAAATACCAAGGGCTTGATAAGTGAGACAAGGGAGGGCTAAAAGCCTTCATTTTGACATTTTAGCAGACCAAATCGGTTAAAAGCTGTCATTGCCGGTCTATTTTTGGGGAGGCAGGGTTTACGCCCTAGTCCTTAAGGCAACGAACAGAAAGCCCTTCGTACTTGCCGTTGTGAGTCAGTCCCGCATTGTCGAGGTCGTAGTACAAGTCCATGAAGAACGCGCTGTAGCCATCGTATTCAGTAGAACTCCAGAACCTCACTACGTCACCCTCTCTGTAGTAATCAAAGATGTCCCTGAAGCCGGCGGGCAACGCGGAAAAGCCGAAAGCATCGGTGCCGTTGCCACTGCTGTTCCAGCCGCTAGTGGACTTGAGTACCTTACCCGCTGTACTGGAACCACCAACTGTCGTAATCAACGTATTCCATTCCGTGGAGTCCGGCAGGTGCCAGCCCTCGGGACAAACACCACGTACCAGATAGTCCGGCGAGCAGGTCATACCGATTACACTGTAACCGCAGCCCTTGCCATTTGTGCTCCACGTACCAACGCTATCCATGGCTGCAGCCCAGGTGTATAGGCGACCGTACTTGGTGCTGTAGGATGCGTCGTTGTCGTAGTACCAACTAGTAGAATCGAGGGTGTTGCCACTATGGTTATAAGGGACACCGGTGTATGCGTAGTTAAGGTTTTCGGCCATCCAAGTTTGGGTGCCGATTTTCACGGTCCTATACGTCTGGCCGTCGCGGGAGTCGGTCATAGTTCCGGTGGGCACACTTGTCTTGCTATCGCTCGACTTCGGTGTGACGCTGGGCGAAGAATCCTTCCCGTCCGGGCGCGAGATAAAGCCGCTATCGTCATCGCTACAGGCGACAAACATCACGGGCAAAAGCAATACAAACAAAACTTTCAAGACACGCATTCGTCCTCCTTAAAAAATGCGTCCAAAAATATAGCGCTTATCGAGTCTCGCGCAAATACTTGATGGCGGCAAGGCCCGCAATGGCGCCCTCGCCCACGGCGACAGCGACCTGCAAGGTACCGCCGGTGCAATCCCCCGCAGCAAACAGGCCTGGCACCGTCGTCATAAAGCTCTTGTCAAGTACGGCGCTGCCGCCGTCGAAGGCGGCTCCCGCCTTCCGGCACAAGTCCATGGCACTTGCGCTGCCGAGGGCGACAAAAAGCCCGTCAAGTTTCAGTTCCTCTCCATCATCGAACTTTACGCCGCCAAACGTTCCCTCGCCCACAAGGCCCGCGAGCTTTCGCTTGTCAATCCTTACTTTGTCTGTAAATTCAGCCGTCGGTTCCGCACCATTCGTAAGGAGCGTCACACTTCCGACCACATTCAGGAGTTCATTGCATTCATGCAGGGCATACTCGCCCGCACCGAGAACCGCGACATCTTTCCCGCGGTAGAAGAACGCATCGCACACCGCGCAGTAGCTCACGCCGTGACCTTCCATCTCGGCCATACCCGGGAGCGGCGTCTTCTTGCGGGCAGAACCCGTCGCCATGATGCACGCATGGCCACGGTACTCGCCCTTGAGTCCCGTCGCCACGAATTCCTTCCCGTCGAAAAACAGGTCGGTCACCTCGTCCTCGGCAAATTTCGCCCCGAGCCGCTCGGCCTGGCGTTTGCCCACCTCGAACAGTTCCGCGCCCGTCAGCGGTTTCTCCAGGCCATAGTAATTCTCTATCATGTGCGCCTTTTCGAGCGCACCGGCACCCTTCCCGACCAAGATAACGTCCAAACCGGCACGCAATGCATAAAGCGATGCCGAAACGCCCGCCGGACCCTGACCAATAATCAACATATCTGCCATAAATACCTCTCGTTGTAAAAATACGAATTTTCGCGCTTGTTTTACACTTGTTTTCAAAAAAACGCTTTTGCATACGGTGCAAATTAAGTTATTTTAGATAATAGAATTGAGGATTTTATATGGAATGTAAAAAGCCCCGCGACATGTTCGTCGAAGCAGGCTATGGCCCGAACTTCGCCGACCAGCTAATCCAGAACGCATTCAGCAAACTCTTCGAGGGCGACCCCATCGACGAGCGCGTGTGCTTCGAGGCCGCCGACGACATGGCATACATCATCGACATCGGCCACGACGACATCCGCTCCGAAGGCATGAGCTACGGCATGTTCATCGCGGCCCTCACCGGCCACGACAAGCTTTTCCAGAAGCTCTGGAACTTCGCGAAGAAATACCTGCGAAACGACGACGGCCCGCACAAGGGCTACTACTCCTGGCAAGTCTCCACCACCGACTTCTCGATGATGGACCCGGGAGCCGCCCCCGACGGCGAGGAATACATCGCGGCAGCCCTCCTCATCGCCGCAAAGAAGTTCGGCCGCGACGACTACAGGCAGGAGGCCATCGAGCTCATCAACTGCATCAAGAACAAGCCTTTCAACGAACTCGTGGGCCCGATGATCGACCCCGAACGTAAACTCATCAAGTTCTCGCCCGTGCTGGGCAACGACTTTACCGACCCGAGCTACCACACCATCGCCTTCTACCGCGCCTACGCCGTTGCGACCGGCGACAGCGAATGGCTCGAGATTGCCAAAAACAGCATCGAGTACCTGAAGAAAGCCGCCCACCCCGAAACGGGCCTCTGCGGCGACTACTCCGAATACGACGGCACGCCCAAAGCCATGCCCTGGTTTCCCGAGAGCAACTGCTTCAGCGGCGACGCCTGGCGCGTTGCGCTCAACCTGAGCCTCGACTACGCACTCTTTGGCGGCGACGAGAGCGAGAAGGAAATCTGCACGCGCCTGCTGAACTTCTTCGAGAACAGGAGGCCCTACCTCTCTGACTACGCGACCGACGGCGGGCCCTACCCGCGCCAGGGCCGCAACGCTACGCCGGGCATCATCGCGATGAACGCGGCCGCGACACAAGTCCTCGATTCCGAAGACCCGCTGGTAAAGCCTTTCGTCAAAGACCTCGCGGCACTTTCCGTCCCGTTCCGCTTCTGGCGCTACTACGACGGCATGCTCTACATCATCGGGCTCTTGGCAACTGCCGGAAAAATTGAATTCTAAAACAAGGAGATACAAATGAAACAGAGAACATTGCTCATCGGCCTGTCGCTTACGGCAGCTCTCGCCTTCACCGCCTGCGACGACATCCGCACGCAGGAATTTCCCGATGGCAAGGTGCGCATGGAATCCACCTATGTCAACGACAAGAAGCAGGGTATCGAAAAGGAATACTACAATAGCGGAACCCTCAGGCGCGAAACGAACTTCAACGCAGACCGCAAGGAAGGCGTGCAGAAGGAATACTACGAAGACGGCACCCTCCAGGCCGAAACTCCGTATGCCGACGGCTACATCGAAGGCGAAGTCGTCAAGTACCACAAGAACGGCAAGCTCGCCTCCAAGGCCAAGTACCAGAAGAACAAGCAGATTGAATTCGGCGAAATGTACGATCCGGACGGTTCTCCCGCCACCGACGGCAGCTACAAGGACCCGCGCGACGGCTACGCCTACCAGTGGATCCGCATCGGCACCCAGGTGTGGACCGCAGAGAACATGAACTTCGGCACGTTCGAAGGTTCCGTGTGCAACCAGTGCAACCACTGGGGCCGCCTCTACAACTTCGAGAACGCGAAGAAGGCCTGCCTCGACGGCTTCCACATGCCCACCAAGGAAGAATGGAAGACGCTCCTCACCTTCGCCGAGACAAGCGGCAAGGTCGGCACCGTGCTCAAGGCCGGTTTCGGCTGGGATCCCATCAAGGAAGGCGGCAATGACTACGGCAACGGCAAGGACGAGCTCGGGTTCGGCGTGAAGGCCGGTGGCGCCCACTTCGCAAAGAGCGATGTTCCGCTGAAGGAACGCAAGTTCGAAGACGCCGGCAAGAAGGCCTACCTCTGGACGGCCGAAGGCGAAGTGCTCGTGTTCTACCACGACAAGGACATCGCGAAGTTCGAGAAGTTCAATCCCGAATTCGGAGCGAGCCTCCGCTGCCTGAAAGACTAGCTAGCATTCTCACTTCAGTCTTTTCACTTTATAAGTAAAGCCCTCGGTCGCTGCCGAGGGCTTTGCCATTACAATCCTAATGACCAATAACTAATGACTAACAACTACGTCGTATATTCCGCGTTGATCTTCACGTAGCCGTAGCTCAGGTCGCAGGTGAACGCGCTTGCGGATGCCTGACCGATGTTGAGCACGAGCGTTACTTTGTATTCACGCTGGCGAACCACAGCATGGAGTGCCGCCGTCTGAGCTTCGTCGAGCTGGAGCGGGCGCCCGCCTTCAAGCACCTTCACGTCGCCAAAGTACAGGTCGGTGTGTTCGGCCACCATGTTGCAACCGCTGGAACCCGCACTGCTGAGGATGCGGCCCCAGTTCGGGTCTTCACCGAACATCGCGCACTTCGCGAGGTTGGATGTCCCGATGAAGCGGGCCATGCGGAGCGCTTCTTCGTGGCTTTCGGCCTTCTCGATACGCAGTTCGATAAGCTTGGTGGCACCTTCGCCATCACGCACGATGTCTTTCGCGAGGCTCTGCATGATGAGCATGAGGGCTGCACGGAACTCGCCCTGTTCGCTCAAGCTCAGGTCTTCGTAACGGAGTCCGCTCATGCCGTTCGCAAGCAAGATGCACGTGTCGTTCGTGCTGGTGTCGCCGTCGACGGTAATCGCGTTGAAGGAATCCGCAATGTCGGCACGGAATTCGGCGAAGAAGTCTATGGGGAGCGAGATATCGGTCGTGACGAAGGCAAGCATTGTCGCCATGTTCGGGTGAATCATGCCCGAGCCCTTGCAGGCGCCACCGATGGTCACCACGCCCTTTTCCGTCTGGATTTCCACGGCATGGCTCTTGAGGGCAAGGTCGGTCGTGAGGATCGCGCGCCCGAATTCCTCGGAAGCGTCGGCGTGCAGCTTTTCCACGAGCTTCGGGATTCCCGCCTCGATCTTGTCCATCGGCATCAGGTGGCCAATCACGCCCGTGCTGCAAACGAGCACGCTCTTCGGGGTAAGGCCAAGGGCCTCTTCGGTCATCACGGCCATGCGTTCGGCATCCTTGTAGCCCTGTTCGCCGGTGCAGGCGTTCGCATTGCCGCTGTTCACTACGACCGCAGTCGCGAAATGGGCATGTTCAAGCGCAGCCTTGTCGTACAGTACCGGAGCGGCCTTCACCTTGTTGGTGGTAAAGACGGCGAAGCAACGGGCCGCCTTCTCGCTTTTCAAAAGCGCCATGTCGGCGTTACCGCTGGCCTTGATGCCAGCGCAAATTCCAGATGCGGTAAAGCCCTTGGGGGAGCAAACGCCGCCTTTTTCCAGCACAGTGTACATAGTATCTCCTAAAAAGAAGCTTTCTTTGCGATTCGGGGCTCGCAACGCCCGTTAAAATTTTTACCTTGTAGAGCATGGAAAAGATCCCGTTTACACAAGAAGCTTACGACCAGCTCGTCAAAGCACTCGAAAATTTAAAAAATGTAGAACGCCCGCGCGTCCTGCAAGAATTAGTTGATGCCCGTGCACAGGGCGATTTGAGCGAGAACGCCGAATACCATGCCGCGAAGGAACGTCTCGCCTCCATCGACAATATCGAAATGCCCAAGCTCCAGGACCAGCTGGCCAGGGCCGAAGTCGTCGCGTTCGACCCGAACTCCGACACCATCCGCTTCGGCGCGAAGGTCACGCTCATCAACGCCAAGACCAAGAAAAACGTCGTCTACCAGCTGGTGAGCCCCGAAGAAGCCGACGCCCTCAACGGCAAAATCAGCTTCAAGAGCCCCATCGGCGCCGCCCTCATGGGCAAGAAGAAGGGAGAAACCGTCGAGGTGACAACCCCGAGAGGCGTCAACAAGTTCGAAATCGTCGACTTCAGCTAAGGTACCCCCAACCCGCATGATTGTCACGCTCATCGGCAAGGACGAATTCAGCAAGGAAGCTCGAATCGGGAAATTCCTCGAGGAAGCCCTCGGCGACCGCAAGGACGACCCGATGTCCAGGCAAATCCTCTTTGCCACGGACACCAACATCCCTTCCATCGCCGATGCCGTCATCACCGCCTGCGATTCCGTCTCCATGTTCGCCCCCGAACAGGTTGTCGTCGTCCGCAAGGGCGAAGCGCTCAAGGCAGACGACAGCAAGGCCCTCGCCAAGTGGCTGAGCCACAATCCCCAGTGCAAGCTCCTCTTCGAATTCGAGAAGCTCGATGCCCGCGGCGAACTGTTCAAGGCGCTCAAGGGCGCAGGCGAAATCGAGAAATTCGAGGAACCCAAGCAGTACAAGATGGCCGAATGGATCGACGCCGCCATCCCCTCGCACTTCAACAAGGCGATTGACCGCGACGCAAGCCGCTACCTCGCCGAGGCTCTCGGCACCGACACCAAGCTCGTCTGCGAAGAAGTCGAGAAGGTGCTGCTTTTCGCTCCGGACTGCAAGAAGATTACGCTCGACCTCGTCCGCACCATGATCGTGCCGCAACGCGAGATGGTATCGTACGAAATCAACGATTCGTTCGGGCTGCGCGACGTAAAACAATATGCCCGCATGCTCAACGAGCTCTTGAACAACGGAGTGAACGCCATCCAGATCGCGGGTTCGCTCTACCGTTACTCCGTCGACCTGCTGAACTTCTCCTCCCTCCTAGACAAGGGGATGACGCCGAAGGATGCAGCCGCCGAACTCGGCAAGAACGACTACATCTTCAACGTGAAAGGCCGCGCCCCCGAATGTGCGCGACGCTGGAGCAAGCCGCTCCTCTGCCGCGTCATCCGCCGACTCGCCGACCTCGATTACGAATTCAAAAGCGGACTCTGCAGCACCCGCATTGCGCAGGAACTCGCGCTCGCGGCCCTCGTTATCCGGTAATGAAACTAGGGAGGGCACCTATGGGGTTTGCTCTCCCGAACAACGAGAATAAACTTCGGCAAGCAAACTTGCCTCGCGCTTACGCAAGCATAAGCGTTGAATAAACAGAAAAGCCCGCTGGAAGCGGGCTTCTTAAGTTCTTGACAGAACGACTTAGTTCCAGTCGTCCTGGACGTCGGCGGAAGGTTCCGGAGCGGCCGGAGCAGCGGCAGCAGGTTCCTCGGCCGGAGCAGGCTCTTCGGCAGCCGGGGCAGGTTCTGCGGCAGGAGCCGGAGCGGGTTCGGCCGCAGGCTGAGCCGCGGGAGCCGCTTCCTGTGCGGGCTGTTCAACCTTCTTCGCCTGCGGGGCTTCCTGCTGGTCCTTCACTTCGGCAGCGGGTTCAGAGATATCCACGTTGCCGATGTAGTTGCGGATGATACGCGGCGTCACGAAAATCACGAGGTCCTTCTTGGTGACGGACTTGCGAGAATACTTGAAGAGGTTGCCGAAGAACGGGATATCCTTGAGGAACGGGATGCCGCTTTCGGATTCCTGGGTTTCGTTGCGGGTCAGGCCTCCGATAATCACGGTTTCGCCGTCGGCCACCACGACCTTCGTCTTCGCTTCCTGAGTGCTGATCACGATTTCGCCCTTGGAGTCGTAATCGTAGGAGTTGTTCTCGGGATGCAGGTCGAGCAAGATGCGGTTGTCGCCCGAAACGTGCGGGGTCACCGTCAGCTTGATACCCGTTTCCACGAGCTGCGTCGAAGATTCACCGCTGTCGTCAATCACGCGGATAGAGACCTTGTCACCCATGAACACCTGGGCTTCGGTATTGTCGAGGGTGGAGACCTGCGGAGACGCCAGCACTTCGGTCGAAGCGTCGCCCATCAAGTTCGAAATCGCAAGCTGGAGATGGTTGTCGAGGAGGCTCGTGGTAATAGCGGTGGAAGCGCCGCTCACAGCAGGCGAGACACCGTTGTTCGGGAAAGACTGAACCACGGCTCCGGCACGGGTAGCATTCGCGGCGGTTCCGTTCGCAGCACTCGCAGTTCCCGGCGTAAGCACGGTTCCATTGCCCATGGTAGCCGTCCAGTCCACACCGAGTTCGCGGGCGCGCTGGCTGTTCACCACCACGAGTTTCGCGGTAATCATGATCTGGAGCGTTTCCACATCGAGTTCGGTAAGGGCATTTTCCATCTGCTCGATTTTCGAATCGGTATCGTAGACGATGATGGAGTTCGTGCGTTCCACGACCGTAATGCGGCCACGGCCACTCTTCATGCTTTCAAGCACCTTCACGAGTTCATCGGCCTTCGCGTGGTGAATCTGGAAGTTCTTGCGGACGAGCGGAGCCGTATCTTCCTGCTGCTTTTCTTCGTCGGCAATCTTCTTCTGCTTCGCCTGGTAAGTGCTCAAGCGCTGCACCACGATGTACTTGTCCTGGATAACCCAGGTCAGGTCGTTGATTTCGCAGATAATGTCAAGTGTTTCCTGCCAAGTCTTCTTCGTGACCTTGAGGCTCATCTTGCCCTTCACATCGGGAGCGAGCAAGATATCGACACCCGCAACCACGGACACCGAGCGGAACACGGCACTGAAGTCCGTATCCACGAACGAGAAGTCGTACAGCTTCTTGTTGGGTTCCACGGAACCCGACGCGGGGGCAGCACAGACCGAGGAGAGTCCCAAAACCAGGGACAGGACCATGAGTATTTTAATCAGCTTTTTCACTTTTGACCCCCAAATTTATCGGGAAGACCCATAGAGTAGCGACGGCTCACGCCAAATTCTTGAATAAGGAAGAGCACGTCTGTTTGTGTGATTTTAAGAACTTTTCCGTTGAGAATCTTGTCGCCTTCCTTGAGCGTGTAGGAGATGGAAGGATTCTTGGATTCCACGAGGAGCGCCATCGGGACATCGGATTCCCAGATGATACCGACAAGTTCGACCTGGTCGATGTTGATGCCTTCTTCGACGAGGCCCTTGATTTCGACGAACGGGTCGCGACGGCCGAAAGAACTGTAAGTAACGCGGTCATCATAGAGGCCATCAAGCTGGCTTCCGGCAACCTCGCCACCCTCGGAAACAATTTCGCCCCTTTCCTTGTCGACCTGTTTCAGGCGTTCAATCTGCACGGCGGAAAGTTCGTCCATGTAGCTCACGGCGCGCTTGTTCACGAAACCGATGTGGCTACCGTGCTGCACCTTGCAGTAGAGACCCGAAACGTCGAGGCTCACCAGGCGTTCGCCGAAGGTAAGGCGCTTCAGCACCTGGGAATTGTCGTTGGGCGCGGCAAAGAGTTCGATTTCGTCGGCGACAACGATGAGTTCGCGGACGACCGGACGCAGGTGGAATGTCTGCGAGCCAGAGACCAGCTTCTTGCTTTCCTTGTCGTGCTTGTTCACGAAAGACTCAAACGAAGGCTTCTCTTCGGAAGACTTCATCCAGTCGCGAACGAAAATTCCATCCGGATGGGCGCTCCAGAAAAGGAACCCGTCCTTCTTGATGGTCGTTTCGCGGACCTGCAAAATCAGGGCGCCTTCCTGCACCACGATTACCGGAGCAACACCGGCCTTGAGCTGGACCTTGAGACCGTTTGCGCCCCAGGTGACATGCTTTACGAGAGTGCCTGCGCCAATCTTGAATATCGGGGACTTCTGCGGACCCGCAAGGCCAATCGTGATGACGGCCGCCTTGTCCGGGCCAGAAACGTTCTGGATTTCAATCGGAGTCGTCGCCACCAGGCGGAACTGTTCCATGCCCGAGCCGACAAGCACCGTCATTTCCTTAAGGTTCGGAAGCAGCGCCGAAATCTTGCCACCTTCCCTGATGGCCTTGTCAAGGTTCTTCTGTTCCTCGGCGAGACGCTTTTCTTCTTCCTTCGCAGCCTTTTCCGCAGCCTTCTTCTCTTCGAGGGCGCGCTTCTCGGCTTCCTTCCTTTCGGCAGCTTCGCGCTTGCGTTCTTCGAGAGCAGCCTTTTCTGCAGCCTTCTTTTCTTCGAGGGCACGCTTTTCAGCGGCCTTCTTTTCTTCGGCAAGACGCTTCTTTTCTTCGAGGGCGGCCTTTTCCGCTGCCTTCTTGTCAAGCGCAGCCTGCTTCGCAGCGGCCTTCTTCTCTTCGGCGAGGCGCTTCTTTTCTTCGAGGGCGGCTTTTTCCGCTGCCTTCTTGTCAAGCGCAGCCTGCTTCTCGGCAGCCTTCTTCTCTTCGGCGAGGCGCTTCTTTTCTTCGAGGGCGGCCTTTTCCGCTGCCTTCTTGTCGAGCGCGGCCTGCTTCTCGGCAGCCTTCTTGCGGTCGGCAAACAACTTGGAGAGCGTCCAGGACTTTCCGTTCTTGCCGTTGAAAGTCAGCTTGAAGTCAGACTTTTCAAGAGCAATGGCATTCTTGTCCGTATTGATGGCCGAACCGACAGCCATTTCCACCTTCAAGAAATCCGTCCCGTGGAACGGTTCCTTGAAAACGCGGATAGCCTTCACCCAATCGCTGGAGGCGTCCACATCGAACACACCCTCGCCAAGGGCGAAAGTCGTCGCGGAGAATCCGAGCGTGAGCCTGTGGGTCTTGGCGTCATATTTCTGGAAGAACGTCGGCAAATCGGAATCCGACGCAAACTGGAACGTCATCGCGCATTTCTTGGAATCGCAGTTAAAACGCACATCCTTGATCTGGGCTGCATTGGCGGCCACCGCGACGAACAGGAACAAAGCAATTAATTTGTTCTTTATCATTGGGCAACCTTCTTGGATGTATAGGTGGTCAGGTTGAACGAGACCGACACCGTAATAGGCGTCCAGCCGTGCGTTTCAGCCTTCTGGAGTTCTGCAGCAATTCCCGAGTAGCGGTTCAAGCGGAGGTTCGTAATCGCAGTCGGATAGTTGAAGTTTGCGATTTCGGCGAACAGGTAGCCAAGCATGTGGTAACCGGAATTGACCGCGATGGAGTAGCGGTTTTCCACGTAGTGTTCCTTTGGCGAAGAACCTTCGGGGTTGAACCTCTGAATTTGCACGCCGGAGCTGCGGAGCACGGCGTAGAGGTCCTGCAAACGCAGCGGGACCTTTTCCTCTTCGGGGAACATCTCCTTCAGTTTTTCGAAGTCCTTCTCGGCCTGCACCAGCTGCAGTTCGAGTTCGGCAATGCGGTGCTTCTTTGCATTAATTTTGTCGAGTTCCGACTGTGCGGCATCGCGTTCGCGTTCGAGTCGATCACGGTCCTGCACGAACGGATCCCACACATAAGAATACAGGCAATAGCCCGCAGCCAAAAGCAAAAGGACTACGACTATCGCGTATATGTTCTTCTTATCCTTGAAATCTATATTTCCCATACTAGCCCTCCCCCAGATCCTGTTTCAGGACAACCTTGATGGTGAAGCTGTAGGCTTCCTCGCCATCGACCTTCGTCGTGGCGATTGTAAGTAAAGTAACCTTGTCGATACTCACCTGTTTTTCGAGCTTGACCATATACTCGGCCACCTCGGAGAAGTCGAACGTCGTCCCCTTCATTTCGAGGTTGTCCTCGGAAACCTGGTTCAAGCTCGTGAGCCACATGTTGGGAGGCAACACCGAGGATACATTCTCGAACAGCACCACCCAGCGCTTCTTGCTCACCTGGATGCTCTTGAGCGCGTTGATCTTGGTATTGACAATCGCCTGCTTCTGTTCGAGTTCGCCAATCTTGGTGAGCAGCGGACGTTCGCGTTCCACCTCCGACTTGATGCGTTCGACATCGCTTTGCAGACCCGATATCGTTTCGGTCGTGAAAGAGTAGAGCATCATCGCCGCAACGATTGCGACAATCATTGCCACCGTAGGCCATACCACACGGCGGTCCGTGATCCACGAGAAATCCTTCTGCGCCTTGCGGTATTCACCGGGCAAAAGGTTAATAGATATGCAAAGGGATTTCTTCGCTACATTCTTTGTCTTTTTAGCAGCCATTAGAATTTCCTCATTGCAAGGCCCAGAGCGGGCGCCAGGATGTTAGAAAGCGCAAGCGACACGCCCGACTCCCCAACGACGCTCGCGTCACATTCCACATAGCGGAAGGGGTTGACCGTATCGGTTTCGACACCGGAATGCTCGGCAATAAAAGCCCTGAGCCCGGGGATGGAAGCTCCGCCTCCACCCAAGAGAATCTTGTTCAAAGGTTCGGAGTCTTCGGACGAGGAGAAGTAGCGGATACCGAACTCGACCTGCGCCATGATGTCTTCGAAAGAAAGCTTCAGGGCTTCTTCCACTTCGGCTTCGGAATACCCGTCCACGATGCCCAGATCGCCCGTTTCGAACAACTGATGGCACTTCGCGGCATCGATGCCCAGCGTGACGCCGAGTTTTGCGATAATCATATCGATGGAACCGCCGGTCATGGCACGCATGGAGTGGAACTTGCCCCCCTGGATGAACCCAATGCTCATCTTCTTCTCGCCAATATTGATAACGGCGGTCGTCTGCTTCAGGTCGTCCTCGGACGCGGTCACCACGAACGCATTCAGGAGACCGAAAATATCTACATCCATCGCGGTAAGCTTGAGTCCCTTGATGGTAAAGAACTGTGCCCAGGAATCGAGAAGTGCGTTCTTCGCGGCGACTACGTTCGCCTTCACCTCGTCGCCTTCCCTGGACTCGACCTCGTAGTCGATGACGTTGTCCTGGTCGTCGAAGGGCGGACGGGACTGCGCGGTCTGAAGAATAATGGCGGCCTCGTTTCCGTTTTTCGGGACCTTGACGCTCAGGCGGTCCACCAGCACGCCACCGGCGCCAGCACCGCAGTTCACGCAGGCAACAAGGTCCGTATTCGGGTCGCGCGGATGGCGAAGCATCAGCTTGGAGAGGGCTTCGCTCAGAAGTTCGTAGCCATCCTTCTCCTTCTTGCCGTCAGGGCCCGTCGGGGCCTCATCGCCTTCACGGCGCTGGATTTCTCCGTTGACAATGGCGCCCTCAGGAACGGGCTCCGTATCGATTTCGACGACAACTCGGCCTCCGCGACTGTTATGGTAAACCTTCACGTACTTGATGCTGTAGTGGCCAACATCGATGCCGATTGTCTCGCGTTCACCGCGAATTCGAGCAATTAATCCTAAAGCCAAAGTAAAACTCCGATCGGAAACAGTACTATCCTAATTCTACCTTTATAAAATCGAAATGTCAAGCAAAAAAACGTCTAAGTCATTGAAAATTATATAGTTAGCGCATTTTTCGGGGTGTTTTTCAGCCCTTTTTCGACTTATGGAGCTCAAATATGTACTGAAGCACCCTTTCCTGGGTCCAACCGAAGGCTCCGGAGAAGGATGCCGTCATGGAATAGAACTCGGGATGTTCAGCGTTTTTTTGCCCCAAACTGCGCAAAATCTCAATTTCCACATCTTCCGGGCCGAAGCTCGGGAGCTCAAAATGAATCCGTATATGCTGTCCGCTTGCGCACTCGACCGGCAGCCCGATAAGGATACCGCCCGCCGAAAGGTCGTAGAGCAGGCCGGTGCACTTTTTCCCGTCCGGCAGTTCCGCCTCGACATCGAAATTCACGATTTCACGGCGCCAGCGACGCAGCTGCTGTTTTTCAAGCTGGCAGGAATGCCGGAGCACCAGGATTCCCGGTTCGCACCTCGCAACCCTGATGGTCGTAGAATAGACGGCATCCTCAGGACGGGTCCAGCGGACCTTCACCTCGCGCCCCACAAAGGAGGACGCCGGGCCGAAACTTCCGTCGTACGAGACCCCCCATTCCTTCTCCGCACGCCATACAATTTCGGAATGTTTGAGTTTGGCCCCGCCACTATCCAGGAGCAGGTCCACGCGGTTCCCCACGTTGAACTGGCGCGTGCTGGCAATGACCGAGAACGGGTTTGCCGCATCGAACTTGAGCTTGTCGCGCAGCCGCGCCACGGCTTCGAGCGTCTCGTCGCGAACATTGTCCACGTTACGGAACTCGTAGAAATCCGAAACCGCAGCCTCGAACAGATGCGAGGAGTTGAGCACCGCATCCTTGTTTTCGAACTTGGAGGCTCGGACCAGTTTTTCGAGCGTGCGAATTTCCTTCGGGCTCAGGTTGTATTCCGCCACCTTGAGGTCGAAATCCTTCGTGCCGAACATCTCCTCGTTCTCGCGACGGTCGTTGGAACGCTGTATTTCCACCAACACGAGGAGCAATAGCCCCAAAATCAGGAGCACTACTA
The DNA here is from genome assembly GCF_002342555.1 of Fibrobacter sp. UBA2449. NCBI lineage: Bacteria > Pseudomonadati > Fibrobacterota > Fibrobacteria > Fibrobacterales > Fibrobacteraceae > Fibrobacter > Fibrobacter sp. UBA2449. The sequence continues at coordinate 167,738 of NZ_DDQF01000005.1, forward strand.
TCAATAGGAGATGAGACGGCAGAATCATAGGCTACACCTCGGTCCACACCCCGCCGATGTAGGAGGCGACTATGGAAGACGGAATTTCCTTGCCCAGAAGCGGCGTGTTGCGCGTCTGGCCGGCGAACAAGGTCGGGACGACCTTCGTCGGGCGGTCCGGGTCCAGGAGGACCAGGTTCGCCCGTCCGCCCTTCGCTATAGCGGAAGGGCAGGCGCCGGCCAACTGTGCCGGAGCGGTGGAAAGCAGTTCCACCGCGCGCGCGGCGGACAGCCGCGTGCAGAGCGGTTTCCAGATAGCGCCGAGCGCTATCTCCAGCGAAACCGCTCCCGGCACCGCATCTTCGAAATTCACTTCCTTGTCCTGACGCAACACCGGGTCGTGATTCATGCTGATTGCATTCACGATTCCCGATTCGAGCCCTTGCCACAAGGCTTCGCGGTCTTCGGCAGAACGGAACGGCATCGGCACGTTGCAGTGCGAGTCGAGGTCGAACAGGCAGGAGTCGTCCAGGAGCAGATGGTAGATATCCACGTCGCAGGTCACGTCCACGCCCTGCACGCGCGCCGTCTCGATAAGCTTGAGCGTATCGCCACAGCTAACTTGTTTGAAATGCACCGGCACCTTGAGGAAACGCGCCATTTCTAGAATCCTGAAGGCGGCAATCGTCTCGGCGATACGGGGAATTCCCTTCATGCCGAGCGTGTCGGCGTAGCAGCCCTCGTGCACAAGCCCGTGATGGCGGAGCGAATCGTCGAGCGGCATAAAGAAGAATCGCTTGCCCGTCATGGAACCATATTCCATCGCGAGGCGCAAAAAGCGAGAGCGGGAGCAGTCCTTGTTGCCGTCCCCGAAACCGACGGCGCCGCCCTGGGCAAGTTCCACCATTTCGGCCAGGTCCTTGCACTGGTAGCCCATGCTGAAGGCTCCCAAGAAGACGAACTCCATGCCGGACTTCGCACTCAGCTGCTGCATCGCGGTGAGTTTCTGAGAATCGTCAATCGGGTTTGCAGAACTTTCGTACAGCCCGCCGAAGAAGCCGCCACGGCGCATAGCAGAGACTCCGTCCCTGAACGTGTAGATATCGTCGCGGAGCGGTTCCTTGAAGTCGAGTCCGAGGCCGAAGAGCGCAGGAATTGCAAGAGCGCCCTTCGCATCGAATTCGTCGGTCTCTGCGGGAGCGGAATCTGCCCACGCGCCATCCACAAGGCACATCTTCGTCGGCTCGCCGAACTTCCCGTCCACGAACGGGCGAACGTTGTTCAAAACCACATTACGCATTTGCACGACCTCCAGCCAAAAGGAAGAGAACAGCCATTCGCACAGCCACTCCGTTGGTCACCTGATTGAGGATAACTGAATTTTCCCCGTCGGCAATTTCGCTGTCGAGTTCCACGCCACGGTTGATCGGGCCCGGGTGCATGATGAGCACCTTGTCCTTCGCGCATTCCAGGAGTTCGTGCGTGATACCGAAGGTGTTGCGGTATTCGCGCATGCTCGGGAGAAGCGCATCGTCCATGCGTTCTTTTTGCAGGCGGAGCGCGATGATGGCATCCGCATCCTTCACTGCCTTCTTCACGTCGCTCTCCCAGGTCACCTTGTCCATGAGTTCGGTATTGCGCGGGACCAGGGTGGACGGTCCGCAGAGCGTCACGTGCGCACCCATCGTCGTCATGCCCCAGAGGTTGCTGCGGGCCACGCGGCTGTGGCGGATATCGCCCACAATCGTCACGTTCTTGCCTTCGAGAGTTCCGAGTTTTTCTTCGATGGTGAGCATGTCGAGCAAAGCCTGTGTGGGATGCTCGTGCGCACCGTCGCCCGCGTTCACGATAATCGCATTGCTGTTGTCAGCGAGAAACTTCGGGACGCCCGTCCCCTTGTGGCGGACGACAACGATGTCGATCTTCATGGCCTCGATGTTACGGAGCGTATCGACAAGCGTTTCACCCTTCTTCACGCTGGAGTTCGAACTCGTGAAGTTCACCGTATCTGCAGAGAGTCGTTTTTCTGCAAGTTCAAAACTCGTGCGGGTGCGGGTGCTGTTCTCGAAGAACAGGTTCACAACCGTCATGCCGCGCAGGCTCGGAACCTTCTTTACCGGGCGTTCCAGAATTTCGCGGAACTGCTTCGCGTTATCGAGAATCATGCGGATATCGTGCTTCGATACCCCGCGCAGTCCAAAAAGGTGTTTAATCTCAAGCGCGCTCACGCTATGCCTCCACTTCTACGAGATAAACGGAATTTTCACTGTCAATGGGTTCAATCATCACGCGCACTTCCTGGTTCTGCGCGGTCTCGACCGTAAGACCCACACAATCCGGTGCGATCGGGAGTTCGCGGTGACCGCGGTCTACCAGCACACAAAGACGGATGGCGGCGGGACGGCCGAGGTCCAAAATCGCCTGCATGGCGGCACGGACAGAGCGACCTGTGTAGAGCACGTCGTCCACAAGGATAACCGTCTTGCCTTCGACGGTCGCGGGCATTTCGGTAAAGCGCATCTCGGTGGAAGCGCTGGGCTTGCGGTAGTGGAAGTCGTCGCGGTAGAATGTCGCGTCAAGGCAGCCCATCTCAATGGGCTTGCCGAATTTTTGCGAGAGCCTGTCGCTCAGTTTCTTTGCCAGCGGGATTCCGCGGCTTGCCATGCCGAGAACAATCAGGTTTTCGGCAGACGGGTGCATTTTTGCGATTTTCGCGGCCATTTCGTCGAGGGCGAATTCCATGGCCTGCGCGGAAAGCAATTCCTGGATACGTTTGCAGTTGTCTTTCATACAGTGTTTTAATCTAGCATTTTTTTTAGAAAAAGAGGAAAACTGCACCTTATTTTTGTATATATACAATGCAAAGAGAAACAACCTATCAACCACTGGAGTTTACATGTTCAATCAGCTGGATAAACCGCAGCCGGGCGAAACCATCGCCATCATGACCACCAACCACGGGGTAATGAAGCTCCGCCTCTTCGAAGACCGCGTCGGCGAATGCGCAACGAACTTCATCGAACTTGCAAAGCAGGGCAAGTACGACGGCGCCCCGTTCCACCGCATCATCAAGGACTTCATGATCCAGGGCGGCGACTTCACCCGCAGGAACGGCACAGGCGGACACTCCGCCAAGGGCCCCGGCACCACTATCGGCGACAAGTACGACCCGTGCCTCACCCACATGCGCGGCGCCCTCAGCTGGGCAAAGACCGCCATGCCGAACAGCATCGGTAGCCAGTTCTTCATCGTCCACGGCGACAACGTACACTTCTTGGACCACGACCAGGTGGGCCCTGGCCCGGCTGACGGCTACTCCGTGTTCGGCCAGCTCTACGAAGGATTCGAGGTTCTGGACGAAATCGCAGGCGTCAAGACCGACCGTAGCGACCGCCCCTTCGATGACGTGATTATCGAGTCCGTGACCATCGAGAAGGCATAATTTTCACGGCGGCGGAGATTTTTTGAAAAAAAAGTCTTCTGCCCCCTTGACAAGGGCCAAATATTTTTCTCTATTTGGCTCACCTTTCGGGGTTATAGCTCAGTTGGTAGAGCGCCTGCATGGCATGCAGGAGGTCAGGAGTTCGACTCTCCTTAGCTCCACTAAAAAGACTCGCTTAAAAGCGGGTCTTTTTTTATGCCCTTCGCACAGACAAACTCCGGCATGCCGTAAGATTTTTGTATCTTTCAGCACATGAGGAACATTTCATACAAACTTATCGGTACCGCACGCAAGGCCTTCGCGCTCTGCCTTTGCGCAGGGTTTACGGCCACATTCGCGGAAGAATGCGACGAAAAGATGATGGACGCCTTCGCCTACGAGGACTGCCTCGCGGCCAACGGCGGGCAGATCGACAACGATGCAAAAAAGGGCAAGACGGACGGTCCCCGCCTTACCATACTCGGCCAAAAAACCGATCCTTACAACCCCTTCAAGCGCGATGCCTATCTCACCTCAAGCTTCGGCGAGAACCGCGGGACGCGCTACCACATGGGCATAGACTATTCGACGCAGATGGAAGAAGGCTGGGTCATCTACGCCCCCGAGGACGGCATCGCAAGCGAAATCAAGACATCCCCCTACGGCTACGGCAAAGCGCTCTACTTCAAGGGCAACAGCGGCAAGACATGGGTGTTCGCGCACCAGAGCAGCTTCAGCGCCCAGCTCGACGAACTCGTATACAAGAAGATGTACAGCACCAAGAAGAACGACATCGTGATTTCGCCCAAGGTCGCGTTCAAGAAGGGCGACACGCTCACCTTCGCGGGCAGCACCGGCATCGGGAACCCGCACCTGCACCTGGAAGTCCGGACCGCCGACAACAAGGGACTCTCGCCCTGCAAGGAGGGCGCCCTCTGCCTCGACACCATCGCCCCGCAGATCTTCGCCGCGGCGGCCACCTACAAGGACGACGTGGCGTTCACGTCGACCGAGGCGCTCGACAAGGGATGCATAGCGACTCCCATCAAGAACACCTTCGAGAACGACGCGCCCGTACACATCGCCTTCAAGATTGCGGACTACAGCCGCGAGCCCAAGGAAAACCCGATGTCCATCCGCAGGCTCGAAGTGTTCCGCTACGACGAGAAGATGTTCAGCAAGGTCCAGGACACCATCCCCTTCAGCAAGCAGCTGCGCATCCGCGACGAGCTCCTGTGGGCGGAGGAAGCCGACACCGCCGGCGACTGGCACTACGTCAACGTCCCCTTCCCGCCGCAGTCCGAATACCGCATCGAGGTGGAAGACTACGCCGGCAACGTGACCACGAAGAAGTTCTCCATCCGCTCCCACTGCAAAGACAACTCCGAATTCCAGAAACAGAACTTCCAGAAGACACCCCTCATCACCTACCTTTCGAGGCCGGCGCTCGACCTCGGCCGCTGCGATTCGAGTTTCACCTTCGCGGCTCTCGACAAGAACGGCAACACGCTCAGCGAGAATCTCTGCAAGGTGTTCCCCCACAAGTTGACGTTCCTCGGAAAGATTGCGGCAACCTTCCCTGCCGCCACGAAGATCGCCTACTCCAACGGCAATAGCGAGAACACCATCTACATGACCACGCTAAACAAGGGAGCATCTTCCGCCAGCTGGACCGTCAAGGATGAAGATTTCGAAATCTCGCAGAAGGTGACCGGAATGGCCGTAAGGACGAACGACGGGACTCCCGTCCTCGCTTTCACGAAAAACATCACCGACAGCCTGAACTTCTACGAGTTCCACCCCAAGGGACTGCAGTTTACCGGCAAGTGGGAAGTCTGCATCGATGCGCATACGGCCCAGGCCCCGCTCTACTGGCTTGGAGAGACGAGCCGCAACTGGTTCATCTTCAGCAAGCAGACCTCCGGCAAGAAGCGTTGCGCCAGCATGAACGAGCTCCGCGACATCGCAACAATCGACAACCAGGATCCCCCCACGCTCGGGTTCCCCTACTGGGACAACATGATTATCGGGGGACTGCACCAGCCCGCTCTCAAGATTCCAGTCAACTTCAAATACGACGGAATCTCCGACGGGAACTCCATCACCGTAAAATCCGGCAAGAACTGGATCGCCGCCGAATACGACTCCGAACCGCGCGAGATTATCCTGGAAGGAGCGAGACTCCCGGACGAGGGTGAAAAGATTACCATCCAGATAGTCGACGAAGGCAGGCACAAGGCCACCTACACCGTGACCATTCCGGGCATGTAGCGGCTAGGGTTCGCCGCGGCTAGAGTTCGCTGTAAAGCGCAAGCTTGCGGTCGCTGCCGAGCGCCGCACGCACCAGGTCATAGACCTTGGCCTTACGGTCCGGGAAGTCGACCGGATGAAGCGCGATCCGCGGAAGCCCCACCGGCAGGTCCAGAATAAACTTGCCGAACCCGAAGGCCGTGTTCATCAAGGCATCGGGAATGCCCGCAAAACTCGTCACCGGCGAAAAATAGCGTTTGCCGTTGGCCTTCACCACCATGAACCTGTTCTCGTACAGCATACCCATGTTCCGGACCTGATGGGGCAGGAACCTGTTGCTGTACCAGGTGGGCGGGATAAAGGCGGCAGGCCTCTCGCCCCCCGCAAACAGTTGCTTCCATGCGGATTCCGCCTCGCGCAGGAGCCTCCCGGATTCGAACTCGCTAAGGCCGGCAAATTCCGCCTCGCCTCCCGTGAGGTTCATGCTCATGAGACCAAAATAGCTGCGGCCCTGGCTGAATTCGGCATTGTGCTTGTAACCGTGGAGCGAAAGTTCAAAGCCGTCAGCGACAAGGAGATGCAGCGCCTCCCGGAATTCAGCGACAGTCCGTTCGTCTGCTCCGTCCGTGCAGGGAATCACGAGGACGCTGAACGCACGTCCGCAAAGGTCTTTCAACGTTCCCAAGACCGGAACCACCGTCCGGAAATTCCAGACGCTCAAATCGTGAAAGCACAGGAGAAAACGTTTGCACATGTCGCTGAAGATAGCAAAATACTATATTTCCATCCATGATTGAATCCATCATCCTCGGCCTTTTGCAGGGCCTCGCCGAATTCCTCCCCATTTCCAGCTCCGGCCACCTCGTGCTGGGCCACGAACTCCTTGGCATGAACGAGGCGGGCATGTTCTTCGACATCATGCTCCACGCCGGGACGCTCCTTTCCATCTTCGTGGTGTTCCACAAGAAGATTACCGACATCATCGTGGGCTGCATCCGCCGTAATCCGGACCAGTTGCGCGAAGCAGGCTACATCATTCTAGCAAGCATCCCGACAGCGATGATCGGCCTCGGCTTCAAGGACTTGCTCGAAGGCCTTTTCGAGAACCCGCGCGCCGTGTGCGTGGCCGAACTCTTTACCGGCTTGCTCCTGTTTACCTCGCAGTGGGGCCCGACCGGCGCCAAGCATCCGGAGAGCGTTGGCGTCAAGATGAACTGGTGGCGCGCGCTCGTAACCGGTATCGTCCAGGGCATTGCCTGCATTCCGGGCATCAGCCGCAGCGGCTCGACCATCAGCGCCATGATGTTCATGGGCGTGAACCGCAAGTACGCCGGCGAATTCAGCTTCCTCATGAGTATCCCTGCCGTGGGTGGTGCAGCCCTCCTCGACGTCATCAAGTGGGCCAAATGCCAGAGCGCCGAGAAGGTCGCGCAGATGGCCCTCGAGAACCCGGAAAAGGCATTGAAGTGCGCCGACGCCGGCAGCTTCACTCCCGAACTTTTGGTAGGCATGCTGGTGTCCTTCATCTTCGGCATTATCGCCCTCAAGTGGCTCATGACCTTCTTGCAGAAGGGCAAGTTCCAGCACTTCGCCTGGTATGTGTGGGCCGTGGGTATTCTGGGGTTGATTTTCATCTAGGGCTACATGATTGTCTGTAAGAAATGCGGCGAGAAATACGAAGACGATATGCCGCGCTGCCTTTGGTGCGACGCTCCGAATCCGGAGCACCCGCTGAATAAAGCCAAAGTGGTCGCACCTTCCGTAGTCGTCACCACACAAGCAACGCCCCCCATGTCTGCCGTAACGTGCCCGGGCGTCACCGAACAATCTGCTGACGAGCCAGCCTCGCCTGTGCCAACCGATGCCAGCGAAGCAGATTCTAAGGCCGACAAGACTTTACCTGAATCGGGCGAAACCGTTGCCGTCATAGGGCCCGGGCAAGAACAGGACATCGCCATAGAGCAACAGTTCCGTCAAAAAGGCGTCCTGTGGAGTGTCATTCTGGCCGGGGTTTTCGTCTCGTGGCTATGCCACTACAAGTACCTTAAGAAAACCGACAAGTTTAGCACAAAGTTCTTTTTGCCCCTATTCGGCATTGAGTGCGTGTCCAAATCTTTATTCTACATGCTTTCAAAGGCTAATTATTCTGGATTAGCCTTCGGTCCCTTTTTATATGCCATCATTGTCATTATCGTCTGCCTGTTCTATTGGTTTTTCATCGGAAAACTCGGCCTCGTTCTACTCAAGAAAGCCGTTCCAAACTATGACCAAAAGGCTTTCAAAAAACGGGAACGCATCGGGATAGCTATCGGCATCCCCATCTTCGCTTTAGAATTTATCGCCGGATACCTTCAATACGGCACTGCCGCTAGAATGTTGGGAGTTTGGCTAGGCAACGCCCTCCGGTAGTTTTCCCACCATTTTTGGCACGGTTCTTGCATCTTCTATAGCGAAAACAAGGCAGGACCGTTGTTTTGTTTCATTTTGAAACATCTTGACAGTCTAAGCCGCTCGAAAATTAAACATAACGGAGATTCCCGCCTGCGCGGGAATGACAAAAAGGAAAAGGACGTAAAATGGCAACAGAGAAGATGGAATTCCAGACCGAAGTTCGCGACATGCTGAACTTGATGATCAACTCCCTTTACAGCAACAAGGAAATCTTCCTCCGCGAGCTCGTCTCGAACGCGGCGGACGCACTGGACAAGCGCCGTTTCCTCTCGCTCTCGAACGCAGACTTACTTCCGCAGGGCACGCAGCTCCGCATCGATATCTCGGTGAACAAGGAAGGCAAGCGCATCGTTGTCGAAGATAACGGTATCGGCATGAACAAGGAAGACTTGATCAACTGCCTGGGTACCATCGCCCGTAGCGGCACCAAGAACTTCATCAAGAATTTGAAGGAAGGCGACAAGGGCAGCGTCGATCTCATCGGCCAGTTCGGTGTGGGCTTCTACTCCGTGTTCATGGTCGCAAAGAAGGTCGAAGTGCTGACCTTGAAGGCCGGCGAAACTCAGGGTTACCTGTGGTCTTCCGAAGGCACGGGCGAATTTGAAATTTCTGAAGCCCCGCGCGACAAGGTGGGCACCAAGATTACCTTGTACCTGAAGGACGACGAAGACGCGGGCGACTTCGCCAGCGAATGGAAAATCAAGGACATCGTCCAGAAGTACAGCGGCTTCGTGAGCTACGGCATCTACTTCCACCCCGAAGCAACGAAGAACGACAAGGGCGAACTGGAAGAAAAGCCCGAAGAACGTTTGAACGAAAAGCAGGCCCTGTGGCGCCAGAGTGAAAAGGAAGTCACCGAGGAACAGTACAAGGACTTCTACAACGTCATCAGCCACGAAGCCGACGAACCGGCCGCATGGAGCCACAGCCACGCCGAAGGTTCCCAGGAATTCTGGAGCCTCGTGTACATTCCGTCGAAGGCTCCGTTCAACATTTGGCACAACGACGCGTTGCACGGCCTCAAGCTCTACGTGAAGAAAGTCTTTATCATGGACGACTGCAAGGATTTGCTGCCGCCTTGGCTCCGCTTTGTGCGCGGCGTGGTCGATAGCGAAGACTTGCCGCTGAACGTGTCCCGCGAAATCTTGCAGAACAACAAGATTATCACTAATATCCGCAAGCACGTGATCAAGAAGGTGCTCGACTCCCTGCAGAACATGGCCGATAAGGATGCCGCGAAGTACAACGCCTGGTGGCGCGAACTTGGCATGGTCTTGAAGGAAGGCTTCTACATGAACTGGGAACATCTTGACGAACTCAAGAAGTTGCTCCGTTTCGAAAGCACCAAGACCGAAGGCGACGCTCTCGTGGGCCTCGACGAATACGTAAAGCGCATGCCGGAAGGCCAGAAGGAAATCTACTACCTCATCGGCGACAAGAATGCCGTGAAGTCCAACCCGATGCTCGAAGCCTTCAAGGCGAAGGGCTACGAAGTGCTGCTCATGAGCGACGGCATCGACGAGTTCATGATGTCGAGCCTCACCGAATTCGGCGACAAGAAGTTCCACGACATCGCCCGCGGTGACGTGGACTTCGAAAAGACCGAAGACGAAAAGAAGGCCGAAGAAGCCAACAAGGGCATTTTCAAGGGCCTCTGCGAAAACTTGCAGAAGGTCTTGGACGAAGACATCAAGGAAGTCCGCGTGTCTAGCCGCTTGAAGGATAGCCCCTGCTGCCTCGTCACCAGCGAAGACGCCATGAGCGCCCAGATGGAACGCATGATGAAGGCAATGGGCCAGAAGAACTTGCCGAAGAGCAAGCGCATTCTGGAAATCAACCCGACGCACCCGATTTGCGAAATGCTCAAGAAGAAGGTCGAAGCGAAGGAAGATTTGGGTGACTGGCCGAAGGCCCTCTACGGTCAGGCATTGCTCGCCGAAGGCTCTCCGCTCCCGAACCCCGCTGAATACGTCAGTGCGATTACTAAACTGCTGACCGCCAGCGTGAAGTGACACAAGGCGCGAAGGATCTAACCCTGAACATTAAAAAGACCGCGATTCACTCGCGGCCTTTTTTCATTCTAAATTCATTTTCAGCCTAAGTCAAAAAAGATGGGAGCAAAGAACGCAATAACAAAAACAACAACTAGGATTACTACACCCAAAATAATTCCCTTGCGTTCACGGGGCTTATAGACTTCTGGCGCATATTCCGGGAGACATTCCTTTATTTTAGAAGCGCCTAATCTTCCCAAAATGAAAATGGAAACAAAAAACCAGACCATTCCCAAGATATCGTAGACATTCAAGGTTTCCGGAGATGTCATTTTAGAGCCAGCGGTTAGTGCCTTATCTACCATATTCGTCAGGATATTCCACCCAAGCATCGGCAAGAAAAAACTCTTTGCGCTCTTTTCCAGCTCCTTGCGATGGAAAAACCACGAAATAATCGGCCCGCCAAGAGCCATGCTCCACATAAATTTTCCCGCCGGATGCGCAACGGCTGCGGTTTCCGGCACAGGTTCCACGACAACAGTTTCCGGGACTTTGTCTTCGTTCATGTTTTACCTCTGTAAGTTTTTTTGAAATATACAAAAAAAAACAGGGTCGGAATGACGACTCTTTTCGTTGACACCGGGCCCATTTTTTGTTAAATTTGAATTTGCGAATGATTTGCAAATTAGAATACAAGACGAAAACGCGACAAGTCATCATGGACTTCATGGTCAAGAATCCTGACCGGATTTTCAAGGCCTCCGATATAGCCCAGGACCTGCGCTCCGTTTCCCTGAGCACCATCTACAGGAACCTCGCCCGTCTCGAAAAAGCGGGTATCGTCCAGATTGTCGGGGCCGAAGAGAACAAGGAACTCCAGTACCGCTACACTGGCCCGAGCAAGTGCCAGGAGAAAATGCACCTCGTGTGCAAGGAATGCGGCAAGTTTTTCCACCTGGAAGGCCCCGCACTCAAGATGCTGCAACTTTCGGTACAGCGCGTAAGCGGCTTTGAACTGGACCAGCAGCAGTCGGTTCTGCTCGGGCGCTGCGCCGGATGCTCCATAGCCGCGAAGAAACCCCTCCCGCGGAGGCGGATGCACCATGTTTAAGGCCCTGTTCGACAGGCTTCTGGTTATCTTGGCGTCGCTCTATGTGTCACGCCACCTGGAACACCATTGCCACGGCGAACATTGCCACGTCTGTCACCATATCCATCGCTGTCTGGAACTGATTACGGTCTGCATGGAAATGGTCGTCGCACCTTTTGAAATCGCGCTCTGCTGCGTGTTTTTCAGGCTCCCCCGCATCAAGGCTCTCGATACGTGCCGAGCCACCCTTGTTTCGCAAAAGGTCCTGTTGTTGAATTGAAGTGCGTCGCACCCAAGACGACGAGCGGTACAAAGCCGCATAACAACATCAACAACATTTGTCCATACGGACAAGGACCTTTATATGAAAAAAATTGCATCCATTGCAATACTGCTTTTTGCGTCGGTATTAATGCTGACCGCCTGCAACACGGAATCCGGGAAAAAAGATTCCGCACCGAAAAAGATTTCCGTCGTCGCGACCATCTACCCGCAGTACGACTGGTTGAAGAACGTGATCGGCGAGCATGCCGACGCGGTGGACCTGAAACTGCTCATCAAGAACGGCACCGACCTTCACAGCTACAAGCCCTCGGCACAGGACATCGCGACCATCGCCAAGGCCGACCTTGTCGTTTACGTGGGCGGCGAGTCTGACGAATGGATTGAGAAGGCTCTTGAGGTTACCCCGAAGGAAGGGCGCATCGCGTTGAACCTGATGAAGGCTCTCGGCGACCGCGTCAAGGAAGAAGAAGTCGCGGAGGGTATGCAGGTAGAGGAACATCACCATGAGCACGGCGAAGAAGCCGAAGAACATGAGCATGAACATCATGAGCATGCCGAAAAGCACGAAGACGAGCATCATCACCACGAAGAAGTCGAGAACGACGAGCACATCTGGCTTTCGCTGAAGAACGCTTGGATTTTGGTGAACGCGCTCGCCCAATCGCTTTCGAAGGTGGATTCCGCAAATTCGTCAATTTACACAGCGAACGCTATCCTCTACAACGCAAAACTCTGGGAAATGGACAAGGAATTTGCCACGGCTACTTCGGACGCCTCGCAAAAGACAGTCCTGTTCGGTGACCGATTCCCGTTTCGTTATCTGGTGGACGATTATGGCATTAAGTACTATGCCGCATTTGCCGGCTGTTCCGCCGAGAGCGAAGCGAGCTTTGAAACGGTTACGTTCCTTGCGGGGAAGATGGATTCTCTACAACTGCCCGCCATCTTCACGATTGACGGGAGCAACGGGAAAATCGCCCGAGCCATTCTCGAAGCAAGCAAGAACTCCAAGAACGCGCAGGTCTTGACGCTCAATTCGATGCAGTCGGTGACGGACGAACAGATAAAGGCCGGCGTCGATTACCTCTCCATCATGCGCGACAATCTGGAAGTATTGAAAAAGGCTTTAAAATAATATGAACGAAATAATCCCTCTGATCAAATGCCGCCAGCTGACGCTCGGCTACGGAAGCAAGGACCTGGTCCGCGACCTGGATTACGACGTGAATGTCGGGGACTACCTCTGCATCATCGGACGCAACGGTTCCGGCAAGACAACGTTCCTCCGTGGAATCGCAGGCTTGCTCAAGCCCAAGTCCGGAGATATCGAACTCTGCGAAGGGCTCAAGCGCAGTGAAATCGGTTACCTGCCGCAGATGACGCTAGTCCAGAGGGATTTTCCCGCATCGGTGGAAGAAATCGTTCTTTCCGCATTCCAGGGCAAGTTCCGCCTGCTGCCGTTTTATGGACGGGCCCAGCGGGAACGCGCCATGGAATGCATGGCGCTCACCCGCACCGAAAGCTTGCGCAAATCGTGCTTCCGCGAACTTTCGGGTGGCCAAAAGCAGCGCGTGCTTTTGGCCCGGGCCCTCTGCGCTGCCGATCGTTTATTGCTTCTCGACGAGCCCGTAACCGGCCTCGATCCCGAATCTACGGAAACAATGTACCGCGTCATCAATGACCTGCACAAGAAGGGCATGACCATCGTGATGGTCACGCACGACGTGGACTCCGCCCTGGACGATGCTACCCGCGTGATGAACTTCGACCAAATATCAGTTAAAGGAAGATAAAACCTCAAGTCAAGGAGATCCCCGCATTCGCGGGGATGACAATGTACGGTATGCCAATTGATACGCTTCTTTTCTACCTAGACTTTCCCTTCGTGCGCTACGCGATTGTCGTAGGCGTACTCGTATCGCTCTGTTCGTCACTGCTGGGCGTAACCCTCGTACTCAAGCGCTACTCCTATATCGGTGACGGCCTTTCACACGTTGCATTCGGCGCACTTGCCATTGCAGCAGTACTCAAGGTGACAAACAACATGCTCATCATCTTGCCGGCAACCATAGCCGTGGCTGTACTCCTGCTCTGCACCGGGAAAAACGCTCGCATCAAGGGTGATGCCGCCGTCGCCATGGTATCGGTCGGCGCGCTCGCCATCGGCTACCTGCTGATGAACATCTTTTCCACCTCGGCAAACATCTCGGGCGACGTGTGCACTACGCTTTTCGGTTCCACGTCCATCCTCACGCTGAAACTGGAAGAGGTCATCCTGTGCATCGTACTCTCTTGCATAGTCATCTTCTGCTTCGTCCTCTTCTACAACAAGATTTTCTCCATCACGTTCGACGAGAATTTCGCACGAGCCACGGGCGTCAACACTGCACTTTTCAACCTGCTGATTGCCGTCATCGTGGCAACGATTATCGTACTCGCCATGAACCTTGTGGGTGCGCTTTTGGTATCGGCCCTCGTGGTTTTCCCGGCACTTTCGGCCATGCGCGTATTCAAGAGCTTTTTCTCGGTAACGGTCGCTGCGGCCACCATATCCGTGATTTGCTCGCTTATCGGCATCGTAGTCGCTATTCTCGCCGGGACTCCCGTGGGTTCGACCATCGTGGCGGCGGATATCGTAGTTTTCGGTCTATTCTACCTGATAGGTATTGCACGAAACGGCGGTAACTAATTTGTCCAAATATTTCAAGAAAACAGCAATCGCATTCATTGCTGTGCTCCTGTTCGCACTGAACGCCTCCGCGAAGGAAGACCTGGGCGATTGGCCGAAGGCCCTCTACGGTCAGGCTCTGCTTGCCGAAGGTTCTCCGCTCCCGAACCCGGCTGAGTATGTGGCAGCAATTACGAAACTGCTGACGGCTAGTGTGAAGTAATTACGCGCAAAACGTCATTAAAGAAGGCCGCGAAATCGCGGCCTTCTTAATTTTTCGTATCGGATTTCAACAACATTTGTCAAAAAAAACTGGATAAGCGAGCAGAGCAAGGCCGCAACTCTTTTTAGCCAGAACGTTGGATAATCAAGCAAGACAAGGCGCGAGCCTCCGTAGCGTACTAAAGTACGCAAGGAGGCGAGCAACGCAGTATTGCGCCGATTAGCGAACGTTATTACCCGTGGTACAGATTGCCGGATTGGTAATTCGGTTCCGTCGTGAGGTTCACGCCCAGGCGGCGGAACACGCCCACATCGACCTGCGAGAGGATAACGCTGGAATGCACTTCGCAGTGGCGGAGTTCCGGCAGTTTCTCTAGGGCGATTTTCGCGTTGTAGTCCGTGAGGGCACAGACGGAAAGCGCCACGAGGGCCTCGTCCATGTGCAAGCGCGGGTTCTTGTGTCCGAGCTGTTTCGTCTTCAGATTCTGAATCGGCTCAATGACCATCGGCGAAAGCAGGCGCACTTCGTCGGGAATCTTCGCGAGGTGCTTGAGCGCATCGAGCAACATGGCAGAAGAAGCGCCCAACAGCGAAGAAGTCTTCGCCGAGATGATTGCACCGTCATTCAGCTGGATGGCAACCGCCGGGCCGCCAGTTATTTCAGCCTTTTCAACAGCAGCCGCAATCACGGGGCGGTCAACAGTGCTGATCTGCGCCTGCTCCATGATGAGTTCCTGCTTGTAAATCTGGTCCTTTTCCGCATTGCCCTTGCGCACATCGCAAAGCGTGTTGTAGTAACGGCGGATAATTTCCTGCTTGGCCGCCTCGCAAACGGCATCATCGTCGATAATGCAGTTGCCCGCCATGTTCACGCCCATGTCCGTGGGGCTCTTGTACGGAGATTCACCCAGAATGCGCGTAAACAGCGCGTTCAGCACCGGAAAAATTTCCACATCGCGGTTGTAGTTGATTGTAGTTTGTCCGTAAGCTTCCAAATGGAACGGGTCAATCATGTTCACGTCGTTCAGGTCAGCGGTCGCCGCCTCGTACGCGAGGTTCACCGGATGCTTGAGCGGGATGTTCCAGATGGGGAACGTCTCGAACTTCGCATAACCGGCCTTGATGCCACGCTTGTTCTCGTGATAAATCTGCGAGAGGCAGACGGCCATCTTTCCACTCCCGGGGCCGGGAGCCGTCACCACCACAAGTTCGCGCGTCGTTTCGACAAATTCGTTCTTGCCGTAGCCGTCATCGCTTACAACCAAAGGAATATTGCTCGGGTAACCCGCAATCGGGTAGTGGCGGTAAACCTTGAGTCCCAGTCCTTCAAGCTTCTTCTGGTAAGCAACGGCACTCGGCTGTTCCTGCCAGCGGGTCAGCACCACAGAGCTCACATAGAGGCCATAACCGCGGAACGCGTCAATCAGGCGGAGCACGTCCTGGTCGTAGGTAATGCCGAGGTCGCCGCGGACCTTGTTCTTTTCGATGTCACCCGCATTGATGGCGATAATGACTTCGGCCTTGTCCTTGATTTTTTCGAGCATGCGGATCTTACTGTCGGGCGCGAAGCCAGGCAACACGCGGGATGCGTGATGGTCATCAAACAGTTTTCCGCCAAATTCCAGGTAAAGTTTTCCACCGAACTTCGCGATGCGTTCGGCAATTTTTTCGGACTGCGTCTTGAGGTACGCTTCGTTATCAAAACCTACTTTAAACATCTTTTTCTACCAATTCAAATTAAAAATTCAACGTTCCAAAAATAAAAATTTTCAGCACGGCCGCAATCTGTTTTACGAAGTAAAAAACGCCTTTCCTAAAAATGTTTTCGGAAAATTTTTCTTTTTTCTAATTCGTTAAGTATCAAGAAATTAAGTCCTCCATCAAAAAAAAATCAGGGTCAGCGGCAAGCTCACCCCGATAGACAAGCAACAAACAACAAAATACTATTTCGCGATCTTGTGGACCTTGCCGCCGACGTTCACGAGCAGCACACCCCGAGCGCCGATGCGGATTTCCTGATTCACAGAAGTGATTTCCGAAGCCTTCAGCACACGGCCATTGAGGTCAGCAACAAAGAATTTCGTTCCGACCGCTGCGCCATCGATAAAGAGCGAGTTGCCGGACGCATGGACATTCACGTTGCCGAGAGAAGCCGTGGCAATCACCTTTTCCGGTTTCTTCACCGTCACCTCGTAGAGCTTGCACGATTCAAACGCGTGGAACGTGGTGTCGTTTTCATAACTTACGCCATTGTATTCACCTTCTGCCGTCTTTTTCTCGATCTCGGGCTTCTTCTTCCAAATCTTGAAGTTGCCGGTGAGATGGAGCATAGCGAGGTAATGCACCAGGCCGTCGTAGTAACGCTGGCTACCGACGATGGGCTTGGAATCCCAGGCCTTCTGCAGCACCTTCTTGACCAAATCCTTGTAGCCCTCTTCTTCAAGCAGGGCGTAGGTAGCAACCGCATTCGCGCCCGCCTGGCCGATGGTGAAATCGCCGTATCCATTGGTGCCGTCCCAGTTGAAGTGGCCGTGCCTGTAGCCGTCCTTCTCGAAGAAGTCGGTAATCACCTTCGCGATTTTCGTTTGGCGTTCCATATCCACGCCGAACAGGTAGCTGTCCATGCCGTAGTTCATGGGGCAACGGATGGCATCGAACGCATACTTCGTAGAATTGTCGCTAAAGGCGTAGTGCGGAGTCCCGTCGAAGTTGCTGTAGTCGCTACACAGGCCCGACTGCGGGTTTGCGGAATTGTAGATGTGGTCGCGGGTGGCCTTCGTCGCCTTTTTCCACTTGTCGGTGTTGGTGTCGGACCAGCGGCTGAACAGGTCCACGAATGCGGGCAAACTGTAAGAGGCGTCGCCCCAAGTGTTGTTGCCGTCGCTCGGCTGGAAGGTTGCAATGAAAGACTGTTCGCTGTACAGGGATTGACCGTTGCCTTTCCAGCAGGCCTTCAAGATGCTCTGTGCGTCCTTCATGTATTGAGCGTCGTCCCAGCGGTTTGCAGCAAACAAAAGCGCCATCATGAAGTAGATTTCGCCATCGGGAGCGTTGCCCCAGTCGCGCACGGAACCGTCGCGGTTAGCCTGCCAGGCGAAATAGCCGGAGCCGCCCGTGGCAGGGTCCTTCCACATGTGCTTCTTGGCCCAGTTCCAGAGTTTGCCGAACTGTTCCTTGTGGTTGGTCTGCACGGCAATCATCATGCCGTAGCTCATGCCCTCGGAGCGAATATCGTTGTTGTTTATATCGACAATATAGCCGCCGTCGTTGTCTTCGTAATACACGGTCTTGTCGTTCTGGCCGCCAAAGTAATGGTTCCAGAGTTCATCCAGCTTGTCCTGGATGTCCTTGTCCGTCTTGCCGAGGAA
Organism: Fibrobacter sp. UBA2449; assembly: GCF_002342555.1. Taxonomy (NCBI): domain Bacteria; kingdom Pseudomonadati; phylum Fibrobacterota; class Fibrobacteria; order Fibrobacterales; family Fibrobacteraceae; genus Fibrobacter; species Fibrobacter sp. UBA2449. The sequence continues at coordinate 185,466 of NZ_DDQF01000005.1, forward strand.
CGTCTTGAACGGGCTCGTGTAATCGCCCGTATAGTAGGCGCCCGTAGATTGCGTGCCATCCTTTTCGCAGTCGGGGCCAAAGTAGGCTCCGCTATCGTCGAAGAATGTGCCGGTGTATATTGAATTTTCCGCCGCAATGGCCATAGAGGCACACAGCAGAGCTACCGAAAATACGGATAGGTTTTTCATTTTTCTCTCCAATCGGATTGTTTCAACCTATCCATAACAAACCCATGTATAATATAGATAAGGGAGGCCCGATTTCATCTACCGCACAGAAAAAGCCGTTGTTAGCCAAAACAACGCAAATTCGGCGTTTTTGCGTTAAAAAAAGCAAAAAAGTGCCTCCAGGGCAGGAATTTCGCATAAGCCCCGGAGGCACCGTTGTACGGAGATCTTTAGGCGATTACAAGCCCTTCGTTCGTGGCGGTATCGCCCTCGATGTGGAAAGAATTGAGCACCGGATGTTCGCGGTCCATGAGCGAAAGAATCAAGTAACTCGCCCTGCTATCGTAGGCAAGGCGCTTGTCTTCTTCCGACGGGCGCGAAGGGGATTCCGGATGGGAATGCCAGTTGCCCAGCGGCGAGAGGCCGTTTGCACGCATGTCCTTGATGGCGGCAAGCTGTTCCTTGGGGTCCAGCGAAAAATGCTCGTTCGAATGGTCGATATTCGTGAGCAGGTAGACCTTCTCGATATGCTTGTCGCTACCTTCGATGCGCCCCGCAATCAGCCCGCAGGCCTCTTCGGGGAGGTTCTTTTGGGCGTGCGCAAGGATTTTTTCATATTCAGATTTCGGTAATGTAATCATTTGAAATAATTCCTATGACCATCTATCGTCTTTCGTCTATAGGGCGAAGCCCGTTCTTTCGTCTAATTTAGTGTTTCAAGTCGCAGACCGCCTGCTCGTAGTCGATGAGCTGGGTGATGGTCGGGTGCGTGCCGCACACGGCGCAGTCTTCGGTATGCGTCGGCAGTTTCACCTTGCGGAATTCCATCGTGAGCGCATTGTAAGTGAGCAGGTAACCCGTGAGCAGGTTACCTACACCGAGAATGTACTTGACGGCTTCCATCGCCTGCAAGCTACCGATAACGCCGCCCATAGCGCCAATCACGCCCGCCTGCTTGCATGTCGGCACGGCATCTTTCGGAGGCGGCTCCTTGAACACGCAGCGGTAGCAGGGGCCCTGGCCCGGAACATACGTCATGAGCTGGCCCTGGAAGCGGATGATGCCCGCATGGGAGAAAGGTTTCTTCGCCATCACGCAAGCGTCGTTGATGAGGAACTTCGCCGGGAAATTATCCGTGCCGTCGATGATGAAATCGTAATCCTTGATGAGGTCAAGAATGTTTTCGCTCGTCACAAAGGTATGGTACGTAATCACCTTCACGTCGGGATTCATCGCTTCCATCGTCTCTTTCGCGGATTGCACCTTGGGCTTGCCCACATCCTGCGTAGCGTGGATAATCTGGCGCTGCAAATTAGAAAGATCGACCACGTCGGCATCGGCAATGCCGATGGTGCCCACGCCTGCTGCAGCAAGGTACATCGCCACGGGGGCCCCGAGGCCGCCAGCGCCAATCACGAGCACCTTTGCATTCAAAAGTTTCTTCTGGCCCTTCGCGCCCACCTCTTTCAAGATGATGTGGCGCGAATAGCGCTCCAGCTGTTCGTTAGTAAAAGCCATTAGCAGCCGCCTCCCATGAAGTAGAGAAACTCAACATTGTCACCATCCTTGAGCACAGCCTTGTCAAACGTTCCGCCCTCGACAAACGCCTCATTTACCGAAACCGTCACGTAAAGCGGGTTGTCAATTTTCTCGGCTTCAATCAGTTCTGCGACGGTGAGGCCATCCTTGTATTCTTTCTTGTTTCCTGCAACTGTAATAATCATTTTATACTCCTTGGTTAGTCGCCGACCTTCTTCACGATGAGCGTGTAGGTTCCGTCCTGGTTGTCGTCAAGTTTCAAGATTTCGTGTCCCTCTTCCTTGATGCTGCGCGGCACGTTCTGCACCGGTTCGCCGTCGTTCAGGCGGATAGAAAGGATTTGGCCTTCTTCCAGTTCCTCGAGGGCGACCTTCGCCTTCACGAAAGTAGTCGGGCACACGACATCGGTAATGTCGATGGTGTCGTCGATTTTTATTTCTGCCATTGTTGTTTCTCCGTACATTGATGTTTTAAATCTGGCCCAAATATAGAACGCGTTTTCGCACGCGTCCAATACATTGTTTTTATGCTGAATTATCAGTTTTTTCTATAGCAAGTTGCCATCTTATGATTATATAATGTAGTACCACTCCTCGCTCTGGGTAATTTCTTCCGTCTTGTGTTGCTTATCGGTAGAAACGTAGTCCATTTCGAGGCTCTTCATGCTCACGCGGGTATTGGGCGCGACAGAACTCGTGATGAATGCGCTGCCGCCGATAATCGCATTTTCGCCGACAACCGTATCGCCGCCTAGAATGGATGCATTCGCGTAAATGGTTACGTTGTCCTGAATTGTCGGATGACGTTTTTTGCCGGAGAGGCGCTGGCCCCCGCGCGTCGAGAGCGCACCGAGAGTCACGCCCTGATAAATTTTCACGTTATTGCCAATAACCGCAGTTTCGCCAATCACGATGCCCGTACCATGATCAATAAAGAAGTACTTGCCGATGGATGCACCCGGATGGATGTCAATTCCCGTCTTGGAATGCGCATACTCAGTCATGAGCCGCGGGAGAACCGGAACGTGCAAAAGGTAAAGTTCATGGGCAATGCGGAAAATCGTTGTCGCCATAAGGCCCGGATACGCAAGGATAATTTCGTCGAGGCACCCAGCGGCAGGATCGCCATCAAAAGCGGCATGCAAATCGGTTTCAAGACATTCGCGAATCCAAGGAATCTTCGCGAAAAATTCCTTGCAGATGCGGTAGCTTTCAATCTTGCGCTCGTCCGAAGTCATGGTACCACGGAGCTTGCAATAATCAAGCGCGATGGCCACCTGCTTGTGGAGGTGGTAAAAAGTATCTTCGATAATGACCGCGAAGCTATTCTTCGGGTTGTAAATTTTGTGCGAGCGGTCCCTGAAATGTCCGGGATAAACCACACGGATCAGGTTCTGCAAAATCGTCTGAATCTCGGCCTGGTCGGGTCGATTATAGATGTCAATGTTGTCGATATGCTTGCCGCGATTGTAATCGGCAAAAATCGTCTGGACAGCTTTTTCGACTTCTGATTCTTGGATAAGTTCGTGCATGTGTCAAATTTGTTGAAAGAGAATTACGGCGTTCACTTCGACAAGCTCAGTGAACTTGTTTAGGTCCCTGAGCCTGCCGAAGGGCCGTCTTTGTCTAACTTACGCGAACGTTTTCAACGCCCTCACGAGTGCGTCGATGTCGTCCGGAGAGTTGTACAGCGCAAGCGTCGGGCGAACGGTACTTTCGTAACCGAAATGCCTGAGCACAGGCTGTGCGCAGTGGTGACCTGTACGCACGGCAACACCGTAGGCGTCAAGCCTCTTGCCCACTTCTTCGTCGGAATAACCATCGAGCTTGAAGGCGAGAGCAGAAGCCTTGTTGAGTGCCGTACCTACAAGGTGCAGACCCTTGACGGTCTTAAGTTCCTTGAGGCCATACTGCAGCAGTTCATGTTCCCAGCGGAACACGCAGGGCATCCCGATTTCGGAGAGGTACTGGAGGGCTGCACCGAGGCCAACAGCGTCGGCGATGCTTCCGGTTCCCGCTTCGAACTTGTTCGGAATTCCGTTGTAGATGGTGCGTTCGAACGTGACGTCGGCAATCATGTTGCCGCCACCGTGATACGGGCGGGCCGCTTCGAGCAATTCCTTCTTGCCGTAAACGACGCCGATACCGGTCGGAGCAAACACCTTGTGTCCGGAGAACACGAAGAAGTCTGCGTCGAGGGCGGAAACGTTCACCGGAATGTGCGCGATGGACTGCGCACCGTCAATGAGGATTCTCACGCCGTGCCTGTGGGCGATGGCAATGAGTTCCTCGATCGGTGTCACGGTGCCGAGCACGTTCGAAACGTGAGTCACGGAGACGAACTTGGTGCGCTTCGTGAATAGCGCCTCGTAATCGTGCAGCTTGAGCTGGCCGGTGGAATCGCAGGGGATCACCTTGATGATTGCGCCTGTTTCTTCGGCAATGAGCTGCCATGGCACGATGTTGGCGTGGTGTTCCAAGATGGAGACGATGATTTCGTCGCCCGGCTGGAGCGTCGGCTTTACGTAGGCGTTAGCCACCAGATTGATTGCCTCGGTGGTACCGCGGACGAAAACGATTTCCTGCGAAGACGGGGCCCCGATAAAGTCGCGCACGATGTTGCGGGCGTTTTCGTAGGCATCCGTCGATGCAGCCGCAAGCGTATGGGCGCCACGGTGCACGTTGGAGTTTTCGTTTTCGTAGTAGTACTTGAGACGGTCAATCACCACCTGCGGGCGCTGCGTCGTAGCACCGTTATCGAGCCAAACGAGCGGATGCCCGTTTACCTGTTTCGAAAGAATCGGGAAGTCGGCGCGAATCTGTGCAAGCGTCTTGGAACCGATGCGGATCGATTCGTTGCGGGAATTGGAGCCGCTGTTAGCGTTGCCGGCCTTGTTCACGGAATCGCCGCCGAGAGATGTAGGAGCGTCTATCGGTCGAGCGTTCTGTGCAGCCTGCGTTTTGGACACGACCTTCGGAGAGTATCCTTGAGCCGGTGCGGGGGCCGCCGGGACATCGCCAAACTGCGACACAAATTCCGCTTCGGGAACCGCAGGGGCTTCCACGGAGTTGAGCCAGGCATCGGTGGAATTGCCGCCATAAGCGAACGGAGCCGAAGAAGTCGGCTGGTCGCCATAGGTCGCAAACGGATGTTCCCAGTCGAATGCGGGAGTCTGGTTGATGGCAGCTGCCCCTTGGGCGGCGCTCACTCCCTGAGCCGCCGAAGCGTTCTGCACTTCAGGTGCCGCGGGAGTTGCAGCATAAGCACTGTCCGTCAGGTCGGGAAAGTACTCATTTGCCAACTGCTCCAGTTCAGCCGCATTGGGAACTCCGGCGAGCTCTTCCAGCGATCTGGTATCTGGATTATTCGTAATCATAGTATTCGCCAACCTCTACGTCTTCGAGAACTGCAATGGCGTCGTCGGCAAGGATAGCCGCAGAGCAGTACAGGGAAAGCAGGTAAGATGCAACACCCTTGTTGTCAATGCCGCGGAAGCGCACGGAAAGGCCACGAGAGTGTTCATTCTTGAGACCGGCCTGGAAGAGGCCAATCACGCCGCGCTTGGCTTCGCCAGTACGCACGAGCAGGATGTTGGTCTTGCCGCCCTGGGACTTCGGATTCTTCACGCCGTCCACGAGAAGCTTGTCGGTCGGAACGAGAGGAATGCCGCGCCAGGTGAGGAACTTGCCACCGGCGATATCGACAACAACAGGCGGCACGCCACGGCGGGTGCATTCGCGTTCGAAAGCGGCAATGGCACGCGGGTGAGCGAGGAAGAAGGACGGTTCCTTCCAGACCTTCGAAATGAGTTCGTCGAGATCGTCCGGAGTCGGGCGGCCGTCGGCACGGAGCGGCTGGATGCGCTGGGAATCGGCCACGTTCTTCAGCAGGCCGTAATCATCGTTGTTGATGAGCTGGCTTTCCTGACGTTCGCGGAGAGATTCGATAGCGAGACCGAGCTGTTCCTGAACCTGGTCATACGGAGAGCTGTAAACATCTTCGATGGCCGTGTTCACGTTGATGATCGTGGAGATAGAATTCAGCTTGTATTCACGCGGCTCGGTTTCGTATTCGACGTAGCCTTCCGGAATAATGTCGGTTTTCTTGGTCTGGCTGCAAAGAACATCGAGCGGGGTTTCGCCTTCCACGACCTTGTTCACGCGGAACAGGCCCGTTTCGAGACCCTTGAATTCAAGGAACTTGGTGAGCCACTTGGGAGTCAGCGCACCAAATTGCGGCTTGGTCTTGGTGACGTTCGCCAGGTTGTAGGCAGCCTTTGCGCCAAGCGCATTGATGCCGGTTTTCTTTTCTGTAGCTTCATTTGCCATAGTGGTTTACCTCTTGGGTTTGAGTTAAGTGTTGCTTTTTTACAAATTTCCCTATCTGTTCAGTAGGTTTTGAATGAAAAAAATTTTATAGCCATGCCCCTTCGTGCGAGAACATGATATCCTTCATGGCATCGACGCCGCCCTTCAGGTTGTAAAGCGGCCCCGTGTAGCCCGCCTCGCGCAAGGTGTTGATGGCGAGAATACTGCGTTTGCCCTGCTTGCAGATGAAAACCGTATCCTTGTTCGGGTCCAGTTCTTTGTGCCTGCGGGCCAGCTGCCCGATGGGAATCACGATGGCGTTCGGGAAGCGCAAAATCGCGCGTTCATGCGGCTCACGCACATCCACGATAGTCATCGGGTCGCCATTGTCAATCTTCTTCGCGAGTTCTTCAGGAGTAAAGCCCTCCACCGGAATTTCGTTTTCGGTCTTGAGCCCACAAAGTTCATCGTAATCGATTTCCTCGACATCGGTAATCGTCGGGTTGCTCCCGCAAATAGGGCAGTTCCTGTTGCGCTCCACCTTCAAGATTCGCGAAGTCAGGTACAGGCTATCGACATGCAAAAGTTTTCCGTTCAGGTGTTCGCCAATACCGAGAATCAGCTTGAGCGCTTCGTTGGCCTGGATGCTCCCCACAATACCCGGAAGCGGGCTAATCGCGCCGCCTTCGGAACAGGAAGGAATGAGCCCTGCCGGCGGAGGCGACGGGAATTGGCAACGGTAGCACGGGCCGCCATCCAGATTGAAAATGCCCACCTGGCCTTCGAACTGGTAAATCGCGCCGAACACGACGGGAATGCCGTGCAGCGCGCAGGCATCGTTAATCAGGTAGCGCGCCTTGTAGTTGTCGGAGCAGTCGACCACCAAATCGTAACCGTCAATCTGTTCCAGAATATTCGAAGAATCGAGCTGCACCTTTTCGGCGATAAGTTCGATATTCTTGTTGATATTCTTTACTTTGTCCTTAACGGAAGCAACTTTCGGGCGTTTGATATCGCGGGAACCGTGAAGTACCTGGCTCTGCAGGTTTTCGAGCGAAACCTCGTTGAAATCGATGACCTTGATGGTCCCGACACCCGCCGCGGCTAGGTACTGGATTACAGGCGATCCGAGCGCGCCCGCACCCGCGACAACGACCTTTGCCGCCTTGATGCGCTTCTGGCCTTTCACGCCGATTTCCTTAAGCATCAGGTGCTTGCCGAAGCGTTCCACCTCGCTGTCATCGAAGGCGACTTCCTTGCGCCTCTCGTCCGAAATCAGGCTTTCGACCGCAGCGCTCTGCGTTTCTTCAACAGGTGCACCACCCGCAATCGCAGGCAGCAGCAAGATTTCCGTATCTTCGGGCAGGGGCGTTTCCCAGAGGGTTTCCACCGTCAGGTTCTTGCCGTTGACATAAATCTGGATAAAATTCCGTAATTTTCCACCATCATCGTAAAGGACGTTCTTGGCATCCGGATACATGTCCAAAAGGATGGCGAGAGCCTTCCTGACCGTACTCGCGGGAATTTCAATCCGCGCATTCCTACCAAAAAAATTTCTAAGGGTAGCCGAGATGTATATTTTCACTTTTTCCTCCGTACAAAAAAAAGTGGCTTTTTGAACAAAATAATCAACAGGATTATTTCAACGCGAAATATAGAACCGAATTTTGCCTATGTCCAATACTTAATTTTTATGCAGAATTATCAGTTTTTCTTATAACGCCTATAACTTCTGATGTCGGCAACACCCTCTCTTGTCACGGAAATTATCACGTAAACAAGCCCTGGGACCATATTTTCGACATCTTCCCTGGACGGGATCGCCTCATAATCGGGGTGCGAGTGGTAAAAACCGACGATTTCAAGCCCGCTTCCCTCGATTTCCCGCTCCACCTGGTAAAGAAAGAGAGGGTCCGCCTCGAAATGCGTCCCTCTCCCCTCTCCCTGAATCCGGTTAGGCAAAGCACGTATTTCCGTCACCTCGAACTTGCCGTCCGGGGCGTTTTTCCCGAGCAAAATCCCGCAACATTCATGTGGATAACTTTGCCGGGCCTCTTCTGCAATACGTTGCTGCCAGCTCATTTCTTAACGCTAGACACTCGCTTCCAGGATTTTCTTCGCAAACACGTCGCGACCGATGCGGTCGATGGTGTACTTGAAGCGTTCGCCGGGTTTCGCGTTCTCGGCAAAGAACGTGATGGCCGCATCGCAGATGTCCAGCAGCTTTTGCTTGTCCTCGACAAAGGGGATAATCGTTTCGCCCTTGTTGATGTTGTTGCCGAAAAGCCCGCCAAAGGACACGATGTAGCCGTGGGTATCTTCCCAGGCATCCGTCGGGCAAGACTTGTAGCAGCGACCGCAGAAGTTGCACTGCGATTCGTCGAAGATGACCTTCTTGTTTTCGACCTTGATGGCACCCTTGCGGCAAGTCTTTGCGCAGAGCCCGCAGCCGATGCACTTGTCCTCAATCCACTTGACCTTGATGGCCCCCTTGATGCCCACGTCGTTTTCTTCGGCCTTGAGGCAGTTGTTCTGGCAGCCGGTCACGCCGAACTTGAACTTGTGCGGGAGTTCGCGTGCAAAATAACGGTCGTCCAGTTCCTTTGCAAGCGCGTAGGTGTCGATACACCCGCTGGGGCAAACGGCTTCGCCCTGGCATGCCGTAATGGTACGCACGCGGGGGCCGCAAACGCCCGGTTCCACGCCGCCTTCGGCCAGGGCAGCCTTCACGTCTTCCACGTTTTCGAGCTTGATGAACGGGATTTCGACGCTCTGCCTGGAGGTCAAATGGGCGTAACCTTCGCCGTACTTGTCGGCGACTTCCGCGATTTTAGCGAGCTGGGTAGCGGTCAGGTTTCCGCCCACGACGCGCACCCGCAGCGAGAAGTTGTTCTTCTGCTTCTGGCGCATCCAACCGCCCTTTTTAAGAGTTGCATAATCCGTTGCCATATTTTTGTGTCTCCGTTTTTTTCATGCCCGAGAAGGCGGGCATCTCCGTTTAAATCTTCTTAATCGCTTGTTCGAAATCTTCCTTCAGATCCTCGATATTCTCGATACCGATGCTCACGCGGATAGTCCCTTCGAAAATCCCCGCATGTTCCTTCTGTTCCTTGGAACTGTGCGTAAAGATGGTGCTTTCCGGGTGTATCACCAGCGTGCGGATATCGCCGATATTGGTCGCGATGGTCGCGTACTTGAGCCCATTAATCAGCTTGAACGCTCGTTCCTTCGTGCCCGCGTCAATCGTGAGGATTGCGCCTCCCCTGCCGCCAAGTTGCTTCTGCACCAGGTCGTAATAGGGGCTGCTTTTGAGGGCCGGATAGTTGACAGAAACGCCATCAAAACCCTGCAAAAATTCCGAGAGTTGCAGCGCATTGCTGCACAGGCGATCCATGCGCAGCCCGAGAGTCTCGAGCCCGAGCGAATTGAGGAAAGATGTTTGGGGAGCAACGCAGCAACCCACGTTGCGCCAGATTCCGTTGCGCAGTTTCGCAATGTAGGCGAACTTGCCAAAACGTTTGTATTCTTCAAGGCCCTTGTAGCGGGCGTAATCCCAGGGGAAGTTCCCGCTATCGACAATGAGGCCGCTAATCGCAGAACCGCTGCCGTTAATATACTTCGAAGACGAATGCACCACGATATCCGCGCCGAAATCGAAGGGATGCACAAGATACGGGGTCGCCGTCGTGCTATCGACAATGAACGGGACGCCGCCTTCGTGGGCGGCATCCGCCACGGCCTTCAAATCAACGACGTTCAGTTTCGGGTTCCCGATAAGTTCGGTAAACACCGCCTTTGTCCTTTCGTTCAGCTGTTCGCGGACACTTTCAGCCGTCACTTCGGTAACAAAGCGAGTCGTGATGCCGAACGCCTCAAGGTCATGGAACAGGTCGATAGTGCCGCCAAAGAGCCCGGCGCTCGCAATCACCTCGTCGCCCGCGTGCAAAATATTCAAAAGCGAGATAGTCACCGCCGCCATGCCCGAAGAGCACGCCACCGCGCCGATTCCCTTCTCAAGCGACGCGATTCGTCGTTCAAAAGAATCGTTCGTGGGGTTCGCGATGCGCGTATACGCAAAACCCGGAGCCTTGTTGTTGAACACGGCTTCGAGTTTTTCAGCAGAATCCTGTGAAAAGGCGCTCACCTGGTAAATCGGCGCAAGCGTAGAACCGCTACATCGATCACTACCAAAATTCTGGTGCAATAAAGCAGTATTAAATTCCATTCAGCATGTCTCCGTACAATTTTTATCCGCAGCCAAATATAGAACGGTATTTCAACCCCGTCCAATACTTAATTTTTATGCGGAATTATCAGTTTTTTCTATAACGAAGCCGCATCCGTTCGTTAAATCACCACCACCGGCTCACGCAGCGACTTGTTCTCGAGTAGTGTCGCGGTATCTCCCTGGGTCACGAACATGCGATAGATGAACACGTCCACCTTCTCGCCCACCTCGATTCTCGGCTGATCGAAGGAGCGCCGCGCCGTAAGCAAGACCCCGTTCACGCGGACGCGCAGTTCGATACCGTAACCGCGGAAATCCACTTCTTCCACGACGCCTTCTTCTGCAGAATTCTTGTACTTCTGCACTTCTGTTTTCTTGGTCACCTTCACAAATTCCGGGCGCACAATCGCATTCTCCGCATTTTCGAGGATGTCGAAGCGACGGAAATTACTATAGTCCTTGAAAATGCTAGGTTGCCCGAAGAACGATGCCGTAAAGGCGGTTTTCGGGTTGCTGTAGACCTCGTAAGGCGTGCCCACCTGCTCAATGCGGCCCCTGTTCGTGATGATGATTTCGTCGGCCACCTCAATGGCTTCGTCCTGGTCGTGGGTCACGAAAATGCTGGTAACACCGAGTTTCTGGATCATGCCCTTGAGCCAGCTGCGCAATTCCTGTCGCACTTTCGCGTCAATAGCCGCAAAGGGTTCATCGAGCAGAAGGAGCTGCGGGTTGGGAGCAAGTGCACGGGCAAAAGCCACGCGCTGGCGCTGCCCGCCCGAAAGTTCGCTTGGGTAACGTTTCTCGAGCCCGGAAAGGCCCACCAGTTCCAAGAGTTCGTGGACGCGTTCCTTGATTTCATTCGCGGGCTTTTTCGCAATCTTCAAACCGAAGGCCACGTTATCAAAGACCGTCATGTAACGGAACAGGGCGTAACTCTGGAACACGAACCCGATACCGCGCTTGCTCGCGGGCACATCGTTGATGACCTTCCCGTCGATGATGATTTCGCCACTATCCGGGTTCTCGAGCCCTGCAATCATGCGAAGAATCGTCGTCTTGCCCGAACCGCTTGGGCCCAGAAGGCCAATGAGTTTCCCCTTCTCGATGCCGACAGTCACATCGTCCGAGGCCTTGAAATTTCCGAAATGCTTGTTGATATGTTTGAGTTCGACGTACATAAAATCTCCTTTCAAGGCTATTTCTTTCTTCCCTTATGTTCAATGACGCTTCTTGCAACCAGAATGAGAATGGCAAGCATCACCAGTATCGACGCCACCGCAAACGCGGGCACGTACTGGAACTCGTTAAAAAGGATTTCCACATGGAGCGGGAGCGTGTTCGTCTTACCGCGCAAGTGGCCCGAAATGACAGACACCGCACCGAATTCGCCCATGGCACGGGCCGCACAAAGCACGACGCCGTAAAGGAACGCCCACTTGATATGCGGGAAGGTGATGCGCCTAAAGATCGTAAAGCCCTTCGCACCCATCAACGCCGCGGCCTCTTCCTCGTCGGTTCCCTGCGATTCCAGCACCGGAATCAGTTCGCGCGAAATGAACGGGAAAGTCACGAAAATCGTTGCAAGCACGATTCCCGGCACAGCAAAGACAATCTTGATGTCCCAATCCTGCAACAGCGGGAAAATCGGGCTCTGACGGCCAAACGTGAGCAAGAAAATGAGACCCGCAATAATCGGCGAAACCGTCACCGGCAAGTCAATGAGCGTCGCGAGAATCTTTTTCCCCTTGAACTTGAACTTCGTGAGGCTCCATGCGGCACACAGCCCAAATACCGTATTGATGGCGACCGCAAAGAACGAAGCCTCTAGCGTAAGGAGTATCGCCTTGATGGTGTAATCGTCGCTAACCGCCTTGCTGTACACCGCAAAGCCCTGCTTAAAGGCCTCGGTAATAACCGTAATCAGCGGGAGAATAAGCATCAGGAAGACGAAAAGCAGGCTTATGCCAATCAGCGAATACCTGACCAGCTTAGAACCCTTCGTATCGCGATGTAGCCCGCTCTGCGTAACTGCACTCATTAGCTACCTCCCTTGAGAATCTTGGCGTTCCTGTTCTGCACCACGTTCACCAGGAACAGTGTGATGAACGACGCCACCAGCATCACGAGGGCGATTGTCGTCGCGCTGGAATAGTCGTATTCCTGAAGTTCCGACATGATAATGAGCGGTGCGATTTCGGTTTCGAAGGGCATGTTGCCAGCGATAAACACGACGCTACCGTATTCGCCTAGGCAGCGCCCGAAAGCGAGCCCGAAACCCGTAAAGATGGCGGGAATCAGTTCCGGCAATATTACCTTCCAGAAAATCCGCGTGCGACTTGCGCCCAGCACACCCGCGGCCTCTTCGTAGGCGGGATCCAGTTTTTCGAGCACCGGCTGCACCGCGCGAACCACGAACGGGATGCCGATAAACACCAGCGCCACCGTAATGCCGATGCGCGTGAACGCAATCTTGATGCCGAAATTCGCGAAAAAGCCGCCTATAAGGCCCGTATCCGCAGTGAGCGCCGTAAGCGCGATGCCCGCCACCGCCGTAGGGAGCGCAAACGGGAGTTCTATGGTTCCGTCCACGATGCGCTTGAGCGGGAACGTGTAACGCACCAGCACCCAGGCGAGAACCACGCCCATCACCGCGTTGATAAGCGATGCGATAAAAGCCGTCAAGAAACTCACTTTAAAACTGGACAGCACGCGCGGCCGCGTGATGACATCGATAATCTCGCTCGCGCTCATCTGGGCCGAAAACACAACCAGCGAAGCAAGCGGAATCAACACCACCACGCTCAAAATCGCCAGGGTCACCCCTGTTGTAAGGCCGAAGCCCGGTATGACAACACTCTTTCTTTTCATAAGTGTCGCCAAATATAGAACGGGATTTCACGCGTGTCCAATACTTAATAATTATGCTGAATTATCAATTTTTTCTATAACAAACAGGGTGTAACCGACATGCGAAAATATTTATATTACCACTGAAAATTTGGAGGCATTAGATGAGCTTGACACTTGAACGCGCAAAAGAAATCAATAAGGGCCACGTAACCGAAGAATCGCTGGTCATCCATTCCCTCAACGTATGCTACGCCATGGGCGCCATGGCCAAACACTTCGGCGAAGACGTTGAACATTGGCAGGCTGTAGGCTACCTACACGATTACGACTACCAAGAATTCCCCGAAGAGCACCTGCAGCACACCGAAAAGGAACTGCTCGCGCAGGGCGTCTCCGAAGAAGACGTGCGTGCCATTTTGGCGCACGGTTTTGAAATCGTGAACCAGGTGGAACCCAAGACCAACATGGAAAAGAGCCTGTTCACCGTGGACGAACTCACCGGAATCATCCAGGCCTGCGCGAGAATGCGCCCCAACGGCATCCTGGACCTCGAAGTGAAAAGCTTCGTGAAGAAGTTCAAGGACAAGAAATTCGCCGCCAAATGCAACCGTGACTACATTCTGAAAGGCTGTGCCCTGCTCGGCATGGACGTGAAAGACGTCGCCGCCATCTGCATCGAGGGCATGCGTGAACACGCCGCCGAAATCGGATTGGCGGGGAACGCCGGGGCTCAATAAAGGAATAAAACTTAAAATATCAAAAAATCCCCGCTACGGAGAGCAGGGATTTTCGCTATGACAATTTGGCTCTAGATTCTATCGCCTCTTCGAGGCTCCAGAATGACAACCTGGCTTACTTCTTTTCGTAAATCTGGTCAAAGATGCCGCCGTTGGAGAAGTGCGTTCCCTGCGCCTTGTCCCAACCGCCGAAGTGCTCGATAGAAATCAAGTTCACGTTCTGGTCGAATTCCTTGTACTGGTCGAGAATGGCCTTGTTGGAGGGGCGGTAATGGTTCTTCGCTGCAATGTGCTGGCCGTCGTCGCTGTAGAGGTAGTTTAGGTACTCGGTGGCAAGTTCGCGGGTGCCGCGTTTGTCGACCACCTTGTCCACGATGGCAACGGAAGGTTCAGCCAGAATGCTGATGCTCGGGATTACGATTTCGTAGTCGTTCGGGTAGTCCTTGAGCGCGAGGAAGGCTTCGTTTTCCCATGCGAGAAGCACGTCGCCCTGGCCGTTTTCGATAAAGGTGGTGGTAGAGCCGCGTGCACCGGAAGCGAGCACGAGCACGTTCTGGAACAGTTTCTTGATGAAGTCCTTGACCTTGGCTTCGTCGTTATTGTACTGCTTTTCGGCCCATGCCCAGGCGGCAAGGTAGTTCCAGCGTGCGCCACCGGAAGTTTTCGGGTTCGGCGTAATGATGCCAACGCCCGGCTTCACGAGATCGCCCCAGTCCTTCAGGTTCTTCGGGTTGCCCTTGCGGACCAGGAATACGATGGTGGATGTGTACGGGGAACTGTTCAGCGGGAATTCCTTGACCCAGCCGTCTTCGATGAGGCCCGCGTCGCGCACGGCATTCACGTCGAATTCAAGGGCGAGCGTCACCACGTCGGCTTCGAGACCGTTGGCCACTTCCAGGGCCTGCTTGCCGGAACCGCCGTGAGATTGCGTGATTTCCACTTCGCCACCGGTCTTTTCTTTCCAGTGCTTCTTGAACACTTCGTTGTAGTTGGCGTAGAGTTCGCGGGTCGGGTCGTAAGACACGTTGGTGAGCGTCTGCTTTTCGACCTTCTTGGCGGATGCTTCGCTCTTCTGTTCGTCAGAAGAAGAGCATGCGCTAAACCCGATAGTTCCCGCAATCAGGAGACTTGCCGCAACGGCGGACTTGACAAAATTCCGATTCATTCTTATACCTCGCTTGTTTATTGTTTTTGTTTGTTGTTTTTTTGTGCGCCGAAATATAGAACCCGTTTTTGCCATTGTCCAATACTTAATTCTTATGCGGTAATATCGGATTTTTTTATAAGTGCCGAACGCAAAATAGCCTTTTGCTATCGGCAGGTATAAGAAAATAGTATAACGCCAGATATTGTGCCGCAAAAAACCGATTTGTATTTTATAGTATCACCCCAAAATTCAAGAGGTCAATATGTATTCTACCCACTATATGGATTTGCTCATGCAAAATTCCCCGTGGAACCTAATTTACTTTATGGCAATCCCGGTAGTGCTTGCCGAAACGGTCGCCATTACGGAACTGCTCTTGCCTTTTGCGGATAAACGAAGTAACCTAGTAAAAAAGATAAACCGTGTCTGCGGAATTTTGGGCGGAATCTCCTTTGCTATCATCGCCATTTACTTTATTCCAAATATCGTCGTGCCGCTTGCATCTAACGGTGAATTTCGCACCTGGGTCGACGCCGTTGCCATCGGTTCCTACGTGATTGCCGCCGTCCCCATGATTTTGCTGGCTTTGCTCAATGTGCGCATATTGTGGCGAAAGGCTAGCGAAGCGCGACGTTCACTTATCCGCATTCTGCTGTTGGCGGCGTTCCTCGTATTCTCTCATATCGCCATGATTTTTGGCATGGTGGATCCGGGTATTGCCGGCTACTCTCCCGACAAGGCCGTTCCTGCGGTATCAACCCCTGCGGTAGAGATGGACCACCATCATCACCACCATCACTAAACACTTTTATACACGACAAAGAAAATGTCCGAAGTCAAAAAATTCCTTGCAAAAGATTTCTACACGGTCGATGCTCAAAATTCGACACTGCTCGATGTCCGCGAACCCAGCGAATCCATCGTACGCCCTGTAAATGGTGCGCTGCAGGTTCCGTTCTTTGAACTGTCCAAGAAGATTGACAGCATCCCGAAGGACAAGCCCGTTTACGTGTTCTGTTCTACGGGAGACCGTTCCGAAGAGGTCGCCGAAATCCTCGCCGACCGCGATTACGACGTGTACAATGTGGAAGGCGGGCTTGACGCCGTCCCGAAAATTCACTATGTGGATGCCAAGGGCCTCAAGTGCCCAGGCCCAATCGTGAAGGTGGACGAAGCGGTCAAAAGTGTATCCGTCGGCGAAGAAGTCCAGGTGGAAGCGACCGAGAAAGCGTTCTTTTCGGATGTGGATGTCTGGTGCCAGCGAACCGGCAATGAATTGAAATCGCTTTCCGAAAAAGACGGCGTAATCTATGCGACCATCGTAAAGCGTGACGCGCCCCAATCTCTCGAAAAAAGGGATTTTGAGCATGGCAAGACGTTTGTCGTTTTCAGCGGCGATTTGGACAAGGCGATAGCCTCTTTCATTATGGCGAACGGAGCTGCCGCCATGGGACGCCCGGTTACCATGTTCTTCACCTTCTGGGGAGTAAGCATTTTGCGCAGGCCCGAAAAGGTGCGCGTCAAGAAATCGCTCATCGGAAAAATGTTTGGATTCATGATGCCCCGCGGTTCCAAGAAACTCGGACTTTCGCGCATGAACTTTGGCGGAATCGGCGCAAAGATGATTCGCGCGGTCATGAAGCAGAACGGCGTTTCTTCGCTAGAAGAACTGATTGAAAGCGCAAGGCAGAAGGGCGTGAAGTTTGTCGCCTGCCAGATGTCGATGGAACTCATGGGAATCACAGCCGAAGAGTTGATTGACGGCGTGGAACTTGGCGGTGTTGCGACCATGCTCGGTTCCACTGAAAAATCCGACTTGACCTATTTTATTTAGGCGAAGCATGCATTATGTATGATTTCGATACCGTCACTGACCGTCGAAATGACGATTCTATAAAATGGAAAGTCGCCGAAAACGAGTTGCCCATGTGGGTGGCGGATATGGATTTCCGGACTGCGCCCGAAATTCTGGAGGCTCTCCGAAATCGCCTGGAACTTGGCATCTTTGGTTATACGGACATTCCCGATTCGTGGCATAAAGCCTACATTGACTGGTGGGAAAGACGGCACGGCCTTAAAATGGAAAAGGAGGGCCTGTTCTTTTCAACGGGTGTCGTCTATTCCATCTCGGCAATTCTCAAGCATCTGGCGGCCGCAAACGAAAAGGTCGTGGTGCAGTCGCCTGTTTACAACAACTTCTATAACTGCATAGAGGATGCTGGCCTTCGCGTTGCAGAAAATCTCCTCCTGTACAAGGGCGGAACCTACTCCATTGATTTTGCGGACTTGGAAGAAAAGTTCTCTGACCCGCAAACAAGCCTGATGATTCTTTGCAATCCCCATAATCCGATTAGTAAAATCTGGAACGCTGAGGATCTCGCAAGAATTGGAGAACTTGCAAAAAAATATAGCGTGACCGTTATCGCGGATGAAATTCATTGCGACATCACGAGACCGGGAACACGCTATACGCCTTTTGCCGCCGTGTCGGAGGCATGCCGCGAGGTGAGCATAACCTGCATCGCCCCGACAAAGACTTTCAACTTGGCCGGGCTCCATACATCGGCAGTGTATGTACCGAATCCTGCTTTGCGGAACTCCGTGCGCCGGGCATTACATGCGGACAAGTTGACCGCACCCAATTCCTTTGCAACGGTGGCAGCAATCGCTGCTTTTGAGCAAGGTGAGAACTGGCTTGAAAAACTTCGGGAATATCTCTTTGAAAATCAAAGACTGGTTGAAAATTTCCTAGCCAACGAACTCCCGGAAATTTCAGCCGTGAAAGGAGACGCCACCTATCTCGTGTGGCTAGATATTTCATCGTTGCAAGAAACGGGGAGAAATTTCGCCGCTTATTTAAGGCGAAAAACAGGCCTGTTCCTTATCGGAGGCGATGCCTATGGTTCTGGCGGAGAACATTTTTTGAGAATGAACATCGCCTGCCCCAGAAGCATTTGCCTTGACGGGTTAAATCGCCTTAAGCAGGGCGTAAAATCCTTTGAAACTGAAAATTTAGGATAAATTATGTCTTTGACACGAGAAGAAGCTCTTGAAATTTTGAACGCGAACGCGGATTCCTTACCGAACTTGATTGAACAGGCGTACCAATTGCGTACAAAATACAAGGGAAATCGCGTAAGCATCCAGTTGCTCACCAATGTCCGCAGCGGAAATTGCACACAGAACTGCGCCTATTGCGCCCAGTCGCGGGATTCCGAAGCCCCGATTGAAAAGTACCGCTATGTAGAGGATAAAAAACTCTATGGCGACAACGACCTCGTCGACGAAATGCATTTGGCGAGGCACTGCATCGGGCTCAGCGGCATCCGTTTTGCGGACGATGACATCGAAAAACTTGCCGAACGCATCCGCAAGATGAAAAAGAACGACACGCAAATCTGTTGCTCCATCGGGTTCCTGACCGAAAAGCAGGCGCTGATTCTTAAGGAAGCGGGCCTCAACCGCATCAACCACAACCTGAACAGCAGCCGTCGTTTTTACCCGAGCATCTGCACGACGCACACTTACCAGGAACGCATCGACAACCTGAAAATGCTGAAGGGTCTCGGCTTTGAAATTTGCTCCGGCGGCATCATCGGCATGGGCGAAACGCCCGAAGATGTGGTGGATATGCTTTTCGAACTGCTCGAAATCAATCCCGACTCGGTACCCATCAATTTCTTGCTGCCAGTAGAAGGCACGCGCCTTGCTACCCGCGACATTTCAACTCTCACGCCCGAATACTGCATCAAGGTGCTTTGCCTGGCTCGCCTGATGCTCCCGAAATCGGACATCCGCTGTGCCGCCGGCCGCGAAGTGTATTTCAAGGGGCACGAAAAGACGCTTTTCAAGGTGGCCGATTCCATATTCGCGTCGGGCTACCTCACCGAAGGCGGCCAGAGTCTCGAAGAGACCTTCCGCACCATCGAGGCGGCTGGCTTCACCTGGCAAGTGGAAAGTGAATCATCCCACTAACTTCAAGAAATACCGGTGAATGCTCGTGTCGCTATTGAGTTCTGGATGGAACGAAAGCGCAATCTGGTTCTTGTAGCGAACGGCAACGATTTGCTCGAGAGCATCTGCAGTATTCGAACTTGCCGTACGCGAAAGGACTTCGACGCCATCGCCGACCGATTCAAAGAAGGGCGCGCGAATAAAGGTCTGCGGGACCTTTCCGACGTGCGCGACTTCGTTTTCCGTAAAGAAACTGCCAAGCTGCCTTCCGTAAGCATTCCTGCGAATAATGGCGGGGAGTGTCGCGAAATGCGCCTTGTTTTCGCCTGCAATTTTTTCGGCAAGGAGGATTGCGCCGGCGCATGTTGCAAGTACGGGCAGGCCTTCGACAATCTTTTTTCGAAGAGGCTCGAAAAGCCCTAAGTCGTGGAGCAGTTTTCCTTGCACGGTACTTTCTCCACCGGGGAGTACGAGACCGTCTAAATGTCGGTTCAAGTCGCGTAACTGCCTGATTTCAAATACTTCGGCGCCCAACGATTTGAGGATGCGTTCATGTTCAATGAACGCCCCCTGCACCGCGAGTACGCCAATTTGCGGTTTGTTAATTCCCATTACTTTCCCCTTTCGGCCATCAGCAGCGCGATTTCCTGTTCGTTGATACCGACCATGGCTTCACCCAAGTCTTCAGAGAGTTTGGCGATAAGCTTTGCATCGGTGTAATTGGTAACTGCCTGCACAATGGCTGCGGCACGCTTGGCGGGGTTGCCGGACTTGAAGATTCCGGAGCCTACGAAAACGCCTTCGGCACCGAGCTGCATCATGAGGGCGGCATCGGCGGGGGTGGCAACACCACCGGCAGCGAAGTTCACCACGGGGAGTTTCTTGTTGTCGTGAACGAAGCGCACCAAATCGTACGACACCTGGAGTTCCTTGGCACGGTTATAGAGCTCGTCTTCGCGCATGCTCGAAATGCGGGCGATTTCCTGGTTCATCAGGCGCATGTGTCGTACGGCCTGGACGATGTCGCCCGTACCCGGCTCGCCCTTGGTACGGATCATCGATGCGCCTTCTTCGATACGGCGCAGCGCTTCGCCCAAATCCTTCGCGCCGCAAACGAACGGCACATCAAATTCTCGCTTATTGATGTGGAAAATGTCGTCGGCAGGAGAAAGCACTTCGCTTTCGTCAATGTAGTCAATCTCGATAGCCTGCAAAATTTGCGCTTCGGCAAAATGACCGATACGGCATTTGGCCATGACGGGGATAGAGACTGCATCCTGAATCCCCTTGATCATCTTGGGGTCGCTCATGCGCGATACACCGCCCGCGGCACGGATGTCGGCAGGAATGCGTTCCAGGGCCATCACGGCGGCAGCACCTGCAGCTTCGGCGATTTTGGCCTGTTCGGGAGTTGTCACATCCATAATGACACCGCCCTTGAGCATCTGGGCAAGATTCTTATTGAGTTCGTAACGATTCTGGTCAGACATGTAAATCTCCTTGGTTGTGGAATGGTTTATTTTCAGGCTGTAATTTAAAACATTCGCTTGACCTGCACAATATTCAGTTTTTTACTATTTTTATAAGGTCAGTTAAATATCAGATTAACAATACTAATAAGGTCAGTTTCATGTTCACTTACGATATGTCCAAGGCGGGAGCTAACAGCCTCTACCATTACCTTTACCAATGCATCAAAAAAGATATCGTAAGCGGAAACGTCCTTGCCGAAGAGCAACTCCCTTCCAAACGCAACCTCGCGCAGAATCTCGGCATTAGCGTCGTGACCGTTGAAAACGCTTACGCCCAGCTCCTCGCCGAAGGCTACATTTACTCGCTCCCTAAAAAAGGCTTCTTTGTTGCAGACATCAACGCAACGGCGGAACCTTGTGCTCAACGCAAACGCAAGATGCCGCGTACCCGCAGGCTCCGCGCAGAACTCACCGACGAGTCAGAACATATCAACCCGAAATACATTGCCGACTTTGCAAGTAACGGTTCCGATATCGAGGCGTTCCCCTTTACCACTTGGGCAAAAATCACTCGCGAGGTCCTTTGCGAAAGGCAAAATGATTTGTTGCAAGTTTCTCCGGGAATGGGCGCGCTAGAACTTCGCCGAGCCATCGCTCGCATGCTCCGCGAATTCAGAAATATCCAGGTATCGCCCGAACAGATTGTCATTGGTGCCGGGACCGATTACCTTTACGGCTTGCTAGTACAATTGCTTGGATTTGACAAGTGCTATGGCGTAGAAGACCCTGGTTGGAGCAAAATATCGAAGCTGTATAGCCAATACGGCGTCAAAGTTCGTCACGTCCCTATTCTGAACGATAACTTTGTGGACTCGGTCGCCGATTTCGGCGTTGACGTGATGCATATTTCCCCTGCCCATCATTTTCCGACAGGAAAGGTGATGCCCATTGGCGAGCGTTACCGCCTGCTCAGCTGGGCTACTGAATCGCCGAGACGCTACATTGTAGAAGATGATTATGACAGCGAATTTCGCATGACGGGAAAGCCTATTCCTGCGTTGCAAAACATCGATGTTTCTGAGAAGGTGATTTACCTGAATACATTCTCCAAAACGATGACATCTGCGATTAGGCTTAGTTATATGGTGCTCCCGCCGCATCTTGTCGAAAAATTTCATCAGAAACTTTCGTTCTACTCTTGTTCCGTATCGAATCTGGACCAGTACGTCATGGCTAAATTCATCGACTTGGGGTATTACGAGACTCACATCAACCGCATGCGTAACCTTTACCGCGCCAAGCGCGACGCGCTGCTATCGGCAATAAGAAAAAGCAGGCTTTCAAGCGTTGTTCGCATTTATGAAGAAGATGCCGGTCTGCACTTTATTTTGGAAGCGTCGATAAAATGTTCTGATTCCGATTTTTGCAGACAGCTGCGCCAAAAAGGCGTTAACATCAAGGCCCTTTCGGAATACTATTTCGAAGCGCAGCCCTCTGTGCACAAGTTCGTCATTAACTATTCCTCGGTGGATAAGAGGAATGTGCAAAAGGCGGTGCAGGCTTTCGCATTGCTCTGTAAGTAAAGAACGCCCCCGGCGTTTAATAACGTCGAGGACGTGTTTTGCGAGTCGAGATGCAAAAGCGACTTACTTTTCGTTGCGCAATTTCTTTGCTGCCGCCACGAGATTCTTGAGGCTTGCCGTGGTTTCGATTTCGCCGCGGGTCTTGAGGCCACAATCGGGGTTCACCCACACGTTCTGCTGCGGGACCTTCGCGATGATCTTGTGGAGAGCGTCGACGATTTCCTGTTCCGAGGGAACGCGCGGAGAGTGAATGTCGTACACGCCCGGGCCCACCTGCGTTTCGAACTTGGCTTCGTTCAGGGCGTCAAGCAGCTTGAGGTCAGAACGGCTCGCTTCGAACGTGATCACATCGGCATCCATGTTATCGATGTCGCGCACGATGTCGTTGAATTCGCTATAGCACATGTGCGTGTGGATCTGCGTTTCGGGCTTGACCTTCGCATGCACCAGGCGGAATGCCGGAATGGCCCAGTCGAGGTATTCCTTGTGCCAGTCGCTCTTGCGGAGCGGCAACTTTTCGCGAAGAGCAGCTTCGTCAATCTGGATAATGCGAATCCCGTTCTTTTCGAGGTCAAGGACTTCGTCGCGGATAGCGAAGCCGATTTCTTGCGCTTGCACCTTCAGCGAAACGTCTTCGCGCGGGAACGACCAGTTGAGAATCGTCACCGGGCCCGTGAGCATGCCTTTTACCGGTTTCTTGGTGCAACTCTGGGCGTATACAGACCATTCGACCGTAATCGGGGCGCTGCGACTCACGTCGCCCCAAACTACAGGAGGTTTCACGCAACGGGTGCCGTAGCTCTGCACCCAGGCATTCTGCGTAAACACGAATCCGTCAATCTTGGAACCGAAATATTCCACCATGTCGTTGCGTTCGAATTCGCCGTGCACAATCACGTCGAGGCCGATTTCTTCTTGCAATTTGATGCATTCTGCAATCTTCTTCTGGTTGAACGCAACGTACTGTTCCTTGGAGATTTCGCCCTTGCGGAAAGCGGCGCGGTTCGCGCGGACTTCAGCCGTCTGCGGGAATGATCCGATTGTGGTCGTGGGGAATGCGGGCAACCTGAATTCTTCTTTCTGCACGCCACGACGTTCAAGGCGGCTCGGCTTGCGTTCAAAGTCTGCGGCGGTGAGGGCGCCCAGTTCAGCCTGCACCTTGGCGTTCGCCTGCACACGCGGCGTTGCAAACAAGGCCTTATTCTTTTCGAGAGCGGCAGCATCACCGCTTGCGATTTCGGCAAGTTCCGCAAGCTTTTCTTCGGCAAAGGCAAAGTGACGGAGTGTCTCGGCGGGGAGTTTCTGTTCGGCAGCGACCGTGTACGGCACATGCAACAGCGAGCAAGAAGTTCCGACCGCCACGTTTTCGGCACCGACAGCACTCACGATTTCGGCGAGCAGAGCATTCTTCTGTGCAAAATCAGCGCGCCAGATATTCTTGCCGTTCACGACGCCCGCGAGCAGGAGCGTATTTTTCGGGAAACCGGACTTGACCAGTTCCAGCGACTTGAGACCTTCCACAAAGTCAAGACCGATGGCATCGAAGCCGAGGGCAACCACATCCTGGTACACATCGCGGATATCGCCAAAATAAGTCTGCAAGGCAACCTTGAGGCCTGCGGCACGCACCTTCTTGAGGAGTTCCACATAAATAGACTTGAAAAGTTCCTTTTCTTCGGCGGTCACGTCAAACACCAAAGCGGGTTCGGCGAAACTGATCCATTCGGCACCGGCAGCGGCGAGCAATTCGGCGACCTTCACGTAAGCAGCGACTGCAGAGGCAACAAAATCCTTGGCCTTCTTTTGGCCGTTGTAGCGGGCCAAGCGGAGGAACGTGTAGGCGCCAATCAAAGTCGGCACGGTCTGGATTCCAGCAGCCTTTGCTTCGTTGTATTCCTGCACCGGTTTGGAATCATTCACTTTGAATTCAGAAGCGTCGTCGATTTCTGGAACAATGTAGTGGTAGTTCGTGTTGAACCACTTCTTCATGGGGAGGGCTTTCACGTCGCCCTTTTCACCCTGGTAACCGTGAGCGGCTGCGAAATACTTTTCGAGTACGCTCAAGTCGAGGTCTTTATAACGTTCCGGAACAATGCCGAACAAGAATGCGGTATCGAGAACGTTATCGTAGAACGAGAAATCGTTCGAGGGAATAAAGTCGATGCCGGCGGCCTTCTGCTTTGCCCAACCGTACTGACGGATTTCTTTGGCGACGTTCTGGAGCTCCGCTTCGGAGATTTCGCCCTTGAAGAATTTTTCGCTTGCAAACTTGAGTTCGCGGGCCTTGCCGATGCGCGGGAAACCGATTACAGATGTTTTTTTATTGCTCATAGTGTTTTACCTACCTTTTTGTTTGTTTTTCGATTACGCCGCCAAATATATCTCCTTTTTCATCATCGGTAAAATACTATTTTTTACACATTCACCATAGATTAAAACTATGGTGCAAACAAAAGCAAATCAAATAACCGACTATAAGAAAGGTCTATGACTTTACAACAACTTAAATACGCCATCGCCATCGCCGACACGCGCAACATTACCGAAGCATCGAAGCGGGTATTCATATCGCAGCCGAGCCTTACGGCAGCTATCCACGAGCTCGAAGAAGAAATGGGCGTTACCATCTTTAACCGCTCCAATAAAGGAGTCTCGATCACTAACGAGGGCGACGAATTCCTTTCTTACGCAAGGCAAGTTTTGGAACAAGCGACCCTGATGGAAGACCGCTACAAAGGCGGCAAAGGCGGTAACACCATCTTTTCCGTGAGCTGCCAGCACTACTCTTTTGCCGTCAACGCATTCGTCGACGTCATTCGAAAATTCGGCGGTCCGAGCTACGATTTTACGCTTCGGGAAACACAAACTAACGAAATTATTGACGATATTGCCAAGCTAAAAAGCGAAATTGGCGTACTTTATTTGAGCGACAAGAACGAAAAAGTCATCAAAAAACTTATTCAAAAGAACAATTTGGTCTTTGAGCCGCTCTTTGCGACCCCACTGCATGTGTTTATGTCGTCCAGGAACCCTCTCGCTCGAAAAGAAAAAATCACACTGGAGGACTTAAAACCGTACCCATACCTGACCTACGAACAGGGCGATTTCAATTCGTTCTACTTCGCCGAAGAACCTCTAACCGCCATTGATTTCGACTGTCCACGCAATATCAAGGTTCGCGACCGCGCGACGCTTTTCAACCTGCTCATCGGTTTGAATGGCTACACCATTTGCTCGGGCGTCATTAGCCACAAGCTCAACGGCCGGAACATTATCGCGCGGCACCTTGACGTTCGCGACAAGATGACCATCGGCTACGTAATGCGTAAAGGCGTAACGCCATCGCGCTACGCCAAAGCCTACATTGCAGCCCTTTTAAGGCATTGCAAATAAAAAAAGGCCCCCGGCGCGGGTTACGCCAGGGGCAGGTTTTTGGAGATGTAATTACTGGATGCTTGCGGTAAAGCGGGCAGCAATGGCAACATCAGAGAGCTCCTTTTCGCTGTAGGCGCTCAACTGAATCTTGCTGTGCTTGCCGAATTTCTTGATGAGGCTCACCGTCCACGCGAGTTCATCGGCACCGGCCTGGATTTCATCGCGGTCGCCAACGTATTCAAGTTCCGCATAGAGGCTATTCAAGATGCCCGCAGTCGGGATTTCCACACCCACGAAGAACGGAACATAGTCACTACCCTGAGCGTATTCAGACTTGATGCCGTTCGGAGCCGAGAGGTTTTCGCCGTCACCCGTGGTGATGTAGGCAACTTCGCCGTAGAGGCCGAGATTCTTCGCGAAATAGTAGCTTGCGCGGCCTGCAATGCGGTGCGAGACTTCTGCCGTATGCTGGATCGGGTCGAGAAGGTTTCCACGGTAGGCGGCGCTGATTTTCGCATCGCCGAGTTTCACGGTTTCTTCGGCGCGGAGGTAACCGGTATCAAACTTGTTGTCGTAAGTACCGAGCAACAGGCTGAAGCTAGAAATTCCCTTGTCAAAGCCGAAGCCGAGAGCGTCGTGCTGGTAATCGCGGGCAAGGAATCCGCGCTTGTTCAGGTGCACGTCCACGTAGGTACCGAAGTTACCGGCAACAGTCCAGTCCGTACGGAAGCGACCGAATTGCGCACTGAAATCGCCGAAATCGGTGTTCCACTTGTACTTGGCGTAGTAGGTATCGGCGCTGATCTTGTCGAAGCTGAAGTTCTTGCCGTCACCATCCTTGACCTTGTTGCCAAAGGTCGGAGAGAAGATGCGAATGTTGATTACCGCCTCGAAATCGCCGGAAGTGTACTTTCCGCCGATGTTTGCACGCAAGAAGGAATTGTCGAGCGTATTGTCAGCATCGTTATCGTAAACGGCCTTGATGGCCTGCGCCTGCACGTTTCCGGTGAGTTTGAAAGCGGGTTCCTCTTTCGCTTTTTCGGGCGCGGCAGCTTCTGCTTTCGGGGCTTCCTGGGCGAAAACGTTGGAGGCGAAAAGGGAAGTCGTAATGACCGCAGCGGCGGCGAGCTTTGCAAAATTCTGGTTCATTCTTAAACTCCTTGGTTATGGTTATTGTTTTGTTTTTTTGTGCGCACAAATATAGAAGGCGTTTTTTACCTTGTCCAATACTTTAATTTTATGCGGAGTTATCGTTTTTTGCTATAAAAAAAAGGTCCCCGCTAGGGGACCTTATATTTTACTTTATCACAACCTTCCTGTACGTGTCAAAAACTGTCCACTTCTTGAAGAATTCCTCGCGGCCAATTTCACCCGCTTCGGCGTATTCGCGAAGCAAGCGAGACACATCCTCGTCGGAGTAGACCTTGATTTCAAAGCCGCGCCCGTTAATGACCGGGAAGCCATCGTAAAGGTATGCGCCCGCTTCCGTGATTTCGGAAATGTGCCTATCGCGCACCTTCACGGTCACACTGTCACGCAAGATGATGATGTCGAAATCGTCGGGATAGCGGTAGCTCTCCCCCACTGTCGGGATTTCATCACCCACGGTGTAGTGCTGTCTTACGGGCTGTTGCTTCACCACGGAGAGTGTCGCCGTATCGTAGAAAAACTCTTCAAAGATTTCTCCGCGACCATGGCGTTCGCCCTGCACGAATTCAGCCTTTTCGCCTGCGGCAATCTGCCTTTCGAATAGGCCTTCCACAACGCCACATGCCGATGTCGCATGGGTCACGCGGTCAATCAGAATGAGTTCACCCAGAGTTTTGTGCTTCTCGAAAAGGTCAACAACAATGGCTTCGGCAAATACAATCTCTACGACGGCGATTCCGTTCTTTTCAAGCGTTTCAGCGGTCTGGTGCGCACCCGTATTCACGTCAATCGCATACTCGATTTTAGTGAGCACGCCGGGAATCGTCTTCGTCCCGAGTTTTACAAGGAAGTCCTTGCCGAGCGAAAGCGGTTCGTCGTCCATCCACAGGAGCGACGCCCTGATTTTCTTGTAGCTGCCGATGTCCACGTCTTTCGCCAGCACGCAACCTCTGGACACGTCCACCTCGCGATCAAGCGATATGGTGACAGGTTCGCCAACGTGAGCCTCTTCCACATTCCTGTCGCCGCGCAGGATTCCCTTGACAGTCGCCTTCTCGTTGCTCGGGAGACTCGTGACCGTATCGCCCACGCGAATTTTGCCCGCTTCGATTTGTCCCTGGAACCCGCGGAAAGTACGATCCGGACGGCATACGCGCTGCACGGGCAGGTAAAAGCCCGCTTCGGTTTGCACATCGTCGATGTCGATGGTTTCAAGGTAATCTAAGAGGGCCTTGCCCGAGTACCAAGCGATGTTCTTGGATTTCACCGTCACGTTGTCGCCTTCGGTGGCCGAAAGCGGAATCACGTAAACGCTGTGGAGCGAAAGTTCAGTCGCAAGTTCGTTGATTTGCGCGAGAATCTCTTCGAAACGTTCCTTGCTGTAGCCCACAAGATCCATCTTGTTGACCGCAAAGACAAAGTAACGGATGCCCATGAGCTTGCAGATGCGGGCGTGACGGCGAGTCTGTACCAGCACGCCCTGCGAGGCATCCACGAGAATCACGGAGAGGTCTGCAAACGAGGCGCCCACCGCCATGTTGCGGGTGTATTCCTCGTGCCCCGGGGTGTCAGCCACAATAAAGCTGCGGCGATCCGTCGTGAAATAGCGATACGCCACATCGATGGTAATGCCCTGTTCGCGTTCGGCCATCAAGCCGTCCAGCAAAAGGGAATAGTCAATCTTTCCACTGCGGCTACCCACCTTGCTGTCAAGCTCCAGCGCCTTTTCCTGGTCGGCGTAAAGCAGCTTAGAATCGTAAAGGATATGGCCGATGAGCGTCGACTTTCCGTCATCCACGCTGCCGCATGTAATAAATTTCAACAAGCCTTTCATTAGAAATATCCCTCCCTCTTGCGGCGTTCCATGCTGCCCGCGGCTTCGTTATCAATCACGCGGGAAGTGCGTTCCGAGGATACCGCGCTCAAGGTTTCGTCAATGATTTCGTCAAGCGTGATGGCGGTCGATTCAATGCCGCCCGTGAGCGGGTAGCAACCCAGCGTGCGGAAACGCACCGACTTGATTTCGGGCGTTTCGCCATCCCGCAGGGGGAATCGCTCATCGTCCACCATGATGATGTTGCCATCGCGTACCACGACCGGGCGCGGGGCCGCAAAGTACAACGGGACGATGTCAATCTTTTCGCGCTTGATGTACTGCCAGATATCCTTTTCGGTCCAGTTCGAAATCGGGAAAACGCGGATGCTTTCGCCCTTGTTTATTTTCGTGTTGTAAAGTTTCCACATTTCGGGGCGCTGGTTTTTCGGATCCCAAGCGTGCGCGGAATTGCGGAACGAAAAGATGCGTTCCTTCGCGCGAGACTTTTCCTCGTCACGGCGCCCGCCACCAAAAGCCGCGGTAAAGCCATACTTGTTGAGTGCCTGCTTCAAGGCCTGCGTCTTCATGATATCGGTATAGGCGGCACCGTGGTCAAACGGGTTGATGCCCTGCTTGACGCCGTCTTGGTTGATGTACTCGATCATCTCGATACCGAGCTTTTGCGCCGTGCGGTCGCGAAACTCAATCATCTCGCGGAACTTCCACGTGGTGTTCACGTGCAAGAACGGGAAAGGCGGCTTTTCGGGGTAGAAGGCCTTCATGGCCAAATGCAGCATGACGGAACTGTCCTTGCCGATAGAGTAGAGCATCACCGGCTTCTCGCATTCTGCAGCAACTTCGCGGATGATGTAGATGGCTTCGGCTTCCAGCTCGTCGAGATGTGATAATTCGCTCAAATTTAATCTCCATTAAGGTTCCGAGCCAAGCCCGGAATGACGATTGTTGTGAATTCTTTTAATACTTATTTGATTCCTTGGGGTCGATATCGATAGTCTTGACGCTTCCGTCGTTCAGTTCAAAAAACCACCGCACGATATCGTTCTTTTCGCCCTTGACTTTTTCGGTATGCACCTTGCAGCCCTTGCCACCGATGTCTTCGCCGAGAAAGAATCGGATGGCGTGAACGGGACATTCCTTGATGCACGAGGTGCAACCCCAGCAGTCCTTAGGGTACTTGATAAACGCTTTCTTGTTCTCGTTTATCTTGATTAACGTGCCGGGGCAAACGTCGTGGCAGCGCCTGCAACCAATGCACTTGCCTTGATCAATGCTGATGCTCATAGTTCCTTTGCCCTTCTGCAGTGAGTTCGCGCAAGATGATTTTAATTTGTCCGTTTTCGAGACGGGAATTCACGTACTTGCGGAATCCCGCATCATCTTTTTCGGGATAGTCGGTGTTTTCGGCAAAACTGTGCCAACGGGTTTCGTGACGTGCGGCCAGGTGCGCAATCACGCTCTTGCAAACCGTGAGGCGCTCCTTGAGTTCGTAGATGTACATGACCTCTTGCAAGTCGTCTGCATGCAGGTCGCCCACACGGGCCTCGATTTTCTCGATTTCCTTGCGGGCAATTGCTAGCTGATTTTCGCTATAACGATAGCCCGTCTTGATACCGCCTGCATAAGCGTCCATAGCTGCCTGCATTTCTTCTTCAAGACTTTCAACGGTGTCCGTGCCGTTCTTGTTATTGAGGAATTTCTCGACTTCTGCGACATGTTGCTCCACGTCATCCTTGATAGTTGCTTCAGCATGCTCAGCAACCTTAAATTGCACGTCAGGTCCCTGAGCTGGTTGATGAGTTTGTCGAATCAGCCGAAGGGCCGACAAACTCTCTATATACTCCACCGAGCTTTTCGCTGCAATCTCACCTTCGGCAAGCGCGCCCGTCACATACTTTTGCGGGGCACCACCGGCAACATCGCCCGCGGCATAAAGTCCTTCGATTGTCGTGGCGCGCTTGGTATCGACCCAGTAACCGCTTGCGGTGTGGCCGCCCACGATGTAAGGCTCCGTTCCTTCGATTTCCACATTTGCCTTCGACGGCGTGTCGTTTTCGATCCAGCGAATCGTCTGCGACGGAGCCATGTTCAGGTAAGCCTTCAAAAGCGATTCTTCCTGTTCAGGCGTAATCCCGACAGTGCGCAAATAGCACGGCCCGCGGCCTTCCAGATTTTCGGCCACCGTCCCGTAAACGCGTTCCGAAGTAGAAATCCCGTACTTGGTCTCGTAAACTTCTCCAAGCGCATTCACCTGCTTCGCACCCACGCCCTGCGCAAGCGTTCCCGTCGGGGCAATCGTGTCCTTGCAACGGAGCGCAATAAAACGCATCTCGAAAGTCGTCATCTCGGCACCGTGACGGATGCCCATCGCATAGCCCGCACCCGTATTGAACGGCGGATACCACATCTTGTGCCGCGAAAATCCCGGATTGTTCGGGCGGTAAAGCCCGGCGGCACCGCCCGTCGCGACAATCACGGCACGCGCCTCGATTGCGTAAAAAGTATCGTTCTCTATCCCAAAACCGAACGCGCCGTCAATCCTGTTGTCGTGAACGGAAAAATCGAAAATGTTCACGTGGTTCAGCACCTGAACGTTCGGGGCCTTCGCGACAGCCGTCGCCAAAATCGGCTTGATGTTCTCGCCGTTGATTTTGATGTTGCGGTTCCCGCGCGTCACATACTTGCCGTCTTTGTCCTTCAAGATGACTAGACCGAGTCTTTCCAGATGAGCCGTGACCTCGTTGAACTTCTCGGAGATGGAATAGAGCAAATCCTCGCGCACGATTCCGTCGGCGTCCTTCTTCGCGTATTCCACGTAATCCCTGGGCGTGCGACCCTCGGTAATGTAGGCATTCAGCGCGTTCACGCCCGCCGCGAGGCAGCCGCTCCGCTTGATGTTCGCCTTCTCGACGACTAGAATTTTGAGGCCAGCGCCTTTATTTTCCGCGGCATTTTTTCCCGCGGCATTTGACGCGGCAGTAATAGCCGCATAACAGCCGGCCGTTCCGCCGCCTATAATCAACAAATCCGTTTTAAGCCGTTCTATCTTCACAGCATCTCCGTACAACTTTTGGTGCTGCCAAATATAGAACGCGATTTTCACCCCGTCCAATACAATGTTTTTATGCGGAGCTATCGAATTTTTCTATAAGAAAAGCCCATCGGGCGTTCCCGACAGGCTTGAAAATGTTCATCCGCGACAATCACATATACTCTTTTTCCGAAAGCTTGGATAAGCGAGTATAGCGAGGCCGCAGACCCCGAAGCTGTACAACTAGTACAGCGAGAGGGTCGAGAACGAAGCTAGACGAAGCTTAGACAACTTTCGTCATGCCGGACATGCGTTCGCGCAGCCAAGCACCGACTTCTTCCACCGGATGCTGACGGATGTTCTTGTTCACCTTGATCAGCTCTTCGTTATCCACAGCGGTGGTCTTGCCTTCACCGTAGATAGCGCCGATGTCGTCCTTCTTCACTTCGTTCTTCATGAAGTCGGCGAGCAGAGGCACGCACTTGTTGGCGAACAGGTAGCAACCGTATTCAGCGGTGTCGCTGATCACGCGGTTCATTTCGTACAACTTCTTACGAGCGATGAGGTTCGCGATAAGCGGAGTCTCGTGGAGAGATTCGTAGTAGGCGCTCATCGGCTTGATGCCCACGGAGCACATGGTTTCGAAAGCGAGTTCCACACCGGCCTTGATCATGGCGGTCATGAGAACGCCGCGGTCGAAGTATTCCTGTTCGGTGATGACCTTGTCGGTAGCTTCGACCTTTTCGAATTCGAGCTCGCCCGTTTCGCCACGCCACTTGAGCAAATCCTTGTCGCCGGCTTCCCAGTCGACCATCATGGTGCTGGAGAACTTGCCAGAGATGATGTTGTCCTGGTGTTCGCAGTAGAGCGGCTTCATGATCTTCTTCATCTTTTCGGCGAGTTCCGTGGCGCGGATCTTGGCCGGGTTGGAGAGACGGTCCATCATGTTGGTGATGCCACCGTGCTTCAGGGCTTCGGAAATGGTTTCCCAGCCGTACTGGAGCAGCTTGACCGCGTAAGCCGGTTCAACGCCGAATTCCTTCACCATCTTGTCGTAGCAGAGGATGGTGCCGGTCTGGAGCATACCGCAAAGGATGGTCTGTTCGCCCATGAGGTCAGACTTCACTTCGGCAACGAAAGAGCTTTCGAGAACGCCCGGACGGTCGGCATGGAGGCCAGCGGCGTAAGCCTTGGCGTAGTCCCAACCCTTACCTTCGGGGTCGTTTTCCGGGTGCACGGCGATAAGGCAGGGCATACCGAAACCGCGAACGTATTCGCTACGGACTTCGGAACCCGGGCCCTTCGGGGCGACCATGATCACGGTGATGTCCTTACGGATTTCCTGGCCTTCTTCCACGATGTTGAAGCCGTGGCTGTAAGAGAGGGCGGCGCCCTTCTTCATGAGCTTCATGATGGCCGGAATCACGTTGTGGTGCTGCTTGTCCGGTGTGAGGTTGCAAACGAGGTCTGCATCCGGAATCATTTCTTCGTAGGTACCGACCTTGAAGCCGTTTTCAGTAGCGTTCTTCCAGGACTGGCGCTTCTGTTCGATGGCTTCCTTGCGGAGCGTGTAAGAGACGTCGAGGCCGCTATCGCGCAGGTCAAGACCCTGATGGAGACCCTGGGCACCGCAACCGACGAACACGATCTTCTTGCCCTTGAGGGCTTCAACACCACGGCTGAATTCAGAATGTTCCATGAAACGGCAGTGGCCAATTTCTTCGAGTTGGCGACGCATAGGGATAGAATTGAAATAATTCATTTTTTGAACCTCTGTTAAATAAAATTGTTCCGGCGGAAAATGTAGTTAAAAAAACGGCCGCAAAGAGTTCCGATTTAACAGAAAATGTAAGCAAAAACGCCCCAAAAACGTCATTCTGGAGCCAAAGGCGATAGAATCCACTACAAAAGGGGGAAGCCTCCCCCTGTCTGCAGCCTAGCCTTCTTGTCACCCTGGAGCGCAGCGATAGGGTCCAAGGCTAGTCTTCCATACACCCCCTCTGCGGGCTTCAGTCGCCAGCCCGCAACGCCCCGGCATTTCTCGCCTACAGTCATGCTGACGAAGGTCAGCATCAGCTTTTCAAGTCTTTCCGACCAAACAAAAAAGAACCCGTTCACAACAAATGAACGAATTCAAAATCCAGGACAAAAATCAGTCCTTTACGCAACGAACAGAATGCCCGCCGTCCTTACTGTTGATGCCCAGGTACGCGACGTCGTAGTTGTAGTACAAGCGCATGTAGTACGCGTAGTTGCTATTGTACTCCGTAGAACTCCAGAAGTACGCGTCGTAGCCCTCGTTGTCGTAATACCCACCGTTGTACCTGTAGCCGGCAGGCAACGCCGAGAACCCGAAAGAATCCGTACCGTTGCCGCTTTCGCCTTCATCTTCATTCCAGCCGCTAGTGGACTTGAGAGCCGTACCGGCTGTGAAACTGCCGCCCACGGCCGTGAACAGCGTGTTCCATTCCGTGGTGTCCGGTAGGTGCCAGCCCTCGGGGCAAATGCCGCGTATAGTACCGGTTGGTGAGCATTCCGAACCATAGCCGCAACCCTTGCCATTTGTGGTCCATGTGCCGACGCTGTCCATGGCTGCCGCCCAGGCGTACAGGCGACCGTACTTGGCACAGTTGGAGGGATCATCATTATAGCACCAGCTAGTGGAATCGGAGGTGTAACCGCTATAGCTATAGGGAACGCCGGTGTAGGCATAGTTCAGGTTCTCTGCCATCCAGGTCTGGGTGCCGATGGTCACCGTCTTGTAGGTCTGGCCGTCGCGGGAGTCGGTCAGGGTACCGTAATTGCAATCACCCCCCGGCAATGCGCTACAGGGAGACGCCTCGCCTGTAGCACCGCTCGACTTCGGCGTGACGCTGG